>NZ_QUAE01000001.1:0-481108 GCF_003386945.1 Halobacillus trueperi | reverse complement strand
GACCGAATGGGGTGGTTGGGAAGCTGCGAGACTCCCGCGGGAATGGATTGGCTGGCGAGACCCCGCAGTGCGAAGCACGAGGAGGCTTGCCGTCATCCCCGCAGGAAAGCGAGTTGCTTCCCAGCCACCCCTAACGCTCAACACGGCAAACGAACCCCGAAAAGTCTCGAAACTGAGTCTTCCACAATTCTGCCATATTCTTTAATAAGCCATCTGGTTAAAAGCATAAAAAAGACGAGCAACTTTAGTGTTGCTCGCTCTTATATGGACCATTCAATCAATTGCTTACGAAGTTCAGAGAGTCTTCTCTTTGTTTTTTCCATTTGTTCGACATCTCCGGCGATCATGGCATCGTGCAAGGTCACCAGTTCGTAATCAATCTCCATACGGATTACCGGGAGCTTCTCTTCAGCTTCTCTTTTACGCAATGCTTCCATGACATGTTTCACTGCTAATTCCTCCCTTTCAAATCCTTACAATATATATATGTGACTTTTGCGACAGAAGTTTCAATTAGATTACTTATATGTAACCCATTTTTACAGAAATCAAACCATGCGAACACATCACTTAGTAACCGCGTTTTCTTGTGGTAAAATAAGGGCGAGAAAATGGAGGAGTTGATCGAATGACGACATTTAGTGGATTTACACAGGAAGACTTTGACGTTTTTTCCATTCCCGGATTAGAAAATAGAATGGAAGCTTTGAGGGATCGCATATCTCCGAAGCTTGAGGCTGTAGCGACAGAACTCGCGGCAGATGTCACTGCGATGACTGGTGACGAAATGTTTGTACACGTTGCGAGACACGCACGCCGGAAAACGAACCCGCCGAATGATACGTGGGCGGCTCTCGCTTCAAATAAACGAGGATACAAGAAGCTTCCCCACTTCCAAATCGGTCTGTGGGAGTCTCATGTATTCATTTGGTTTGCGGTGATCTATGAAAGTCCTATTAAACAGGACTTTGCATATAAACTGGAGCAAAACAAAGATGAAGTGCTTCGTCATATCCCGGAAGACTATGTATGGTCCATCGATCATATGAAGCCTGACAGCATTCCCCAGTCAGACGTAGATGAGGACAAGTTTTTAAGTATGACCGAACGTCTGAAAACGGTGAAAAAAGCAGAGATCTTGTGTGGCAGAAACATTGAACGTGGAGATGCCCGTTTGAAAGATCCGGATGCTTTCATTGAGCTTTGTAAAGAAACGTTCCAAACCCTTGAACCTTTATACCGCTTCACAAAACAACTGGATCAGTAAAGAAAAGGCGCCCCCTGATGGAGCGCCTTTCTTCGTTTACATCTTCACTTTTTCACCTTTACTCAGGCCTTTCGCCTGTTTGACAGCTCTGTAGCAGGAATAGCCGGATTCTTTTTCAAATTGTCCGCACAGCGTTTTTTCTTCACTTTTAGATGGGACGATCTGTTTGAACCGGGTATAGGCGAGCATCAGCTCATCACGGTCGACTCCTTTTTCATAGGCTTGTTCGACCAGGCTGTAAAAATTGACAACATCGATAATTTCTTCTTTAGACCAATAAATTTCATCGATTGGATACGTATAACTCATTATTCTTCCTCCTTACTTGCTCCACCTGTTGCGGATTTCTTCCGCTTCTGTGACGATACGTTTGAACAATTCATCGACCGATGGAACGTCATGGATCCTTGAAGCCACTTGACCAGCCCATCCGAATCCGTAAGCTTGTTTTCCATCATAAATGAACTTTTTATTCGCTTCGCCGTTGATGTAAGATTTTAAGCCTTCATACCCCGCTTGTTCATCTTCCAGTTCCAAAATACGCGCTGTCCAATCATTTTTCAAGGCACGGGCCGGGGCCTTCAAACTCCTTTTGATGACAGTGGTGGATGTTTCGTCTGCTTGAATCAAAGCTTCCAGATAAGCGGGATGGGCGTGCACACACTCTTTGGTGGCGATAAACCGCGTCCCCATTTCCACACCTTCCGCTCCTAAAGCAAGCGCAGCCATCAAACCTCTTCCGTCTCCGATCCCTCCTGAAGCAATGACAGGTATATCCACGGCGTCCACGACTTGTGGCGTCAAGACGAATGTACCGACATCATCGCGCCCGAGGTGTCCACCGCCTTCATGACCGACGACCATAACAGCGTCAGCTCCCAGCTCTTCCGCTTTAACGGCCTGCCGTCTTGCCGCTACAAGTACGAGGGTTTTTATTCCAGTGCCTTTGACAAGCTCAAGGACTGGCGCTGGATTTCCTCCTGTGACAGAGATAACCGGCACCTTTTCTTTCACAGCCACCTGAACCATCTCTTCAAATGGTCGCCCGTGTTGACCAATCGCGAAATTCACTCCAAACGGACGGTTTGTTTTTTCTCTTACGTCATCAATTTCTTCTCTCAGTTGATCGGGACCTTCCATACTCATTGCCGTTACCTGACCGAGCCCGCCAGCGTTTGAAACCGCTGCAGCCAAGTCAGAATAAGCGAGGTGAGCAAGTCCTCCCTGGATAATCGGGTATGTAATGCCTAAAGCTTCTGTGACGCGAGTTTTCCATTCCACATGAATCCCTCCCCTTTTTTTCATTTTAGCATGATTGGAAAAAGGATACACAAAAGACTAGCAAGCGAACGTGGAACCTGCTATAATTCATGTGCTTTTCTAAATTAAAGAGGTGGAAACACAAATGAACCAACATGAAACTCCCTTATTTACAGGGTTAAAAAAACATAGAGACCGAAAGCCGGTCCAATTCCATATTCCAGGGCACAAAGGTGGAAAAGGAATGGATGAAGAATTCCGCTCGTTCATCGGAGAACAAGCCCTTTCCATCGATCTCATCAACATTGAACCACTGGATGACCTGCACCACCCGCAAGGCATGATCAAACAGGCGCAAGACCTCGCTGCAGAAGCCTTCGGTGCAGATTATACATTTTTCTCTGTCCAGGGCACATCTGGTGCGATCATGACGATGATTATGAGTGTTTGTCATCCTGGTGATAAAATCATCGTGCCAAGGAATGTCCATAAATCTGTAACGACAGCGATTATTTTTTCAGGAGCGAAACCCGTCTTTATCCATCCGGAACTTGACGACCGCTTCGGAATCTCTCACGGGATCACTTCAGAGTCTGTGCAAAAGGCTTGTGAAGCACACCCGGATGCAAAGGGACTGCTCGTCATCAATCCGACTTATTTCGGAGTTTCTGCTGATTTGAAAAAGATCGTCAACATTGCCCACCGTTTCGATATCCCTGTGCTTGTCGATGAAGCCCACGGCGTCCACATTCACTTTCATGAGCGACTCCCCCTTTCTGCGATGCAGGCAGGTGCAGATATGGCAGCTACGAGTGTGCATAAGCTCGGTGGGTCCTTAACCCAAAGTTCCGTGTTAAATTTACGTGAAGGGCTCGTCTCTCATGAAAGAGTGCAGTCGATTTTATCCATGCTTCATACAACTTCGACGTCGTACCTTTTACTCGCAAGTCTTGATGCCGCACGGAGACATCTCGCCATTCACGGGTGGGAGTTGATGGAAGAAACCCTTCGCCTCGCAGACCATGCCAGAAGACGTTTGAATGAGATCACCGGCATTTACTGCCCAGGCAGCGAAATATTGACGAGCGATGCTACGGTAGACTTCGATCCTACGAAATTAATCATCTCCGTGAAAAAGCTCGGATTATCAGGCTATGACGTCGAAGTTTGGCTTCGAGAAAAAGCCAACATCGAAGTGGAACTCTCCGATTTGTATAACATTTTATGCATTGTTACCCCTGGCGATCGGGAAGAAGACATCGACGAGCTTGTAACGGCTTTAGAGAAACTTTCTAAAGAGTACTCGGACAAAGAAGAGACAGAAAACATCCGGGTGAAGGTTCCCGACATTCCTGTGCTTGCTCTTTCTCCAAGAGAGGCCTTCTATTCTTCCACAGAAACGATTTTACTGAAAGAAGCTGTCGGAAGAATCAGCGCTGAATTCGTGATGGTCTATCCCCCCGGCATTCCCATTTTCATACCAGGTGAAATTATTACAAGGGAAAACATTGACTACATTCACGATAATGTCGAAGCAGGCCTTCCTGTACAGGGTCCTGAAGATGATACACTTGAAACGATTCAAGTCATTCGTGAACATCGTGCATTCAAATAAAAAAGAAGCCCACGCCGGGCTTCTTTTTTTGTTTCTCCTGCTCTTTGGCGCGACTCGACGGCTCTTTGGCGCGACTCGACGGCTCTTTGGCGCGACTCGACGGCTCTTTGGCGCGACTCGACGGCTCTTTGGCGCGACTCGACGGCTCTTTGGCGCGACTCGACGGCTCTTTGGCGCGAAAGGATTTCCTCAAATCGGAAATCCTTTCGCGAAAAAAAGAACCAGGTCCAATACCTGGTTCTTTCCTTTTATGCTTCCTTCACAGGAAGGATGCCCCCATTTAATAGTGCATACTGTTTATTTATCTTCTGGCTTGTTGCAGGTAGGACAGGTGCTGTAAAGAGTAGAAACCTTCTCATTTTCGTAGTGCTCAATTACCTTCTGACAGTCTTGACATACGATTGTACCCATTCACATCCACTCCCCATATTTGTAATCGTTTTCAACGTAACTTTATTCTAATATGGCACAATCGAAAAATCAAGCCCAAAAGTATAACTTTTTATAAAATGTGTCATACTAATAATTTCTTTACCTACTATTATATGATCAAGAATTCTTTTTAAGCCTAAAAAAAGAACACTCCGAGGAGTGTTCTTTGAATTATGGTGTCTGAATGAGTGTTGGATCTAACAGCTCATAGCCTTTCTCTCGCAGACCATCAGCGATTGGACCCAATGCTTTGTTTGTCCATTCCCGGTCATGCATGAGCAAGTTGGCTCCATTATTTAGCAGCGGTGTGTTGACCATGATGTCAGCAAGTGCTTGAGCATCCTGGTATTCACTTTCCCAATCGTACCCATACGTCCAGTTCATGACGAGCATCCCTTCTTCTTCTGCCAATTGCTTAGAAAAATCAGTGTTCTGTCCAAAAGGGGCACGGAAGAAGATTGGTCGTTCACCAATGATCTCTTCAATTTTGTCATTCAATCCAACGATTTCAACCCTTTGTTCCTCTTCACTCAGCTCGGGTAAGCTTGCATGTGTTTCTGTATGGTTCCCGATTGGAAAGCCCATTTCATGAATCTCTTTCAATTTTTCTTTTTCTTCGGGTGTATCAATGAAATGGCCGTTTACGAAAAAGATCGCAGGTGCATCTTTTTCTTTCAACGTTTCAGCCATTTCCACCGCGTGAGTATCTGGTGCATCATCAATCGTAAGGAGAGCGACTTTTGGATTCGCATCTCCGATCGGCTCGAAGGACCAGTTTCCTGTTAACTCGTATTGAGGTTCAACATTCTTCATCACTTCTGAATCTTGTTCCGCTGGTTCTTCCGTATCTTTTTCTTCTTCATCCGTTTCTTCCGCCTTCTCCTCTTCCTCAACCACTTCTTCTGTCGACTCTTTCTCAGCAGTCGCTTCTTCTGGTTTCTGAACTTCCTCACTGTTCGCTCCTGAGCAGGCAGCAAGCAGGAAAATAAGTACGATCCACGAACTTGTCCATTTTTTCATAGGTGTTCCCTCCACTGTTATGTATTTCCACTTTCTTCATTATAAAAGATAATTCAACATTTTATCTATCGTTTTCGGGTAAAATATTATATAATGTTTTATCGTGGTCTCATGACTTCTTACATATGGGTGATTAAAATGCTACATTCATTGAAAAAATTCAAATTTTTAGGGAGCCGGACGTTAAAAACGGGGATTTCTGTCTTTTTGACTGCATTGATTTGCGGTTTTTTTAATTTACCCATTATATTTGCTGTCATCACAGCTATCGTCACGATTGAACATACAGCTGCAGATTCGATTAAAAAAGCCGCCGTACGTTTTCCTGCCTCGGCCATTGGAGCGTTGCTCGCTACAACCTTTTACGGCCTTTTGGGAAAAGGTGCGTTGACATTCGCTCTTGTAGCTATGGTGACGATCGCCGTCTGTCACAAATTGAAACTGGATGATGGGATTTTAGTTGCCACCATTACAGCAACAGCCATGATTCCAGATTTCCAAGATCAATATGTGGTTTCATTTTTTACGAGATTGGGTACAACCTCCATTGGAATCATCATCTCGACTTTTGTGAATTTTTTCCTTTTGCCTCCCAATTATTCGCCGATGATTTACAAAAACATCAATGGTTTGTATAATCATGCTGGTCTGCTTTTGAAGCGTATAATTTCTGAGGTAACGGCAGAATCTAAAGAGAAAACTCGTGCTATTCAGAGGTCCTACAGGCAATTGACGGCCCATCTGGAAAAGACAAATCAGCTTTCTCAATATCAAAGGGAAGAGTGGAAATATCACCGTCACTCAGAAGAAGAGATGGTCGCTTTTCAACTCTCTCAGCGGAAACTGGCGGCATTTCAACAAATTGCTTATCATCTTGGAAACTTGCAGTACGTTCAAACAAAAGCCTCTGATTTCACAAACGAGGAAAAAGAGCTTTTGCTTGCACTTACGGAGGAGTTCACCCATGTACTCAGTGACCCGACCCACTCGATTAACGAAAACCAGTTCGAGATGGTAAATAAGCTGGATGATGCATTCTGGAAATGGAAAGAAGACCATGTCGTAAAGCAGACAGGTTACCGACACCATTTACCACCGCAGACGATCTTAATTTACGAATTGCTTTGTTTTCACGACGTATTGGAAGAGTTGCAAAATTTGTCGGAGAAACAAGAACAATTGGTGAAAAAATGCTATTTACCAGATCAGTCATAACGTGGTAAAGAAATCTTTTACTAGGAGGGAAGTCAGTAATGAAACAAGTAACAAAAGTATTTTACATTTCGGTAGTTGTCGCATTCTTATTCATTGGCTGGGGAGTCATCCCAGAAAGTATCCTACCGACTTGGAACTTAGAAAATGTAACATCTAACATACAGGGTTTTCTGACTGAAAAATTCGGATGGTTCTACTTATTGTCAGCTACAGGATTCTTAATTTTTGTTATCTTTTTAGTCTTCTCGAAATATGGAAATTTAAAATTAGGAAAACCGGATGATGAACCGGAATATCCTTATATTACATGGTTTGCCATGCTCTTTAGTGCGGGTATGGGTATTGGACTTGTTTTCTGGGGATCTGCAGAACCCCTTTCTCACTTCCATACCCCGCCGATCCCGGGACAAGAGCCTATGAGCGAAGAAGCGGCTCAGTCCGCGATGAAGTACACCTTCTTCCACTGGGGACTTCATCCTTGGGCCTTTTATTCTGTATTGGCTCTGGCCCTTGCTTACTTTAAATTCAGAAAGGATGCTCCTGGTGTCATTAGTGCCGCTCTCACGCCAGTACTGGGCGAAAAGAGAGTAAAAGGTCCGCTGGGTACGCTTATCGACTTCATCGCTGTTTTTGCAACGATCTTCGGTGTAGCGACCTCTCTTGGTTTAGGTGCACTTCAAATATCCAGTGGTCTTGCTTTTACCATTGACGGCTTAGAAGATACGTTCACACTACAGCTTACAATTATTGCTGTCGTAACTGTCCTTTTCATGGTTTCTGCCATGACTGGTTTGAACAAAGGAATTAAATATCTCAGTAACACGAACGTCGTGCTAGCAATCGGCTTAATGGTGTTCATGCTATTCGCAGGACCGACAAACTTTATCATGGATTACTTCACGACATCCTTCGGGTCCTATATCCGTGACCTGCCCTACATGAGCTTTCGTATGACTCCTTTTGCGGAAGATAGTTCATGGGTTCAAAACTGGACCATTTTCTATTGGGCTTGGTGGATTTCCTGGGCTCCATTCGTAGGAACCTTCATCGCACGTGTATCTCGCGGGCGAACGGTTCGTGAATTCATTTTAGGTGTCCTTTTAGTACCGACAATCTTCGGAGCTCTATGGTTCTCAGTATTCGGTGGAACAGCGATTTCACTTGAGTTCTTCAATGGTGTAGATATCTATTCCGATGTTAGTGAGCTTGGTTCAGAAGTTGCTCTCTTCTCTATGATGGAAAATGTACCATTAGGGTCGATCATGTCTTTCGTAGGTCTATTGCTTATTAGTACGTTCTTCGTAACCTCTGCCGATTCTGCTACTTTCGTACTCGGCATGCAGACGACGAACGGAAGCTTGAACCCTAAAAACCAGGTGAAATTCACATGGGGAATCATCCAGGCTGGAGCAGCAGCTGTGCTGTTGTGGCAAGGCGGATTAGGTGCACTCCAAACAGCAGCGATCATCGCCGCCTTCCCGTTCACCTTTATTATGATACTCATCTGCTTCTCCTTGTTTAAGACCTTCCAGGAGGAAGCGAAAATCGTTGACCTTAAGAAGAAAAAGAAATAATGAATCTTATAGGAACCCAGAATTTACTTTCTGGGTTCTTTTTTATTCCCCTAATCAGACTAGCTTGTCCTTATGAATTCATGAAATCCATTCACAGTCCTCTTTCTAATTAAACGTTCCCTTCCCCTTTCTTTATTCCATCAAGTCATTCACGTTCTTTCACAAGCCGTTGCACGCTTTTCTATCGGCGGCTGCCTCGTTACAAATTTCATTATCGGACTTTACAATAGATGTCACAATACAACATGAGACTATCATTTCGATGACAAAACGATAACATCAAAAAAATCCCTTCCATTCCTTGTTACACTGAGTATGGATCAAAGACAAGGGAGTGGGTCGGACCATGATTAATCGTATTATCCTATCTTTCTTAGCTATATTCTTACTCGCTGGATGCCTCCAAAAAGGTGAAACCGTACAAGTACTTACAGCTACACCTGAAAACTATGAATTATACTTATACTCCGAAGCGGATCAGGAAGAGTCCGCACAGGATTACTTAAGTGCCCTTCTCGATTGGAAATTGAAACAGGATGAGGGAGCTGAAATGCAGTTCGAACAAACGGAAAAAAACAAAAATGACCTGAACATCCCTACGGAAGAATTGCCCGTCCTCGTCGTTAAAGAAGAAGGTAAAACGGTAACCACGATCTCAGGGAACAACCCACGTGAAAAAATCTTAATGACATTGGAAAATCATATAGCGATGGTTAGATGAATGCCAAAGCCTCTCATAATTTCATGGGAGGCTTTTTGTACACTTAATAAGGTTTTCTTGTTAGAGGACGGTAATGCTTACTTAGAGGACACTGACTTACCATTAAAGGACATTAAAGCTCAGCTAGAGGGCATTGACTTACCGTTAAAGGACATAAAACTCTAGTTAGGGGACATTAATTTTTTCCCCAACAAAAAAGCCCGACAGACTCATAGGAGCCTGTCGGGCTTTTCATTTCATTATTTAACGATGTGGATCGGTTGATCAATGGCAACTTCAGCTGCTTCCATCGTGATCTCACCTAGTGTCGGGTGAGCGTGGATCGTTAGCGCTAAGTCTTCGGCAGTCATGCCGGATTCGATAGCCAAGCCAAGCTCAGCAATCATGTCACTTGCATTCGCACCAGCGATTTGAGCACCGATGACAAGGCCGTCTTCTTTACGTGTAACGAGCTTCAGGAAGCCGTCACTTTCGTTAAGAGATAGCGCACGTCCGTTTGCTGCAAATGGGAATTTGGACGCTTTGACCTCGTAGCCGGCATCTTTAGCTTCCTGCTCTGTGTAGCCAACAGAAGCTAATTCTGGATCAGAGAATACAACTGCCGGAATTCCAAGGTAGTCGATCTCAGACTTCTCACCAGAGATCGCTTCTGCAGCGATTTTACCTTCATAAGAAGCTTTGTGAGCAAGTGGTGGTCCCTCAACGATATCACCAATCGCATAAATGTTATCAATGCTTGTACGGCACTGTTTATCGATTTCGATGATACCTTTATCTGTCATCTTGATTCCTAGATCCTCAAGACCGATTTCGTCTGTGTTTGGACGACGTCCGACAGTTACAAGTACGTAATCAGCATCGATGGATTTTTCTTCCCCTTTAGCTTCATACTTAACGGTAACGCCATTTTCCGTCTCTTCAACACCTTGAGCCATTGCTTCCGTTACAACGTCTACGCCTTTTTTCTTCAGACGCTTTTTGACGATGGAAGACATTTGCTTCTCGAAACCGCCAAGGATGTCTTTTGTACCTTCCAGGATGGTTACTTGTGTACCGAAGTTTGCATACGCTGTACCAAGCTCAGTACCGATGTAACCGCCGCCGATCACGACCATTTTCTCTGGAATTTCATCCAGGTTCAAAGCACCTGTAGAATCTAGAACACGATCAGAGAATTTGAAAGAAGGAATCTCAATCGGACGAGAACCTGTTGCAATGATGCAATTGTTGAACGTGTACGTTTGAGAATTCTTTTCGTCCATAACACGAACCGTGTTTTTATCTACGAAGTAAACTTCGCCTTTTATGATGTCTACTTTGTTTCCTTTAAGAAGACCTTCAACACCGCCAGTCAGTTTGTTTACAACGCCGCCTTTCCACTCTTGTACTTTAGAAAAGTCGACCGTTGTGTTTTCTGACTTGATTCCCATGTCTTCAGCGCCTTGAGCGTGTTCGTAACGGTGACCGGCTTGGATCAACGCTTTAGAAGGAACACAACCGACGTTCAAACAAACGCCTCCAAGGTTACCTTTGTCGACAATGGTTACATTTTGACCGGATTGTGCAGCACGGATGGCGGCAACATAACCGCCAGGACCCGCACCAACAACTAACGTATCTAGTTCAATTGGGAAATCTCCTACTACCATACTTTACGCCTCCATCATGATTAGTTGTGGATCGTTCAGTAAACGCTTGATGTTGTTCATTGCGTGCTGAGCTGTTGCACCGTCGATGATACGGTGGTCGAAGCTTAGGGAAATCGCAAGAACTGGAGCTACTACAACTTCACCATCGCGTACGATTGGCTTGTCTGCAATACGTCCGATACCAAGGATCGCCACTTCTGGGTGGTTGATGACTGGTGTGAACCACTGACCACCGGCAGATCCGATATTCGTAATTGTAGTGGAAGCACCTTTCATTTCTTCTGATGATAGTTTACCGTCACGAGCTTTCACAGCTAGTTCGTTGATTTCGCTTGAGATTGAGAAGACAGATTTGCGGTCAGCGTCTTTAACGACAGGAACCATCAAGCCTTTCTCTGTATCTGCAGCGATACCAATATTATAATAGTGTTTCTGAATAATTTCATCCGTATTGTCGTCAATTGACGTATTAAGAACAGGATATTTCTTCAGAGTGGACACAAGAGACTTCACGACATATGGAAGATAAGTCAACTTGATGTCTTGTTCAGCCGCAACAGCTTTGAACTTCTTACGGTGAGCAACTAGTTCAGATACATCCACTTCGTCCATCAACGTTACGTGAGGAGCTGTGTGCTTGGAGTTCACCATAGCTTTGGAGATCGCTTTACGGATTCCGCTCATCTTCTCACGAGTTTCAGGGTAAGCTTCACCTGCAGCTGGAGCTGCTTGCTGTGTAGAAGCTGCTTCTTCCTGCTTATCTTCAGCTGGAGCTTCTGTCGCTGCTTCTGCTTGTCCGCCGTTCATGAAGCTTTCAACATCCTCTTTAAGAACGCGGCCGTTTTTGCCGGATCCTTGAACTTTACGGATGTCGACATCGTTATCACGGGCGAATTTACGTACAGAAGGCATCGCTACAACGCGGCGGTCTTCATCAACATCACCATCGTTTGCAGATGCAGCTGGTTGTTCAGCTTTATTTTCTTTGCTTTCTTCTTTCGATGCTTCCTCTTTTTCTTCCTTCGGCTCTTCTTTAGGCTCTTCAGAAGCAGGAGCATCTTCAGAACCATCATCAATGGTGATGATGACTGTACCAACAGTTGTTGTTTCACCTTCATCCACGTGGATGTCTTTGACCGTTCCATCTACTTGGGAAGGGATTTCTACTACTGCTTTATCGTTTTGTACTTCACAAAGTACATCGTCTTCTTTTACTTCGTCGCCAGGCTTGACGAACCACTTCGCAATTTCACCTTCGTGGATACCTTCACCGATATCAGGCAGTTTAAATTCGAATGCCACGGTTATTACCTCCTAGTATTAGAGATGATTAAAAGTTCATAACGTCGTTGACTTTTTCAACGATCGTGTTGTGATTTGGCAACCATACTTCTTCTGCTTGTGTGAATGCATAGACCGTGTCTGGTGCAGATACACGCAATACAGGTGCTTCAAGGTGAAGGATGGCTTTTTCTTGAATTTCAGAAACAACGTTCGCTGCGATACCCGCTTGCTTTTGAGCTTCCTGGACAACTACAGCACGGTTTGTTTTCTTAACAGATTCAAGGATTGTTTCGTAATCGACTGGAGATACAGTACGAAGGTCAATGACTTCTGCACTGATTCCGTCTTTCTCAAGCTCTTCTGCAGCTTTAAGAGAAGAGTGAACCATTGCACCATAAGCAACAAGAGTAACGTCTGTACCTTCGCGCTTAACGGCTGCTTTATCAAGATCTACTGTATATTCTTCTTCTGGCACTTCTTCACGGAAAGAACGGTAAAGTTTCATGTGCTCAAGGAAGATGACTGGATCGTTATTGCGGATGGAAGAGATCAAAAGACCTTTCGCATCGTATGGATTTGATGGGATAACCACACGAAGACCAGGCTGTTGAGCCATTAGACCTTCAAGACTGTCTGCGTGAAGTTCTGGTGTGTGTACACCGCCGCCGAATGGAGAACGAACAGTAATCGGCATTGGACGAGTACCACCAGAGCGGTAACGATAGCGTGCCATTTGACCGCTGATTGCGTCCATGACTTCGTATACGAAACCGAAGAATTGAATTTCAGGTACCGGACGGAAACCTGTAAGAGCAAGCCCGATGGACATACCGCCGATTCCGGACTCAGCTAGTGGTGTATCGAATACACGATCTTCGCCGAATTCTTTTTGAAGACCTTCAGTCGCACGGAAAACTCCGCCGTTCTGACCAACGTCTTCACCAAAAACCAGCACGTTTTCATCATTTTTAAGTTCTGTGCGCATCGCGTCTGTGATGGCTTGGATCATTGTCATTTGTGCCATGATTTACTTCGACTCCTTTTCCTTGTATTCTTCCATCTGCTCTTTCAAGTTTGAAGGAAGTTCCTCATGCATGATACCGATCAGATCAGTAACAGTCTGTTTTGGAGTATTGTCAGCTTCTTTAACCGCTGCTTTAATTTCTTCTTTAGTTTTTTCAATCAGTTCGTTCTCTTCCTCTTCAGACCATAGGCCTTTCGCTTCAAGGAACTTACGGAAACGAACGATTGGATCTTTCTTCTCCCACTCGTTGTCTTCATCTTCCGTACGGTAACGAGTCGGATCGTCTCCGGCCATAGTGTGTGGACCATAACGATAAGTAAGTGTCTCGATCAATGTCGGACCTTCACCGTTCACAGCACGCTCACGAGCATCTTTCGTTGCCGCATACACAGCAAGTACGTCCATACCGTCAACCTGGATGCCTTCGATTCCGGCAGCCACTGCTTTTTGAGCGATTGTTTGTGCTGCAGACTGCTTCTCAACAGGTACAGAAATCGCGAAACGGTTGTTTTGTACGACGAAAATAGCCTGCGCACCGAATGCACCAGCAAAGTTGATACCTTCGTAAAAGTCACCTTGAGATGCACCGCCATCACCTGTGTAAGTGATTGCTACAGCATTTTCACCGCGTTTTTTATAACCAAGACCAACACCAGCTGTCTGCGTGATTTGCGCACCGATGATGATTTGCGGGCTCACTGCGTTCACACCTTCAGGCATTTGGTTTCCTTTATGGTGTCCACGGGAGAATAGGAATGCTTGGTAAAGTGGAAGACCGTGCCAGATCAACTGTGGTACATCACGGTATCCTGGAAGGATGAAATCTTCCTTCTCTAGTGCAAATTGGCTTCCAAGCTGAGATGCTTCCTGTCCAGCAGTTGGAGCATAGAAACCAAGACGTCCTTGGCGGTTAAGCGCGATGGAACGCTGGTCAAGAATACGCGTATAAACCATACGGCGCATAATTTCTTTCAGATCTTCATCAGATAGGTCAGGCATAAAATCTTCGTTTACGATTTCGCCTTCTTCGTTAAGGATTTGAAACATTTCGAACTGATTTTCAATGTTCTCAAGAGTTCGTTTCAAATTCATTCACCCTTTCCTTTCGTATTTTAAAATGGATGCTGTGAGTAGCTTTCCCAATTATGAAAAAAAACTGTACCGATTTGCTCTTTACGTTTTACCCTGAACACTTCTTTATTAATCATGCAGGGACGTTTATAGAAACTGTTACATTCTTCAAGTAAGATTCAATGGTACAATGTCAATCCATTATGTAGTTTAGCTCAAATCGTCATCATTCGTCAATCACTTCGCTACATAATATCTATACATAGTCATAGAGGCTTCTGACAGCAGTCGAAAAATGACTTATTTTGTTATTTCAGAACATAATACTGTATCACCACAAAATTAAGCCTGTATTAATCTTACGTTTTTTCCCCTATACAATCAAATGAATTGTTTAGTATAGAGCCAATTTATAATTCCAGACTTCGGATCCTTCATTATGGAAGAGATGCTGGAGGTGCACCTCCCTCAGTGTTAAAACGGTAGAGATAAACGTTTCACGATCAAATGTCCTCGCTTAAGACAAAAAGCCGTTGACGAATCATCGTCAACGGCTTTTCCATTACTCTTCAGAAGTTGAGGATTCTGCTTGTTCCTCATAGGTTACATCAAGTTCCATCGCTTCATAAAGTTCTTTTTTCAATGTATTATACTCTTCTGTATGTTTGTTGAACGTTTCATTATGTTCAATCACTTCATTATATTTCTGATTGACCTTATCGATTTGTTCTTGAAGTTGTTCTTCTGTTAAATCCTCGTTCTGCATCATTTCATATAGTTTGGCATCCAAGGTCAAAGCTTCGTCATAAGCCTTATATAAGTTTTGATACGAATCATTCCGTGCATCCATCGTTTCGACTAATTGCTCTGCTTTTTCCTTTGCCTCTGCATTCTCTTCGTCCAAGTCTTCAATTAGAGGTTCAATCTTATCGAATTCCTCTTTTGCTGTATCAATGCTTTCTTTTTCAAGCTCAAGCTTTTCTCTGCGCTTTTCTACGATAGATGCCGCCTGCTTGGACTTCTCTTGGATTTCATCAAATTGATCCATGTTCAAATTGATGATTTCTTCATATAATTGTTGTTCTTCTGTCTCAAGATCCACCATCGGCTGCTGCTGTTCGCGGAAAGCATCTTCTAACGTCACCGCTTTTTCAAGATGTTCATAAATCTGTTCTTCTGCTGACTGACCTGTACAGGCAGACAAGAAAGCTGCTACTGCCAGGAGCACCACTAGCTTATGTACTCGCACACCTTTTCCCCCTCGAATTCCGTGAAACATTATTGTAATCTAAACGTATCTACAATAGTATAATAAATGATATCAAATTGAAAGTGCCTTTTTCACATATGTTACCATTGACATGGAGAGGAAAAAGGTCTATTTGAGAGAGCTCTTTATTCCATTCATTATATATACTGAAACCAATGAGTTAGAGCTTTTTTTGAAAATGTATAGTTTGAAAGGATGTTGCTTAATGATTACAATGGACGATATTGTTCGTGAAGGTCACCCCGCTTTGCGTAAAGTGACAGAGGAAGTGCCCCTCCCCCCTTCTGAGGAGGATAAAGAAACGTTAGAAGAAATGGTTCAATATTTGAAGAATAGCCAGGATGAGCAAGTTTGTAACCGGTACGGACTCCGTCCTGGGGTTGGCTTAGCTGCCCCGCAGATCAATGTGAATAAACGGATGCTGGCGGTCCATTTCACTGATATGAAAGATAAGTTATACAGCTATGGCTTATTCAACCCTCGTATTGTCAGTCATTCGGTGGAAAAGACTTACCTTTCTACAGGAGAAGGATGCCTTTCCGTCGATCGCGAAGTGCCTGGGTATGTTCCGCGCTATCGCCGTATTACAGTGAAAGCTACGGACCTTGAAGGAAATGATGTGAAACTGCGCTTGAGAGATTATGCCGCCATCGTGTTTCAGCATGAAATTGATCATCTGCACGGGGTCATGTTCTATGATCACATTGATCAGGAGAATCCTTTCAAAGAGCCTGACAATGCTACACCTGCCGATCGATAATAAACAAAAGCTCCACCGTCGGTGACGGTGGAGCTTTTTTATTCTCTTAACTTCTTCCATAAAAGGTCCCAATATTTGAATACTCTGTTTCGAAATGTTTTCGGGGTTCGTTCGTCTTAATGGAGTCAGGGATGGCTGGGAAACGAACCACTTTTCCAAGTTGGATGGTCTTCCACTATCCCACTATTAGAAGTATAAAGCGCTCTGCATAAGCTTTTACGTTCTGTGGAGCGGTTTATATGATCCACTACCGTTAATAATAAAAGCTGATCTATTAGAAGTGGTTTCGAGAATCTCCCATGGTAAAGGGGCGGAGGGGAATGGCGAGACTCCTGCGGGAAAAAAGTGCAGGGTGAGACCCCGCAGGACGCAGTCCGAGGAGGCTCACCGCGCTCCCGCGGAAAGCGAGCTATTCCCTGTAGCCCCACCCACTCAATTAAAGTCTCGAAACCGATTCTTCAACCAATCCTTTCAGTTAGTTGAAGAAAGGTTACTTCAACAATCCTAGTTCATAAATTGCATGGGAGAGTCCATCTTCTCCAACATCTTTCGTGACGAAATCGCTGACAGCTTTGGTTTCAGGAACGGCATTTCCCATTGCGACTCCTGTTCCTACCTCACGGATCATTTCTATATCATTTAAGCCGTCGCCAAAAGCGTACGTATCTTCCATCTTGAGGCCGGCTGCTTCGATCAGCTTTTTAATTCCTTCTGCTTTTGACCCTCCTTTAGGAAGTACATCACAGGAAACGGGATGCCAACGAATGTAATCGAAGGAATCATAGGCTTCTCTGTACTCTTCGATTTCGTCCCCTTCACAGAATAGAAGGGACTGATAGATATTTCTTCCTTTGAAAAAGGACGCATCAGCACTTGGATGGTCGATATACAGCGTCCCAAGACTCTCCTCTATATGATCGTGATCCGGTACAGAAGCTTTCATTTCTTCATGATTCATAAAGACCATCGGATGGTCGTTCTGCTCTGCGTGCTTGTGAAGACGCGCAAGTTCCGGTTCAGATAATGGGTTTGTGTAAATTTCTTTTCCCTCAAAAACAACATACTGTCCGTTGAAGCTGACAAAGGAATCGATTCCAAGTTCTTCTCTCAACTTCTTATACATGAAAGGAGCACGTCCGGTTGCAATGGCGCAGTAGACCCCTTCACCTTTAAGCGCCTGAATCGCTGCCTTAGTTTTTTCCGGCAGTTTTTTATCGTGATCCAGTAGTGTTCCATCAATATCAAAAAAAGCAATTTTTTTCGTCATTTCCTTGTCCTCCTCGTCGGCCTGCGTACAATTTCTCTTATGTATCATAGCATACCCCACTCTTTGGCTATACTGTAGCATGAGTGGATAGGTTTGAGAAGAAAAACACACGATATATACAAAATCTAATATGTAAATGTTTCATTCTTCCACAAACCGTATTATACTAGAGATAACAGGGATTGGGCGGTTTAACGTTTTTTGTTTTCTTCATTTGGATGAAAGGGGATAGATGCCGATGATGAAGCGTCTACGAAGGAAGCTTAGAAAACGTTGGAAAGATTTCATGAAACGAAAAACATACGCGTAAACCATTGTTTAAGGGTGTACCGAGCACCTGCACATACCATTATCATTCCCATATACGGAACAAACGTGCTATGATGATGGCAGGACAAGAATGTGGAAATTATATCTAGTTAGGAGCGATAGAGAAATGATATTTAAAGTATTATATCAGGAACTTGCGAGCGAAGTTCCTGTCCGTGAGCATACAGAAAGCATGTATGTGGAAGCGGAAACAGAAAGACAAGTTCGTGAAAAATTAAAAAATGAAGGATTCAATATCGAATATATTCAGGTGCTTGATGAGGATCACCTTGAATATGAAAAGCAATCCGAAGATTTCAAAGTGGAGAATTTTTAACTGATGAAATTCGTGAAAAATGACCAGACAGCCGTATTCGCCCTGGGCGGACTCGGTGAGATCGGTAAAAACACGTACGGTGTACAATTCCAAGACGAAATCATCCTCATTGACGCTGGTATCAAATTCCCGGAAGACGAGCTGCTCGGTATCGACTATGTTATTCCGGATTATACCTACCTCGTTCAAAATCAAGACAAAATCAAAGGGCTGTTCATTACGCACGGTCACGAAGACCACATTGGTGGAATTCCTTACCTGCTGCGTGAAATCAACATTCCAATTTATGCGGGTAAACTGGCGCTCGGCCTCATCCGTAATAAGCTGGACGAACACAGTCTGTTGCGGAATGCAAAGCTGAATCCGATTCAGGAAGACGATGTGATTAAATTCCGTAAAACATCCGTCTCCTTCTTCCGTACGACGCACAGTATCCCTGATTCCTACGGAGTTGTGGTAAAAACTCCACCAGGAAACGTCGTACACACAGGAGACTTCAAATTCGACTTTACCCCTGTAGGTGAACCAGCGGATCTTGCTAAGATGGCTGAAATCGGTAAAGAAGGCGTGCTTGCCCTATTATCTGATAGTACCAATGCAGAAGTTCCTGGCTTTACAAAGTCCGAACGAATCGTTGGACAAAGTATCGATGACATCTTTTCGCGTATGGATGATGGTCGATTAATCTTTGCTACCTTCGCTTCAAACATCCACCGTCTTCAACAAGTGGTGGAATCTGCCGTGAAGAAAGGTCGTAAAGTGGCTGTTTTCGGACGCAGTATGGAATCTTCCATCCGAATCGGCCAGGAACTTGGATATATCCGTGCCCCTAAGGATACATTCATTGATGCCCAGCAAATCAACCGACTTCCAGCAAATGAAGTCGTGATCCTTTGTACAGGCTCACAAGGTGAACCAATGGCTGCCCTGTCACGTATCGCCAACGGTACTCACCGTCAAATTCAAATTCAACCAGGCGACACCGTCGTGTTCTCTTCTTCCCCAATCCCTGGAAACACGATCAGTGTCAGCCGTACAATCAATAAACTTTACCGCGCCGGTGCCGATGTCATCCACGGCCCATTGAATGACATCCACACATCCGGTCACGGTAGTCAGGAAGAAATGAAGCTCATGCTTCGTTTGATCCAACCGAAATTCTTTATGCCGATTCACGGGGAGTACCGTATGCTTAAAGAGCACACGAAGCTCAGCCATGATTGTGGCGTCGAGCCTGAGAACTGCTTCGTCATGGATAATGGTGACGTTCTTGCTCTTGGTAAAGAGGAAGCTACTGTCGCAGGTAAAATCCCGTCCGGGTCTGTCTATGTCGATGGAAGCGGAATTGGTGACATCGGTAACATCGTCCTTCGTGACCGACGTATTCTTTCCGAAGAAGGTCTTGTCATCGTCGTCGTAAGCATCAACATGAAAGAATTCAAGATCGCATCAGGTCCTGATATCATCTCCCGTGGATTCGTCTACATGAGAGAATCAGAAGACTTGATCAAAGAAGCACAGAATCTCGTCAGCTCCCATGTTGAAAAAGTAATGGAGCGTCGTACGACTCAGTGGTCTGAGATCAAAAATGAAATCACAGATACCATTGCTCCGTTCTTGTTTGAAAAGACGAAGCGTCGTCCGATGATTCTTCCAATCATTATGGAAGTGTGATCATAAAGAAATCCCCGCTGGAATTCCAGCGGGGATTTTCTTTTATGTCAGGCGTTTCAATGCTTTTTTCATATCCGGTAAGTCGAGGTTTCCGGATTCAAAGAACTCTTTGACGATATACTTGGAAAAGTTCACTGCTGACTGGTAATCAATTTTTCCAGGGAGTGGCGCCTGGTCTTCGATAACGACATCAATCAGCACCGGTTTTTCGGAAACGAAGGCCTGTTTCATTTTTGAAGAGAGATCTTCGTAGGATTCAATTCGATATCCTTCTCCCCCACAAGCTTCCGCAAACTTCGCGAAGTCCACTTCTCCTAAGTTCGTAGCGTAATTTAGATGTCCCATTTGTTCCTGCTCGTATTTAATCATTCCGATTTTACTGTTATTCAGTACGATCATTTTGATTGGAAGATCATATTTTACGGCCGTTACAAAATCATGCATAACCATGGAGAATCCTCCATCACCAGATACTCCAATCACTTGCTTATCCGGATAGGCTTTTTTCGCTGCAATCGCGCCAGGCAGTCCACTTCCCATTGTGGCAAGCCATCCAGACAACACGAACTTCTGATTCACGAGGTGTAAGAAGCGCGAAAGCCATACGGTCACGTTCCCTACATCACCAGAAATAATGGCTCCTGGTTCCATATGCTTTTCAAGTTCATACATCACTTGAGGTGCATGTAATGGGTTCTCAGTGGATCGTTTCTCTTCTTGTAGCGCGATTCTCCAATCGTTCATTTTTTCCTGGTAATACTCGAGGTACTCTCTCTTCTCTACAGATGCTGTAAGCTTCTTCAAGGCGGCGAGCGTCTCTTTACTGTCGCCAGCTAGACCAACTTCAATGGGATAGTACTTCCCAAGGTTTTCAGGTTTATTGTCAATTTGTATGGCTGTGACCTCATCAGGAAGGAAATCGCGGTATGGAAATTGTGTCCCTACTAGAATCAACAGGTCCGTTTCTTTCATGGCATGATAAGCTGGTTTCGTTCCGATTTGACCATGCTGCCCAAGGCAATACGGATGATTATCCGGTATCACTCCTTTAGCAAGCAGACTCAAGATGATCGGAGCTTTGATCGACTCGGCAAAATCAATCAATTCGTTCGGAGCATTTCTCGTTCCCTGTCCCGCCAGAATAATCGGTTTCTCTGCTTTTTCAATCATCTGTCTCGCTTCGTTCAATTGATTCTGCGAAGGGAAGATTTCTGGTCTGTAATAGTCTCCAGATGTGAGGCGAACCTCATCTGTCTGTTTGGCTGCAAATAAATCATCCGGAACGATCAGTACAGAAACGCCTTTATGGGCGTATGCCTCTTTGATTGCCTGGTCGAGTAAGTCCGGGAGCTGTGCTTCTGTCTCTGCCCGACGATTGAAGACAGCAACATCATCGAACATTCTCTCCAAGTTAATTTCCTGGAACGCTCCCGTCCCCACTTCTTCACTATGCACTTGTCCGACGATTGCCAGCACAGGCGCGCTGTCCGCTTTTGCATCATAAAGGCCGTTAAGTAAGTGGACAGCTCCTGGCCCTGCAATTGCTGCCGTGACACCGAGTTTCCCTGTCAATTTCGCATAAGCGGCCGCTGAAAGTGCTCCCGTCTCCTCATGACGTACTTGGATGAATTCGATTTCATCCTGCCTTTTCCTCAAATCATCAATCAATTCGTTGATAGAATCTCCCGGCATTCCATATATGTGATCGACACCCCAATTAATTAGTTGTTGTGTCATGACTTCACCTGTTCGTTTATTGAACATCCAAATCATCCTTTCAAGCTCCATAAATTATCTTCTATAACCTTTCTTATTTCCTTTTCCAGCATTTCTTAAACAATGAAGTGAATGATAACCGGGGACCATATCATTCAATAATAAGATTCAGCTAAAGCGTACCCTCCATATTTGTTCGAATCAAGGATTAAAATGTGTGATACACTCAGGTTATCGACATTCACGGATTCTTCGTTGTTCCATGTTCAACTTACGGAGCAAATAAGTTAAAGGCAAGGGTGAGAAATGGTAAATACCATCAATGATTGAGGGTGAAAAATATGGAGATATCGATTCGGAAGGCGGAGCAGGACGATTATGAGTCATTGTTGCCACTATTTAAGCAGATTCATGAATTTCACGTTTTTGCAAGACCAGATTTGTACATCGAGAATTCAACACCAGTTGCGCAAGAGTTCTTTAAAAGCCAGTTGATGGATGGCAAACAGCATATTTTTGTAGCTGCCATAGGTATTGATATAGTCGGCGTTATAGTAACTATGGAAGAAGAAATAATTCAAAATTCTTTTGTCAAAGCGAGGAAAGTATTGTTTATTAACAGTTTATGCGTTTCTGAAACGCATAGAAAAATAGGGGTTGGAAAAAAACTAACTACATACGTTTTCGATTTTGGGAGAAGCCTCGGAGTTGATAGTATTGAATTGGGAGTATCCGAAGAAAATACATCGGCCATTGACTTTTACAGGTCAATGGGGATGACTACAAAAAGTAGAAAAATGGAGATGCCATTCAACTAAAGTTTGCGTGAGTTGAATAACAATCATTTAGTATAATCGTCTATGATCTTTAAATGAATCAATTATAAAATACCCCACTGATCCTTTTGGACCGGTGGGTATTTTATAATAAATTAATCTTCTAATACGAGGTTTTTTTCAAATCGACTGATATCTTTATCCGCACCTATGACGATAAGGACATCGCTCTCTTTGATTTCTTCCGTTGCCATTGGCGAAACGATGACGTCTTTGTCTCGTTTGATGGCGACAACGTTACATCCATATTCGGCACGGATATCAAGATCCACGAGCGTTTGGCCGCCCATTTTGCTTCCGGCTTTCACTTCGACAACACTATGGTCATCAGAAAGCTCGATATAATCGAGAATGTTATTGGATATGATGTTATGTGCGATTCGTTTCCCCATGTCACGTTCCGGGTGAACGACTTGATCGGCACCAATCTTATTTAAGATTTTTTCGTGGTAATCATTTTGGGCTTTGACCGTAATCATTTTAATGCCCATTTCTTTTAAAATCAATGTCGTCAGCATACTGGCCTGGATATTGTCTCCGATCGCTACAATAACATGGTCGATGTTACGGAATCCAAGCTCTTTCAATACGTTCTCATCTGTTGAATCGGCAATAACGGCATGTGAAGCGATGTCCCGGTATTCGTTTACTTTATCTTCATCAAGGTCAAGGGCGAGAACTTCCATCCCTTCCCGGCTCAACTCGCGGCAAATGCTGCCCCCGAACCGGCCGAGACCAATGACGGCAAATTCTTTTTTCATACGTCAACCTCCAGCTGTCTCACAAAATCTATGCTTATTCTATCACATTAAACCCCACTCAACATACGGAACTTCCATAATAATAAAAGAACTTCCACTAAAGCTCCCTTTAGTTGAAGACTCAGTTTCGAGACTTTTGTTGAGTGGATGGGGGCTGCGGGGAATAGCTCGCTTTCCGCGGGAGCGCGGTGAGCCTCCTCGGATTGCGTCCTGTGGGGTCTCACCAAGCACTTTTTCCCCGCAGGAGTCTCCCTATTCCCCTCCGCCCCTTTATCAAATAAGTGTTTCGAAACCACTTCCGGTATAGGATGTTTTTACTGACAAGGAAAGTAGAGCTATATGAATTTCCATAACCGCTATTCTGGATAAAAAGCTTGCTATAGAGCGCTTAATTACTATAAATCAGGAATTGTGAAAGACATTCATCCTCGGGAAAGGGTTTCGTTTCACATATGCATCGAATGGGGTGGTTGGGAAGCTGCGAGACTCCCGTGGGAGAAAGGAGATAGGCGAGATCCCGCAGGACGAAGTACGAGGAAGCTTGCCACTCCCCCACAGGAAAGCGAGTAGCTTCCCAGCCACCCCTAACGCTCAACACGGCAAACGAACCCCGAAAAGTCTCGAAATCGAGTCTTCCGCAATCCTGCCATTTTCTTTAATAACGAGAAAAAGCATAGAGCCAGTGGGCTCCATGCTTTTTGCTTAGTTGAATTATTTTTTTCCTTTTACATAATCCGCGTCGAAAAGAAAGAGTCTCATTAATAGAATGAGAGATGGAATCAATAATAACAGTCCTGCGATAAACACGATGACCAAAGCGATCGCCATAGATTCGTTAGTCACACCACTCGTAATCGTCACGTAAGGGTAGAGCAAGTACGGCAAGTGAGAGGCTCCGTAACCAAAGAAGGCTATGAAAAATTGAATCATGACGGCGATGAACGCCCAGCCATAATACTTCCCTTGATATACGAGAAAGACAGCGATCATGAAAAAGGCTACGGATATTCCGAAGACCCACCATAATTCAATGGCTCTTTGGAAGTGATCCATGTTTTGCTGACTGAGTGCGATGAATGTCGTAAGACTGGCAATGATTGTCGGCGAGCTCCAAAACAATGCGTATTTTCTAAGGATTTCTAGCGCGGGCTTATCCCCTGCCCTGTTGGCATAATACGTCAAAAACATGGCGCTGATATAAAGAACACTAACGATGGCAAGGAAAACGACACTCCAGGAATAGGGACTGCTCAATAGTTTACCAAACAGCAGTTGAACGCCCTCTGAGGTCTCTTCGATGTATCCACCTTCGGAAATGGTAAGAGCTGTGGAAAGAGACGCCGGAATAAGCAGTCCTGTTGCTCCATATAAAAACATATAAAGAGAGTTGTCCTTCGATCCATAGTTTTCAAACGCATAGAAGGATCCGCGGATGGCGATCAGGACAATCGCTATACTTCCCGGAATGAGTAAGGTTTGTCCGAAGTAGTAAGCCATATCCGGGAAAAACCCGACAAGTCCAACGAAAAAGAATACAAAAAAGACGTTGGTCACTTCCCATACGGGTGATAAATAACGGGAAATCAGCTGGTTAATCAAATGATCCTTCTTCGTCATTCGTGCGTAATAGGCGAAGAAACCAGCTCCGAAGTCGACGGAAGCGACGATCAAATACCCATAAAGGAAGAGCCATAGTACGGAAATTCCTATCAATTCATAACTCATGCGTCACCCTCCTTACTTGCAGCGGCTGTCTGAGGATAACGATGTTCCAACTCCAATTCAGCCGGTTTTCCTTTGAAAATTTTCCGCAATGTGATGAGACATCCCATTCCAAGGACAAGGTACACAGCTGCGAAAAGGATGAACATCGAGAACACATACGGAGAAGTTGTCGCACCTTCTGCAACTGTCATGAATCCACGTAAAATCCAAGGTTGTCGCCCTACCTCTGCGTAAATCCATCCAAACTCAATCGCAAGCATTGTCAGTGGACCTGTAGCTACAATTCCCCATAAAAGAAGCGGGTTGTACTCGTTCCACTTTTTCATCTTCCAGAAAATAAGGAATAGGAGCGAGATACCAAGTGTATAGAAGCCGATGCTGACCATGAGGTCGAACATGTAGTGAATCCATAAAGGAGGCCGTTCCTGTTCAGGCGTTTCATTCAACCCTTCCACCTCAGCATTAAAATCACCGTACGCAAGGAAACTCAACGCGTTCGGAATCCGAATCGCATTTTCCACTTCATTGTTTTCATTCAACGTACCGAATACAACAAGGTCCGCGCCTTCTTCTGTTTCAAAATGCCACTCCCCTGCCGCTAGTTTTTCCGGTTGGTACTCTGCGAGGAATTTAGCTGATAAGTCTCCAGCAACAGCTGTCAGAATAGCAAATAAAAACGTCATCATAACCGTTAGCTTCAACGCTTTTTTATGATATAACGACCCTTTTTTCACAAGAATGATAAAGGCTGCAATTCCTGCGAGTACAGCAGCAGCTGTTAAATACGAGGAGGAAATGACGTGAAACACCTTTGTCGGGGTCGCAGGGTTAAACATCGCTGCGAGAGGATCAACCGCTGTAAAGCGTCCGTCCTCCATTTCGAATCCTTGTGGTGTGTTCATAAATGAGTTGACTGTCGTAATGAAGAAAGCAGACAGTGTTCCTCCGATGACGACAGGAATAGATAATAGCCAGTGATAGATCGGTTTCTTAAACCGGTCCCATGTATATAAATAAATCCCAAGAAAAATCGCTTCAAAGAAAAACGCGAACGTTTCCATGAATAATGGCAAAGCAATGACATTCCCTGCCAGCTGCATGAAACTTGGCCAAATGAGTGATAACTGCAAGCCAATCGCCGTACCTGTCACCACTCCGACAGCTACAGTAATCGTATAGCCTCGAGTCCAACGGCGGGCAAGCAATGTATAGTGTGGATCTTTTTTCTTAATTCCGATGAGCTCCGCAATCGATACGAGCACAGGAATACCGACTCCAAGCGTCGCGAAAATCGCATGGAAAAGCAGTGTCATAGCTGTAAGCGCCCGGCTCACTTCCACGGTTTCAAATCCAAACATCTTTGTTCCCCCTAACTAAAATCGGTCACTTCTACCGTTAGTATAAAGTGTGAAAACGGTTCATGGTCAGATGGTTGTTGACGATTTTGTGACATCCTTCACAAAGTGTCTAATTTATGAAAATCTTACCCGATCTTTTCCCTGCTGTCGAACATTATGCCTATACCTCCTCTTCCCTATTGATCATTTAAATTAACGTACGAATGCCGATGACCAGCACACCTCTTCTTCTGTTATAGCTCCCGATTGTGGAAGACTCAGTTCCGAGATAATCCGGGGTTCGTTTGCCACATTTGGAGTCGGGGGTGGTTGGGAAGCTACTCGCTTTCCTGTGGGGGAGCGCCGCGCTCCCACGGAAAGCGACTCATTCCCCGCAGCCCCCATCCACTCAACAAAAAGTCTCGAAACTGAGTCTTCAAGAATCCTGCCATTTAGTTCAACAAAAAATAGACACCGGGTTTCCGGTGTCTTTTTGAAACGATTATATGGCGTCGAGCATTTGGAACTGGGCTTTTACGAGGTCGTAGTACTCACCTTCTTGATCCATCAGTTCATCATGTGAACCCTGCTCAAGGATGCGCCCGTTTTCAAGAACAAAAATGTTGTCCGCTTCTCGTATGGTCGACAAGCGGTGGGCGATCATAATTGCCGTTCGTCCTTTAAGCAGTTTGCGAAGCGCCTGCTGGATTTTCAGTTCTGTCTCTGTATCGATACTAGCGGTTGCTTCATCTAAAATTAGAATTCTTGGATTGGCAAGAAGCGCACGGGCAAAGGACAGAAGCTGTCGTTCACCGGCGGATAGGATATTTCCGCGTTCTTCTACTTCTGTTTCATACCGATTGTTTAAGCGTTGAATAAAGTCATCGGCTCCGACGACTTTTGCCGCTTCGATGACTTCTTCATCGGAAGCATCGGGACGTCCGAAGCGGATGTTTTCCATGATCGTCCCTGAGAAAATGAAGGTATCCTGCAGGACGACACTGATCTGTTGGCGGATACTATCAATCGTGGCATCCTTCAAGTCTACCCCATCGATTTTGACCGAACCCTTGGTCGGATCATAGAAGCGACTGATCAAGTTCGCAATCGTCGACTTTCCAGACCCGGTATGGCCGACAAGAGCGACGGTCTCACCCTCTTTCATTTCAAGATTGATATTATGGAGGGCGATGCGTTTAGAATCATAGGCGAATTGAACATGATCAAATTCGATATGGCCCCTCATGTCTTTCAGTTCAATGGCATCTTTCTTCTCCTCCACGTTTGGTTCCTCATCCAGGAATTCAAAGATCCTTTCTGAGGCAGCCATCGCCATCAGAAGCTGGTTATACATCTGTCCTAAACGGGAGATCGGCTCCCAGAACATGCCAAGGAAGAAAGCGAACATGACAAAGTCACCTACTTCGATACTTGACTGCAAGATTAAATGAGCTCCATAAGCGACAAGGATGACTGTTCCGACTGCATTGCTCATTTCAACAAATGGTCGGAACATGGCACTTTTCCTTGCAGCTGTGTTCCAGGATTGGAAGTTATCTGTATTCACACCATTGAAGTACTCTGTATTTTCTTTTTCCTGAGAAAAAGATTGAGTAATGCGAATGCCCTGGAGACTCTCATTCAAGTGCGAATTCAACTTGGATTGTTGAATACGTACATTCTGCCAGGAGCGGCGAATGTTTCGGCGCAGCTTTGTTGAGATATAGAACATGATCGGCAGGATGACGAGAATCGCCAGCGCCAGTTTTGGACTGAAGACTAATAAAATGACGACAATTCCCGTCAACATGACCACGTCCATCAGCAGGTTGATGATTCCATTCGTAAACAATTCCTGCAGGGAGTTGATGTCATTCATGATCCGGACAAGGATCGACCCCGCGGACCTCGAGTCGAAAAACTTATGGGAAAGTCTTTGAACGTGGGAAAACAAGTGCTGCCTCAAGTCATAGATCACATTCTGACCGAGGATGTTCACATATTTTATTCTAAGCCCATTACCGATGTAACTGAGTAAATACATGATGGCAATTCCAACCACGAGTTGTATCAATAGATTGGTGTCCCTATCAGCAATCGCAATATCAATCGCTACTTGACCAATTAAAACGGGAACAACCAGCCTCACGATGGTGGATACGAGCATCGCAATGATCGCTACGGGCAGCAATGTTTTGGCATAGGGCTTCAAGTACTTAAGCAGCCGCCACATTTGAGCCCAGTTGAACGGCTTTTCAATCGCCTGGTCCTGCGTATATTTAAATCGATTCAAATGGGTGCTCGTTTCTGGTTCATGCTTTGGTTTGCGAGCCATGGTCTCCCTCCTTTTATGAAATTTTAGATGTCTTTAAAATTTTCTCTTTATCCTGGTATTGAATATCGTAGATTCGTTGATAAGGTCCTCCATTAGTAAGAAGATCCTCATGCGCTCCACGTTCCTTGACGGCTCCGTCTTCAAGAACGATGATTTCATCGGCGTGTTTCAATGAGGAAATACGGTGTGCGATGATGAAAGTGGTCCGCCCTCTCATCACTTCCTGCAACGCTTTTTGAATCTTGAACTCTGTTTCCATATCAACAGCAGACGTTGCATCATCCAGCACGAGAATCGCCGGATCAATGAGAATCGCACGTGCAATGGCAATCCGTTGCTTTTGTCCTCCGGAAAGTCCCATGCCACGCTCTCCTAAAAGGGTGTCATAGCCGTCCGGCATTTCCATGATAAACTCATGAGCCTGTGCCCTTTTGGCGGCATCAATGACATCTTCAAGCGTCGCGTCCGGATTTCCATAAGCGATGTTCTCTTTAATGGTCGTTGAGAAAAGAAAGGACTCCTGTAAAACAAAGCCGATATTTTTGCGCAGACTTTTCAATCCATAATCCTGGACCGGACGGCCGTCGACGAGAACTTCCCCTTTTTCAGGTTCGTAAAAACGGGTGATCAATTGAGTGATACTCGTTTTTCCTGATCCTGTAGCTCCGATCAGTCCGATCGTTTTTCCAGGAGGAGCATCAAAGCTTATATTTTTCAATGCAGAATCGTCATCTTCAATGTAAGTAAGAGTGACATCCTTGAATATCACATGACCTTGCAAACGATCTTGATGAATGGCTGAGTCCTTCTCACTTATTTCTTCTTCTGCTTCTAAAATTTCAAGCAACCGTTCACCAGAAGCTTTTGCCTGAGAGAAAAGGTTAATGACGAAACCTAAGTTCATCAAAGGGCCAAGAATATACCAGACTAGACTGAAAAATGCCACCAATTCTCCTAACTGCATCGAGTTGTTCATAACCATGTAGCCACCGTAGGCAAGCAGAGCGACAACGGATACGTTACCGATAAATTCCATCAATGGGAAGTAACGAGCCCATATGTTGGATGTTGTAATGAATTTGGATCGGTAATCTTCACTTCTGTTCGAAAAACGTCCGATCTCAAAATTCTCTCTTGAAAGAGATTTAACGGTATTCATCCCGCTAATATTTTCCTGCACCCTGGTATTCAGCTTCCCGAACGACTTACGGATCTTCCGGAATGCCGGGTGGACTTTGCGATCAAACCGGTACACCACAAGCGCTAGAAACGGCATTGCAGCCATTGTGACAAGGGCGAGGGGAATGGAGAAATAAAACATGACGCTCAAACTGATTACAATTAAAAGGAAGATTCGGATAAGTTCCGAAAATCCAACGGAAAGGAAGAAACGAAATCCTTCCACATCTGCCGTAAGTCTCGACATTAAATCTCCTGTCTTAGCATTGTCATAATAGCGGAAAGGAAGCCGCTGCAGTTTTTTATACAACTCATCACGCATCGTATATACTGAACGGATCCCGAAGAAGTCCCCTAAATACTGGTGATAATATGTAGCAAATCCTTTGAGGATCATGAGTGCGATAAATGCGATACATATATAAGGAATGAGACTGTACTCTTCCGCGAGAACGACATCATCGATTGTCACTTTCAACACGATTGGATATACGACGGTAATGATGGTCACGAAGAATAATGAAAACAGGGACCAAAAGAAATATTTTCGATACGGCCAATAAAATGCCTTTAGTTTTTTAAACGTATCCAAAGGTTTCCCTCCTTCTTATTTTTTAACGTAATATTAAATATATCGGGTTACGAAATAAATATCTACCCATTTGCAATAATTTTTTAAATTTTCTATCTAGAGGATGATTTTCCCTCATACAAAAGTTGTAGATGAACATTCACTAAAGGATATGGCGCGAAAATTTTTATCATTAGGTTTTAAGCTTTTATCGGTAAGATACAGTTTTTATCAGTGAGTGCCGGGCTTTTTTCGGTGAATTTCGTACTTTTATCATTAACTTTAATGATTTTATCAGTATCAACCCCTTATAAGAAGTGAGCACCCGCAGGACTACAGTACGACTCGGCTCACAGTGCTCCCCCAGAAAACGAGTGATTTCTAAGGTATGCTTTGAACCGAAACGAAAACAGACCGGAGATTCCGGAACTGAGTCTTCAAGTGTAGGGAGCTTATGGCAAAACAGCAGTGAGATTTAACAGGTCTAGAAAACACAGCCCTTCCATTCTTATGGAGGTTAATATCCTTCTATACCTTCTTCTTTCGTCATCTCCTCACGCTTCTCTCCATTCCAACCATTCTTTGTTATGGGCAGCCTCCAAAGAAATTTTGTGTCTTTAAATGTAAAACATTGAATTCTCCTGTCAAATTCCGCTATTCTAATAGAGGAGACCGGAAGATGGAAAGGAGTTTATTGATGAACTTATTTGAAGAAGGGTTAAATTTTAATTTTGATGTCCTCGTCGAGTGGCTGATCACGGGAGGACTGAAAATCGTTGTCATTCTCATCGCCTTTGCGATTATCAAGCCTTTAGGTACGAAAGCAATTGAAGCAGCGATTAATCGTATGAGTCAGCAGCGCAACATTACAGACGGAAGAAATAAAACATTACAGAAGGTTGCTGTGAACCTGTTTTCTTATGTATTACTATTTATCCTGATCATGATGTTATTAAGTGCGGTGAATATTGAAATCGGACCATTGCTTGCTGGTGCCGGAATTCTCGGTTTAGCGATCGGATTCGGTGCACAGGGGCTTGTTTCTGATATCGTTACCGGATTCTTCTTACTGATCGAGCGCCAGATAGAGGTGGAGGACTACGTCACAGCCGGCGGTTATGACGGGGTCGTTGAAGAAGTCGGTATCCGCACGACAAAAATACGCAGCTTTGATGGGACATTGAACTTTGTTCCGAACCGGAATATCGTCGGTGTCGCCAACCACTCCCGGGGCAATATGCGCGCGCTGGTGGACATCGGCATCGGTTATGATGAAAACATCGATGAGGCACTGGCCGTTCTGCAAAAAGTCGCGGATCAATTCTCAGAGGACGAGCGTTTTGTCGAGGGACCGAATGTGCTTGGTGTCCAGAGCCTCGGTTCTTCTGATGTGGTCATTCGTATCCTCGGTAAAACGGAAAACATGGAACAATGGGCGGTTGAACGTGATATGAGAAAAGCGATGAAAGAAGCCTTGGATGCTGCGGATATCGAAATTCCATTCCCACATCAAGTGTATATTCAAAAAGAGTCCTAATAACAGAAATAACCCGACCTCATGAGGTCGGGTTATTTTGATTCTTCTTTCCACATTTCCACTTTCTTAATTTGTCCTTTGACGAGGTCTACGATTTTAAATCGGTAGCCCTCTCCTTCGACTACAGTTCCTTCTTTTGCTTCAAAATCTTTTGTATAGATCCAACCTGAGATGGTATCAATATCAATGTGATCCAATTGAATATCAAAATAATCATTGATGTCCTGGATCGCAGTTTTGCCTTCAATCAAAAAGTGGCCATTTTTAAGCCGTTTGATATCGCGCTCTTCTTCTGCATCAAATTCATCGCGGATTTCCCCGACGATTTCCTCAAGAATATCTTCCACGGTCACAATGCCCGACGTTCCACCGTATTCATCAATGAGGACAGCCATGTGCGTATGATCTTTTTGCATCTTCACAAGCAGGTCGTGGATGGGAATATTCTCAAACACTTTCATGACCGGCCGTAAAAATGGCCTGAGCGTACTTTGATTTTCCGCATCATCATAAAGCAGTTCTTTCATATGGATGATACCGATAATTTCGTCTTTGCTGCTTTCGATTACGGGATAGCGGGTGTAGCGGTTGTGCTTCACTTCCCTTACCGCATTCGTCACCGACTGTCTTACATCAAGAACAGCCATCTCTGTGCGAGGGATCATGATCTCTTTCGCCGTCCGGTTATCAAATTCAAAGATACGATCGACATACGTATACTCGGATCGGTTGATTTCCCCTTTTTGATAGCTTTTCGTCAGGATGTGTCTCAGTTCTTCTTCCGAGTGTACTTCATCTGATTCACGAGCGGTCTGGAAACCGAGCATGCGCACGAAGATATTGGCCGATCCATTCAACAGCCAAATGAGTGGATACATTAATTTACTGTATAACATGAGTGGTCTGGATAAAAGCAAAGTAATACTTTCCGCCTTTTGGATCGCCATCGTCTTTGGAGCAAGCTCTCCGAGGACGACGTGTAAAAAGGTGATGACAAAAAAGGCGATCACAAATGAAAGGGTGTGGGTGAGGCCTTCTGGTAAATCAATTTGATCAAACAAGGGCCTCAACAAAACTTCAAGCGTGGGTTCCCCTAACCAACCGAGTCCAAGGGCGGTGATCGTGATGCCTAATTGGCAGGCACTAAGATAATAATCAAGATCACTGACGACACGGATGGCATTCTCCGCTTTCTTGTGACCTTCCGCTGCTTTTGCTTCCAGTCTTGTTTTTCTAACCTTTACAATGGCAAATTCACTCGCTACAAAAAAAGCAGTGAGCAGAATCAATATTACCACTGCCGTCAATTTAATCGTTATTTCCATCAAGGCCACTCCTTATAAAAAAGAAGGAGGAAACCTCCTCCTTCTCTCATCTATCCTCTATTGTTAACTGGAATGGCCAACCTATGCGCACTTTACAGCTCTCGAAGTGTTTTTTCAACGATATGGACGCCTACAGCAAGAGCCTCTTCCTTAGGTTTCAATGTCGATTGGTGAAGACCCGCTTCCGAATCGACGCCTAGCCAGAACATGAACCCTGGAATCTCTTTAACCATATAACCGAAATCTTCGCCGGTCATCGCCATGTTCGCCTCTCTGTACTGATATTCGGTCTCTTGCACGAGCTGTTCAAAGCGCTGCACTTGTTCTGCATCGTTGAACACCTGATGATAATTGGCTCCGTAATCGATGTGAATATCACAGTCATTCGCGATTTCATAGCCGCGCGCCACCTTTTCGATCTCCCCTTTCACCCTTTCCATCGCTTCTGGAGATAAGGTGCGGATCGTACCTTCCAACCGGGCCGCCTGGGCGATAATATTCTGCACCGTTCCCGCTTCGATTTTTCCGATGGTAATGACCGCGCTGTCCAATGGATCGACTCTGCGGGCGACGATTTGCTGCAAATGTGAAACGAATGCACTTGCTGTGACGACCATATCATGAGTCAAATGAGGAAAGGCCGCGTGTCCCCCGACGCCTTTGAAATCTATGAACAGTTCGCTCGTATTGGCAAACAGTAACCCAGGCTTTGAAGAAACGGAACCGACCGGTAGTTCTGGTGCCACGTGCAACCCGAAAATCACATCCGGCCGGTGCCTGTCCATCGCTTCCGATTGAAGCATCGGTTCTGCTCCACCTGGACCTTCCTCTGCAGGTTGAAATAGGAAAATGACATCATCATCGGCCGGATTCTGAGCGAGGCGGGTTAAAGCTCCAAGCGCGATGGTCATATGAAAGTCATGGCCACAGGCGTGCATACGTCCATCGTGGGTCGATTGGAAATCATACCCTGTCTCTTCCGTCAGCGGAAGTCCATCAATGTCGGCACGGTAGCCGATCGTTTTTTGACCGACGTTCCCTTTGACCTTTACAAAAATTCCTGTACGCCACGTTTCTACCGTCAAAGCTTCTTGAGGCAGTTGGTTTATATAATCCAATAAATACTGCTGTGTTTTGTACTCTTTGAAGCCAAGTTCAGGAATTTGATGCAGCTCTCTCCTGATTTTAGTCAACAATTCTTGTTTCAAAAGAATCCCTCCCTATACGAAGGGCCCTGCTCCAGGAGCAAGGCCCTTCCTTCTATTTCATCTGATCGAGAAAATTAGTTATCCAGTTTACGAAGTGCCTGCATGATTTCAGTCTTGGACTTCGTTTGATCGTCGATTTCTTTGATCACTTTCGCAGGTGTGCCGGCGACAAGTGTGTTTGCTGGTACATCTTCTGTCACAATCGCTCCAGCAGCAACGACCGCTCCTTCACCGACCGTTACGCCTTCAAGAACAACGGCATTCGCACCAATGACAACACCATCTTCAATGACGACCGGTTTCGCAGAAGGTGGTTCGATGACGCCTGCAAGGACAGCACCGGCACCGATGTGGCAGTTCTTCCCGACGGTGGCACGTCCGCCAAGCACGACGTTCATATCGATCATCGTACCTTCACCCACGACAGAACCGATGTTGATCATCGCTCCAAGCATGATGACCGCTCCGTCTCCAATTTCAACTTGGTCACGGATAACAGCGCCCGGCTCGATGCGTGCGTTGACCTTTTTCAAGTCAAGCAAAGGAATCGCTGAATTACGGCGGTCGTTCTCAAGCACATAGTCCTCGATTTCGTTTTCATATTTTTCGAGAATTGGCTGGATGACTTTCCATTCTCCGAAAATAACCCCGGAGTTGCCTGTGATGAAATCCTGCACCTGTTCACCAAATTCGATGTTTTCCAAATTTTCACCTTTCAAATAAACTTTGACCGGTGTTGATTTTTCACTATTTGATATGAATGAAATGATTTCATTTGCGTCCATTTGTTTCATGAGTAGTTCCTCCTTTATGTATCTTTCATCCTTTACTTTATCAAAGGGGGCCTGACTTTTTCAATCTTCTTTTTTTGGAATTCTGAGAATTAGTAGAAAACTTAGGACAGCGAGTACGAGTAATCCCATGTACACAAGGTGCAGACCTGATGTCAATCCATCCTGTAAAACAAGGAGAGCTTCCTCACTCAACTGCTTTCTCGTTTCCTCTCTAAGCAGGGAATTGGCAGAATCGACACTGAAAGACGCTGGAAGACTCGAACTTTCAATAGCATTTGCCACCTGGCTGTTCAAGATCCCTCCAAGCAAGGCGGCTCCAACAGCACTCCCAATCGTCCGCATGAACATATTGGTCGCGGTCGCAATGCCCCGTTTTTGCCAAACGACACTGTTTTGAATCGATACGATAAAAGAGGTCGACGATAACCCCATGCCAATCCCGATAAATAACGATCCCATCGCAGCAAACAAGGGTCCTTTTTCCGGACTGAGCATGGAAAAGATGATTCCTCCTATGATGAGCGAGACCCCGCCAAGGATGGCGGTCGGTCGAAAACCGATTTTCAAAATCAGGCGTCCGGCGACAGTTGCTGCGATCGGCCAGCCGATCGACATCGTCGTCAAAGTGAAGCCGGCAACGGTCGCTGATTGCTCCATAACCCCCTGGACGAAGGCCGGTAAATAGCTGCTCACCCCGATGAGGATCATCCCGGTCGTAAGTGAAGTGAGGTTGGCATAGCGGATGGAACGGATGTGCCATAAATCCATCGGCATCATCGGATCATCTGTTTTCCTCTCATGAAAGAAAAAGGCCAGAGCACCAATGAGAGCAACGACAATCATGGAAAGCATCGTCCATGACATCCAATCGATCCCTACCCCGCCTTCTACAAGGATAATCATCAAGGTGCTGACTGTGATAACGACCCACATAGAACCGGCAACATCCACACTCCTTTTTTCTTTGGAAACCTCTTCTTTAAAGAAAAAGAGAATCCCGAAAAGAGCAAGCAGGCCGAGAGGGATATTCATCCAGAATACATACGGCCATGAGAGGAGATCGACGAAGAAGCCCCCAAGCGCAGGTCCCGTCACAGCTGAGATGCCCCAGACGCTCGATAAATACCCCTGTATTTTCGCGCGCTCTTCTTTTGTATAAATATCACCAACAATCGTTGTCGCAATTGGCATCAAGGCTCCAGCTCCCAGTCCCTGGACGAGCCTTGCCCCGATCAGAACATTCATCGACGGAGCAAGAGCACAGAGGACAGCCCCCAGTAGGAAAAGGCTGATTCCGAGCATGAAGATCGGTTTACGACCGAAAACATCAGCCAACCGGCCGAAAAGCAGGACGGTCGCTGCATTCGTCAGGAGATACGCAGAAAACACCCAGCTGTATAAGCTGAACCCTCCAAGATCCGCTACGATACTCGGCATCGCCGTCGACACGATCGTCGCTTCAATCGCTGCGAGGAACATGGCGAGCATAATCGATGCAAGCACAAGTCCCCGTTTTTGTTTGTCTTTCTTCATATGTAGGTTCACCTTCAATACAAAAATAGATGACATCTTAGATGCCATCTATTCTATCATAATCGGTTTATTCACTTGCTTCTACCATTGTATGTTTGAAAGTTTCATGATAATGCTTGCTGAATTGTTTGAGGATTGTCCGACGTGTTACAATCCCGTCGAATTCCCCTTGTGGATTCGTCACGCAGACAAAAGGATAATCAATAAGCTTGTGCATCGCATCAATCATATTGTCATGAAGCTCTAGACAAGGCACTTCATCATCCATAACTTCACTAACCGTCATTTCAGACAGTCGGTTTAATTCAAATTGTTCAATTCCCAACGTTTCTTCCAAAATTTTCGTTTTGCTGATGACTCCCTGAAATTTAAACGTAGGATCCAGTACAGGTACCGCAGAATAACCAGACTTCACTAAAACCAAAAGCGCATGCTCGAGCGGGTTACCAATTTGCACGTGGGCTACTTTCTCTGATGGAATCATAAGTTCTGAAACGAGCGGGATCCTCAATGCTTCTTTTTCTAAACTAACCATGTTCTTATTCACTCCTCTTTTTCTTGAACATTGAAGGAGCAGAAAGAGACGCTCTTAAGACCATTACATATTCTAACACAATTTCTCCCTAAGCACGAACGCAATTTCCGACATTTCTCTCTCTCGCTTACTTCCGACTTCCTATTACCCCAATCACTGTTCCCGTTAAACCTATTTAAGTATCCAGTCTTTATAAAAACAAGAATCCGGCGTATAATGAAGACAGTTCATTACATTGGAGTTGAAAAATTTGCACACACACACCTTTACAAAGCGTGAAGAAATCGCCAATGCCATCACCCATGGGATCGGTGCCATTTTAAGCATCGCGATGCTCGTCCTGCTCATTGTGTTCGCAAGTATCGGCGGCAATGCCTGGCATATTACGAGTGTGACGATCTACGGGGCCACTATGCTCATTCTGTATGTATCCTCGACGCTCGTCCACAGTTTTCCACCAGGCCGGGCCAAGGATCTGTTTGAGATCTTCGACCATTCCGCCATCTATCTATTCATTGCCGGAACGTACACGCCAATCATGCTCGTTCCGTTACGGAGCACACTCGGATGGACGTTGTTCGGCATCGTCTGGGGAATGGCCATTCTCGGAATTGTTTTCAAAGTGTTTTTCGTCAAACGATTTGTTGTGATGTCCACGGTTTTCTATGTACTGATGGGCTGGTTGATCGTTCTCGCCTGGGGTCCATTGACAGCGGAAGTGCCTGTAGCAGGCATCACCTATCTCGTTGTAGGAGGCGTCATGTATTCGATCGGATCGATTTTTTACGTCTGGCGGAGCTTCAAATACCACCACATGGTCTGGCATTTGTTCGTTCTCGGCGGTTCGATCCTTCATTTCTTCTCGATTTTTTTCTATATCATCGGTTGATGGAAGACTCGCAGATGCACTCTGCGAGTCTTTTTTTATGGAGAATTCCCTTTCTACGCCTCAACGGGTCCCCCTGCAAGAATAAAAAAGAACTCCAATGATTTTCCATTGGAGTTCCTACATTAAGAGACGGTTTCCCCTTTTTCTACAATCTTCTTCCAATTCTCTCCTCCGTCTTCAGAGACATACGCTGCACCATTAAAGGTGTAAATCGCCATTCGATTGTCTGCTTCGGCAAAATACATGACAGCGTCTTCTTTCAAGTCGGGAAGTGGAACATCCGATGTGCCGGATTCACCAATTAAATAGGATGTCATGGTCGCTTCCCCAGTGTATAAGCCATAAAACAATTCATCTTCGTTAAAATATAGGCCTCCAGCTTGTCCAGACTCAGAAATCCTCTCAAAGCTCTGACCACCATTTTCGCTTAAGAAAACCCCTGAGTCTGTAGCTACGGCTACCGTTTCTCCATCTGTAGGGTGGACAGCCATTTGGAATACACCGCCTTCGATTCCTTCCGCCAGGATAGACTCCCATGTCGCGCCAAGATCTGTACTCCTATAAAATCCTTGATCTAATTGGGAATTAGGCTGCTCATTAAACACGTAAACAGATTCATTGGCAAACCCTGCTCCCATGACGTGAAAATCACTTTCCCCATCAAAAGCAAGAGCCTCTAAACTCTCTTCAGAAACTTTTCCTCTTTGTAGACCCAGCGGATTTTGAAGAGCACTGGAAGGAATCGGGTGTCCTGAAGACAGAAATCCGTCCTCCCTCACCTGGAATCCCATGTAATCATGAGGGTGATACACCGCTTCTTTCCATTGCCCCTCCTGAAAAATTTTGATTCCTGTGTGGGCGGCAAAAGCGAACCCCTCTTCCATATGGCCAAGACCGTGGACATGTCCGAGATTTCCTTCAAATGATTGTAAGTATTCGTGATTCTCCGCCTTATCTTCTGTGCTGTCCTTAGCTTCTCTTGCCTCTTCTTCGACTTCCTCGCTGCAAGCACCAAGAAAAACGGAAACTAAAAGAAGACTCAATGCAGCTTTTTTAACGTTTCCCATGTTTCCCCACCTCTTTTTAAAAATACCCCCGGGCAGTTTTACACCGGGGGTTGTATTTGCTATACGACGTCATAGCCTTGTTCTTCGACAGCTTCTCTCATTTCTACTTTATTGGCGCTATCTGCGTGGGAAACTTTTACGTTACCAGTATCCAGGTCCACGTTCACATCGTTTACGCCATCGACTTCTTTCAGTGCTCCTTCAACAGCACTCTTACAGTGTCCGCAAGTCATTCCTTCCACTTTCAATGTTGTTTCCATTTTCAACATCCTTTCATTTTCAGCTTTTTTGCTTCATCTTCAACAAGTCGAGGAATATGGAGGAAATTTACCCCTCTCCCCTATGAACGAATAATCACATTCTTTTTATATTTTTGCCCGCTTCAGTCTTAGTGAGTTTGTGACAACACTTACTGAGCTGAAGGCCATGGCGGCACCGGCTACCCATGGCGCGAGAAGCCCGAGGGCAGCGACCGGGATGCCTGCAGAGTTATAAGCTAGCGCCCAGAAAAGGTTCTGTCGGATATTGCTCATCGTTTTTCTGCTCAAGCGGATGGCCTGGCTCAAGTGAGCAAGGTCCCCACCCACAAGTGTAATGTCTGCCGTTTCAATGGCAACATCTGATCCGGTCCCGATGGCGATTCCGATATCAGCGGTCGCAAGAGAAGGGGCATCATTGATACCATCTCCCACCATGGCAACTTTTTCTCCACGTTTTTGCAGTTCTTTCACTTTTTCAGCTTTCTGTTCGGGAAGGACCTCAGCAAAGACTCCATCGATTCCGACTTGCTTGGCAATCGCATCAGCAGTACGTTTGTTATCACCTGTGACCATATAAACGTTGAGGTTCATTGCTTTTAAATTTGCAATCGCTAGTTTGGATGTTTCTTTCACTGTATCTGCTACGGCGATATAGCCTCTCAATTCCCTTCCGACGGCGATGAACATCGCTGTTTTCCCTTGTTGTTCCAGTGTAACCAAGGATTCTTCATACAAACCATAATTGATGTTTTCGCGCTGCATCAATTTTCTTGTTCCAATATAAACATGTTCGTCGTCCACCACGGCTTTAATCCCACGTCCAGGAATCGCTTCGAACTCCGCAGCTGCTGTTTTCGTGACACCCTTTTCCTCTCCGTATTGGACAATCGCTTCTGCCAACGGATGTTCAGATGATTTTTCTGCAGAAACGACGAGAGGTAATAAAGCTTTCTCATCATCAAAAGCTACAAAATCAGTCACTTCCGGTTTTCCTTTTGTGACGGTGCCTGTTTTATCTAATAGAATCGTCGTCAGTCGGTGGGTGCCTTCCAAATACTCACCGCCTTTGAACAAAATCCCCTGCTCAGCCCCTTTTCCTGTACCGACCATGATTGAAGTCGGTGTAGCCAGGCCAAGGGCACATGGACAAGCGATGACGAGCACAGCAATGGCAGCTTCCAAGGCAGGCGGCCACTCTCCCGGAGAGACGATGAGAAACCACACTAGGAAAGTCAAAACGGCAATACCTACGACAATCGGAACGAAAATTCCCGAAATCTGATCCGCAGTTCTTTGAATCGGTGCTTTCGATCCTTGCGCTTCTTCCACGATTTTGACGATGCCGGATAAAGCCGTATCTTTTCCTACCTTTTCCGCTTTCATTGTAATTGTTCCATTTTTATTGATCGTTGAGCCGATGACTGGTTCTCCTGCTTGCTTATCGACAGGGATCGATTCTCCTGTGATCATCGATTCATCGACAGAAGTGATGCCATTGATTACCGCCCCGTCCACAGGAATTTTTTCTCCTGGTTTAACGAGGATTTCATCGCCGACCTGAACATCATCGACAGGAACTTTTTCTTCTTTTCCATCGCGGATGACGGTCGCTTCTTTCGCCTGAAGGTTCAACAGTTTCGTCAATGCAGCTGTCGTGCGGCCTTTAGCAAGTGCTTCGATAAGTTTCCCCACAAGGATGAGGGTGATCAGGACGGCACTTGTTTCAAAATATAACTCAGGCGTGACCCCAGGATTCAACTGCCAGCGGATGGCTTCGACCAAACTGTAAAAGTATGCGGCCGAAGTTCCAAGTGCTACAAGGACATCCATATTGGCACTTTTATTAGACAGCGCCCGGTAGGCTCCTTTATAAAACTGGGCTCCGATATAGAATTGGACAGGAGTTGCGAGCAAAAATTGGAACCATGGGTTCATCAGCCACATGGGTACCGGAAGACCGATATCCCAAGGTAAGTGACCGACCATCGTGTACAGAAGCGGAAAAGATAACAGGGCTGAAATCCAGAGTTTCCGCTTTTTCTCTTTGATTTCTTCTTCCTTCTGCTCTTTTTGTTCCTCCCGGTTCTGCTTCGTAACCGCATGATAACCAAGTTTCTCTACTTTCCCAATGATGTCATCGACGGTCAGTGTGTTTGGGTCGTATTCAATGACACCCGCTTCTGTCGCTAAGTTAATGTTCGCCTCCCTCACACCACTTGTTTTAGACAATACCTTTTGTATTCTTGATGAACAGGCAGAACAGGTCATGCCTTGAATATCCAGCTCTACACGCTCTTTTTGCACACCATAGCCAAGCTTTTCGATCCTCGCCTGAATGTCTTCCGGCTGGACCTTTGACTCATCATAGTGGACATTCGCCTTTTCCATCGCGAGGTTGACGTTCGCCTCAACGCCATCCATTTTGTTGAGCACTTTTTCAATTCTTGTGGAGCAGGCGGAGCATGTCATCCCAGTGACCCCTACATTCATCTGTTTCTTATCTGCCATACTTATGCCCCCTTTACTTCGAGAACTGTCGGACAACTTTCATCAATTCATCGATGGCTTCGTCGCCATTGCCCTTTTGAATGGCATCTTTGACGCAATGATGCGTGTGACGCTCCAACAAGTTGTATCCGACTTTATTCAAAGCGTTGTTGATCGCTGATATCTGCACGAGTATATCAACACAGTAACGATCGTCTTCCACCATTTTCTGAATGCCGCGAACTTGACCTTCGATACGTTTCAAGCGGTTCAATACCGCCATCTTTTCATCTTGTGTCCTCGGTTTGACCGGTTGTTTCCCGCTATCTTCCGGAAGATGATTCTCTGTCATAACACCGCCTCCTTTGTTTACTATTATATACCCGGTATAGGTATTATAGTCAATTGTTTCACCTTGGTAATCCTTATGATTTTTACTCGTTTATTTATTTACTACCTTAGGGTATAGATATTTAAACTCCGAAATTATAGAGGTGATTGTTTTGTTGTCTACCATTTCTGTAATCGCTCTTGCAATTGGTCTTTTATGTTCTCTTATTATTACCGTGGATATCATGAGGCACCCACAAATGATGAAGATTATGAATATCGTCTGGCCGATCAATGGATGGTTTATGGGCCCTGTCGCCCTGTGGACTTATTTTAAATGGGGACGTCTGAAGAGTAAGGATAATGATAAAGAGGATCATCGAGGCAGACCTGCGAAAGTGTTTGTTTCCACGAGCCACTGTTCAGCAGGCTGTACCCTTGGCGATGCCGTTGGTGTACCGATTGTTGCTTTGACGGGCATGGTGATTGCTGGGTCAACCTTGTTCGCCCACTACACCGTTGAATTCGTGTTGGCGTACTTATTCGGCATCCTTTTTCAGTATTATGCGATCTATCCAATGAATGAAGATCTCGGTAAAAAAGGAGCCGTTTGGGCTGCTATTAAAGCTGACTCCTTATCGTTGATTGCTTTTGAGGTGGGAATGTTCGGTTGGATGGCCATCGTCCACTTCGTCCTGTTTCAGGAGCCACCGAAGCCGAACGAGGCTTCTTACTGGTTCATGATGCAGATTGCGATGATTTTAGGTTTCTTGACAAGTTATCCGGCTAACTGGGTGTTGGTGAGAAAAGGGATTAAGGAAGAAATGTGAAAAATGGATCGATGAATGGAAGCTGCAAAAAAATTTGTTAACAAAAATAAACGTCCAGGAGGGATACCCTGGACGTTTATTTCTTATTACCTCAAATATTTATCGTGCGAATCAATCATATCCGGATTGAGGCCCGTAGACGTCTGCGCATCTTTCTGCATCGATTGATTACAAGATTTACACACATAGGACGCCTTAGGGTTTTTACTTATCTTCATATATTGCGGGTCTGAACGGTCTAATTTATACGTTTTTTTGCAAAAGAAACACTTCTTTTCCATCCCACTCTCCCCTTTTTAAAAAGGAAATTTATTCAGCCACTGGCCTCCATCAAGGGTGACGACCTCTCCATTCATATAAGCCCCTTCTTCAGATAAAATGAACTTCGCAAGGCCTGCAATTTCCTCTGGCTTCCCTAAGCGGCCAAGAGGTACGGAAGCAAGGGTACGCTGGGCTGCTTTTTCCGATTGAAACAGTTTCTCAGCTCCACCCGTCCGTTCGATTGGCCCAGGTGCGATGGCGTTGGCACGAATGCTGTATTTTGTTCCCCATTCAACAGCGAGCGTACGGGTCATCGTAAGCACCCCTGACTTCGCAGAAGCGGAATGAATCACACCAGCACCCGCATTCCAAGCGTAGGTGGCGACGATGTTTAAAATCGACCCTTTGATTTCATTTTCAATCCAATACTTACCGACCGCCTGGCTGCAATAAAAGGTTCCATTTAAAACGATGTCGATGACGGAATTCCAACCGTTCGGAGACAGTTCTTCCGCAGGTGCAATGAAATTACCTGCTGCATTATTAACGAGATGATCGATCCTCCCGAAGGCCTCCACTGTTTCTTTGACCATCCGCTGGGTATCTTCTACTTCACGGACATCCATTTGAACCGTTAGGACATGATCCTCTTTTCCGGCTGCGATCTGTCTCTTCGCTTCTTCCAGCCGTTCTACATTCCGGCCGGTAATCGCGACCTTCGCTCCTTCTTGTACAAACCTTTCAGCCATATGCAGCCCCATCCCACTGGAACCACCTGTAACGATGACAACTTGATTTTCCATATGTAAAACCTCCTCTTCTTGACTACTTATGTAATTCAACATGAACAAACTGAATACCTGTTCATTTTTAAAATAAAGTATAAAAATTCGACGTTATCTTTCCTTCAGCCATGTTATAATGGCTGAAGAATTCAGAGGAGAGACGTCATGAAAATTACGAGAAGAACCTTCATCAAACGTACATTAGCAAGTGCTGCAGCCTTTATCGGACTCAATGCGTTCGGTTATTCGTATGCACGTTACATGGAACCGAATATGCTCGCCATCCGCCGCCATGAGATCGAACACGGGAAAATCCCACGGCATTTTCATAATTTCAAAGTCCTCCAGTTTTCAGACACGCACGTCGGCTTTCATTATGAATTGGATGATTTGGAGCGTCTCGTTGAAAAAATCAATGCAGAAAAAGCAGACCTCATTTTGTTTACAGGGGATCTTGTAGACGAACCGCACACCTACTCGTTTCCTCCCCGCCTCATCCAAATATTGAAGCGATTGGAAGCGAATCAAGGCAAGTATTGGATCTATGGAAACCATGACCACGGTGGCTATGGAACGGAAAAAATTCGTGATGTCATGGAGCAGAGCGGCTTTCAACTTTTACAAAATGAACATACCCTGATTGAAAATGGATCTGCGTCCTTCACGCTTGCTGGTGTCGACGACATCATGCTCGGCCAACCTGATTTAGAACAGACACTCGAGAATGTTCCCACAGATTCGTTCACCTTATTGATGGTGCATGAGCCGGATGTTGCGCTTGAGTATCAGCATTACCCCGTGGATGTCCAACTGTCCGGGCACAGCCATGGCGGACAAGTGCAGGTGCCTTTTTTCGGCTACCTTGTCACTCCGCCGTTCGCTGAGCATTTCGTCGAAGGGCACTACCCATTAGTGAACGGGTTCAACCTTTATGTAAGCCGCGGGATCGGAACGACAAGACTTCCTTACCGGTTTATGTGCCGCCCGGAATTTTCCGTGTTCCGATTGAAATCCACGCAATCAACCAAATAGAACTCTTACATTTTTGTGACAGATAGAAAACAAGTCTGTCCTTTTTCCTTTGGAGTGGTACACTGAAGACAATTTAGAAAGTTGGAGGATCTCATGAAATTAAGATTTTGGATCAGCATCATTTTTCTCATAACCATCACGGCGGCCTGTGGGTCGAAAGATGTCGGTGAATTATCAGCCGTGAATCAACACGGAAAAGAGGTATCCGTCCCCGAAGCGTATGCTGGAGATTACTGGGTTGCGGACTTCATCTTCACCAACTGTGAAACCGTCTGTCCTCCGATGACAGGGAATATGTCCAGGTTGCAAGCACAATTAGAGCAGGAAAATTTAGACGTTCAGCTCGTTTCTGTTAGTGTAGATCCAGCACATGATAAACAAGAAAAACTGCTGTCTTTTGCTGAGAACTATCAGCCGAATTATGAGCAGTGGGACTTTCTGACAGGTTATTCTTTTCAGGAAGTGAAAGAATGGTCCATTAAATCATTCCAGTCCCCCGTCAAGAAAATGGAAGATTCGGATCAGGTCGCTCATGGAACGAGCTTTTTCCTCGTTGACCCTGATGGAAACATTGCAGAAACTTACAGCGGAACAAAAGCTGAATCTGTCGAAAAAATCGTCGAAGATCTGAAAAAATATAAAAATGAATCTTGATATTGTAAAATGTTGTAAAATAGCAAAAAGAGAGCTATACTTGGATGGAAAGGAGATCATAGATGAAAGACAATCAAATATCCAACCGCGAATTAGCCGAATCCCTATTTATCGTCAATCGACATGCCAAAACAGCCCCAGAACCGAGGCATCTCTATGACATTAAAAAGCATACGATTGACAAACTCCTAAATGAAAACCGCGCCAAAAAGGTCGGACTCCATTTTTCCGACCATCCGAAATTCAGCCAGCAGCACTCGACCCTCCTCATTGAAATTGGTGGTTACTATTTCCATGTTCCTGCAACAAAGAAAGACTTTCAAGATTTGGAGCATTTAGGAAAAGTCGACCAGTCCTACCGGAACCCAAAACCCAAACTATCATTGTCGAGAGCCAAACGTACGCTTTACCATTATTTGAATTGGAAACAACCGAAAAAGCCAGCCTATTCATTCCAAGGCACTTCACAACCGAGTATGCTCGGCCAGCCGACAGGCAGCCCTTGGAACCAGCGTAGAAGAAGACGGCCGTAAACCCTTTTCGAGGTTTCATTTCTTACTAAATAAGGAATGGACAAATAGAGGAGGATGATAGGATGGCTGTAAGTGAAGTCGAAGATTTTTTATATCATTTGAAAAAGTATATGGAATACACAACGGAAATGCGTGCATCTTATGAGCACCTTTCAGAGCATCACAAGAATATCGTCGTAGATTCATCACCAACAAAAGCTGGGCCGGAAACGTTGTCCAAGCACGCCTATGACTGGCATGATGAGTTGTTCGAGCGATTAAAGAAGGAATAAAAAAATCCGCCACGGAGCGGATTTTTTTATTCCTTCTTTTTTATCCATCATGATTATTCCACTAAAGCTCCCTTTTCTGGAAGACCTAGTTTCGAGATAACCGGGGTTCGTTTGCCGGAATGGGATTCAGGGGTGGTTGGGAAGCCACTCGCTTTCCTGTGGGGGAGCGCCGAGCTTCCTCGGACTACGTCCTGCGGGATCTCGCCTATCTCCTTCTCCCACGGGAGTCTCGCAGCTTCCCAACCCCCCCATTCGATGCATGTGAGAAACGACCCCCTCTATCATGATGGGATGTCTACCTCCCCAATCAGAAACTGGTAAAAAGCGCTTCACATCAAGATTTCACGCTCGGAATGACCAATGGGGGCGAGTTTTAAATTATCTACTCCGTTTGAGCATACAAGCAGAGATTCTGAGAAGTGGTTTCGAGAGACCACACATGGTAAAGGGGCAGAGGGGAATGGCGAGACTCCTGCGGGAAAAAAGTGCATGGTGAGACCCCACAGGACGCAGTCCGAGGAGGCTCACCGCGCTCCCGCGGAAAGCGAGTCATTCCCCTCCGCCCCCATCTACTCAACAAAAGTCTCGAAATCGAGCCCTCAACTAACCTGCCATCAACTTTAATAACAGACCAGACGTTCATTAATGGAACCTGCTTTTTCAGAGGATGTGATGATCGATGATTTTTACGAGTTCTACGATTTCCGGTTTGGAAACTTGGGCATCGGCTCCCACGATTTCCCCTTTGTGACGAAGGTCATCCGTAATCAGTGAGGAGAAAATGACGACTGGGAGTTTGCTTAAGTCACTATGCCCCTTCAACAAACGAGTAAAGTGGTGGCCGTCCATACGGGGCATTTCAATATCAGTGATGATCAGCTGATATTCCTCTTCGATCGTTTTCCCTTCATCCAATAAATCTTCCAGATGTTCGTAGGCTTCTTTTCCATCCTCAAAAGAGATCGTATTTTCATATCCAGCTTCACTCAACGTTTCCTGGAGCATGGCACGAAGCATGCCGGAGTCTTCGGCGATCAGAATTTTCTTTTGTGAACGATCCCTCTGGCCTAGTTCGCGCAGCTGCTCCGCGTTAATACTGGATTCAGGATTGATATCTGCGACTACTTTTTCAAAATCAAGCAGCAAAAGCATGTCTTCATCCATTTTGATTACTCCGGTAATTTGCGTTTCCATCCCCTGGTACATCTTATTCGGTTTTTCTATCTGCTCCCATGAGATGCGGTGAATCTGTGTAACCGTATGCACATGGAAAACGATTTTTGTTTTATTGAATTCCGCCAGAATAAATTTATCCTGCTTCGGATTTTCGGATGGTGAAAACCCGAGGGCATGGGCTACATCTACGACCGGGACGACTTCCCCACGAATTTCGATAATCCCTTCCACCGACTTATGTGAATGAGGAATTTTTGTGACGGGTTGAGGGTTCAGGATTTCTTTTACTTTTATAACATTGATACCGAAACGGTTGTTGCCGATTCCGAATTCCACGATTTCCAATTCGTTCGTTCCACTTTCTAGTAATATGCCTTGATCCTGCTTCATGAAGCATCGTCCTTCCTTTGATAGAATCCATTCTTTATATCGTCTATCAAAGGCTAAATGTGAAGCCGTTGTCCTCGATTACTAAAAGCCTCTCATTTGTTCCCTATAAGCTCCCGTTTGTGGAAGACCCAGTTTCGAGACATTTGTTGAGTGAGTGAGGGCTGCGGGGAATGGCTCGCTTTCCGCGGGGCCCCACACGAGGTGGGGTCGTTCGATGTTGGCACAGGACGTGCCGAACTTAATCGAACTTCTTCTGTTCTCTTGAGACTCCTCGGACTGTGTCCTGTGGGGTCTCACCATGCAATTTTTTCCTCTTAGATATCCGGTTCCGGCGCCTAGCGGCTAGTGAGACTTCCCTCGCTTCTGTACGATAAGTCAACATCGAATCACTCCGCTCTCCGTGTTTCCTTTATCTCCGCCAGCTCAGTCCAGTCCATACGCCGCTGATCAAGGCGCCTCCACACTTAAGGCAGGAGTCCCCCCATTCCCCTCCGCCCCTTTACCATATAAGTGTCCCGAAACCACTTCTCGAATAAGTAGCTATCCAGCTTGATTGGAGTGTAAGAAAAAACTTCCATGCACAGGTTCATGAATCTTGAAAGCTTTGATACAGAGCGCTTTATGCTCCTAACAGTCGGATTGTGGAAGACAATCCAACTAGGTAAAGGGGTTCGTTTAACGCATACATCGAATGGGGTGGTTGGGAAGCTGCGAGACTCCCGCGGGAATGGATTGACTGGCGAGACCCCGCAGAGCTTTAGCTCGAGGAGGCTTGCCGGCATCCCCGCAGGAAAGCGAGTAGCTTCCCAACCACCCCTGACGCTCAACTCAGCAACGAACCACGAAACATCTCGAAATCGAGTCTTCAATAATCCTCCATATCCTTTAATAACGAAGAGCACAAAAAAAGAGCGGGAGGTCCGCTCTTTTTAGTCATTTCTTATGATGAGATAAACGATCAACCCAACTAAAGGGAAGAATAAGGTTGCGATAAGGACGACGAGGCTGTAGGCGGAACTTCTGCCTTTGCGGACAGAATCGCGATACGCCCATACACTCGTGATAATATTTAATACTAACAACCCGACCCCGAAGATCAGGAAAGTGAGAAATAAGATGCCGATTTCCATGATGTACCTCCTCTACTCCCGGTTCTAACTTTATTCTACGATCAAGAAAAGAGAAGGTTTCAAAATCAGGCTGCTTTTCTTTTGCTTCGTTTCGATAAGCGCGCGTAAAGTTTACGCATCCATGTTACGGTTACATACACTAACCCGAAGCTGCTGATCGCGAGCAGGCAGACCGACCAATAAGAAGCGGGCAGGGTTGAGGTTGTATCGGACATGGCGTAACGATCGACAAGCTGAAGGAATACGAGGGCTAGAAGAGTGCTTGTCACGTAGCTTGACAGGGTCTTCCAATGATTCAACATCATCCATTCGATAACCGGTTTGACGACCCACATGAGGGACAACATGAACAGAAAGACGAGTGAGAATTGAACATACTCCGGCTCCAGGCCGAAAACATCCAATAGATCGTGATCAAGCCAGCTAATGGTCTCTTCTAAAAACGATGGATCGAACCAATCCATAATATTCATCTTCTACCGCTCCTTGTTCTTTTTTTACCATTATGAACAAGGATAGAAAGGAATAAACTTCACCCCTCTAAAAGCTCTGGATGTTTGCTTTTCAACCACTTCAATCCTTCCCGGCGGCTCAAAGGACGAACGTCTTCCCGCTCGAGGTAATCTATAACAGCGCGTGCATCGGTTTTGCTGTATTCGCGAAGCGCCCAGCCAATCGCTTTTTCAATAAAAAATTCTTTCTCGTGCTTGAGGCTATCAATCGTTTCGAAAAGAAGGAGTGCATCTGTCTTTGCTTTATATTTCAACTGATGGAGGACGCTCGAGCGTCGTACCCATAGGTGATCCGACTCTCTCCACTCCTCTGTAAAGGGGCGGAGCTTGTCTTCGTATCGGAAGAAATATCCGCCGCACAAAGTGGAAGCAATCATATCGACCGTGTCCCACCACGGTTTTGTCATAAGCAATTGTTTGTATGTATCAATACTGCGTTCTGGAGCTTTCTTGATCCCCTTTTCAAGAAAAGCGAGAGCTGCATAGTGACATTCCCTTTCCGGCTTTTCAAAAAGCAGAACCGCTGCCTCCAAACGCTCCTCTTCCGTGATATCTTTGTATTTTTTCAGCAATGGTGCGAGGATTTGTTTCCGCTCAGGGGCTTTAATTCCGAAAAATGGATAGTGGTTCTTCATATAGTTCTCCATTGGAATTCGATTTTCTTCATTTCTATGTTCTTCAAACACTGTAGTTACAGCTTCACAAAATTCAGCAGCCTGGTTCATCTTCTCTCCTCCGTTTCTTTAAAAAGCCCCATCCCTATGATTAAGCAAAGGATGGGTGACACCAAATAAACGCAGCGCTCCCTAATTGAAACGACACCGCAGCTAGAGCCATGGACTGTAGTTCATCTTCAGAGGAGCGTGGTTTCAGGGATTGAAGTGTCCAGCCAACGGATAGCGCAGAAAAGATAACATGGGCAAGCACCCAGCCAAAAGGGCGCTTGTCTTTCCTTCCTTTCATCATGAAGAGGATGATGATACTAGCAAGCAGTGTAACCACTGCAAGGCCGAACAGCGTCTCCCCCGCCTCCCGTTCAAACCACAAGGCCATCATCCACTCACTTGCAAAAACCGTTCCAGTCTAGACGCATGAGCCTCTGCTTCTTCATATCCTTGAGCATACAAGTCGTGCAGACGGTCACGGTTCCGTTCAATCCGGCTCACTTTCAATGGTTTTAAAGGACGGATGACGAATGCTTCTCCGTTTTGTTCCGCTTCCTTCACTTTTTGCAGCTGCTGATTATAACGAACGTGCCTTTCAAGTAAAGCTTTTGCAAAGAGCGGGAACTGCCTGTACTTTCGGTTGAAGTACCAGCCGCCTTTCATCCTGCCTTTGATGTATCCATCGTTTCGCGTAAGCACGACAACATGCTTTTTGTTTCCATCCCGCTTGGAAGCCTGTATCGGTATGGGGTCGGCAATGCCGCCATCCATCAATTCACGTCCATCATACTGAATACTTGGGGCGACCATCGGCAACGAACTCGAGGCGCGAATGACTTTCAACAGACTTTCCCTGTCAGGAAATCGGTCATAAAAGACAGGTTCTCCTGTTTTCATATCAGTGGTTCCCACGACAAAACGTGTTTTTTGTTGAAGAAACGTGTCATAATCGAAAGGAACAAGCTGGTTAGGAAGCTTATCAAATATGAAATCCATTCCAAACAACTGCCGTTTTGTAATCATCCGTTTGTACGATATGTATTCGGGATGCGCCCCGTACTCGACAATCACCTCATAGTTTCTCCCCCGCTGTCTCGCGACATAAGAGCTGCCATTACATGCCCCTGCAGATGCACCGACAACATAAGGGATGTGAATCTCTTCATCAAGGAAAAAATCAAGCACGCCTGCTGTGTATGCGCCTCGCATCCCTCCGCCTTCAAGAACTAAACCGACATCATCCATAGATCAAACACCTTCCTTTTCACATTTGGTACCTATATCTATATTTTGCCATGTCCCATCGGAAAAGTAAAAAAGCAACCCAATCTATGCGGTTGCTTTTTGGTGTGATATCATCAGTTTACATAAGCATCGGAATCGTTTTTTCTTGTATGTTTTTCATCTATTTGACGTTCGATTTTTTCGATTGCTTCCTGATCGTTCAACAATTGTCGCTTGTTACGATCCACTAAGTCTTCAAAGGAAATTCGTTTATGGCTTCTCATTATACAACTCCTTTCATAGGCTTATTTTAAATTATAACAAAATTCAACAAATTTCACGTGATAATTGTTTGAACATTTTGTTAACTTTATGTAAAGAAGGAGAATACGCAGTGGAACACTTCATTAACCCAAAAGTGAAACAGATTGAAATATCGGGCATCCGACGTTTTTTCAACATGGTCTCCCACTATGAAGACGTGATTTCATTGACCATTGGACAGCCTGATTTCCCAACACCTCCGCAAGTGAAAGAAGCAGGGATCCAGGCCATCAGAGATAATCAAACCAGTTACACCCATAATGCCGGGATGCTTCCCCTCAGAAAAGCGATCCAGCAGCACGTGAAACATTCATACGGACTCCATTATGAAGCGGAAGAAGAAATCATCGTCACAATCGGTGCATCACAGGCCCTTGATATTACCCTTCGAACCATCATCCAGCCCGGGGATGAAGTGCTGTTGCCAGGTCCCGTTTATCCAGGATATGAACCGCTGATCCGCTTAGCTGGCGGGACCCCTGTGTTCATCGATACTAGTCAGGACGGATTCAAGTTGACGGGAGAAATGATTAAAGAAAACATCACTCCGAAAACGAAGGCTGTTATTTTGCCGTATCCATCCAATCCAACGGGGGTTTCTTTGACGGAAGAAGAGCTGCGGGGGATTGCAAATGTAATTAAGGAGCATCAACTCTTCATATTAGCCGATGAAATTTACAGTGAACTTGTATATGATCGGCCGCACACATCGATTGCAAGCTTTCCTGATGTTCGCGACCAGGTGATCGTCATTAACGGTGTATCGAAATCCCATAGTATGACCGGCTGGAGGATCGGCTACCTGCTCGCCCCTTCCTGGCTGAGCCGCCATCTATTGAAAGTCCATCAATACAACGTCTCATGTGCGACTTCGATCAGCCAGCATGCAGCTCTTGAGGCATTGACCAACGGAAAAAAAGACGCCGAATCGATGCGTAATGCTTATAAAGAAAGAAGAGCGTTCGTCGTCAGACGCCTCAAGGAAATGAACATTCCATATGCTGAGCCTAATGGGGCCTTTTACGTTTTCTTAAACTTTCCATTGAATGGAAAGACAACATTCGAGCGTGCCGTGCAGCTCGTCGAAGAAGCAGGAGTCGCACTCGTTCCAGGGGACGCCTTTTCAGAATATGGGAAAGGCTACATGCGCCTATCTTATGCCTACAGCATGGATACATTGGAAAAAGGACTCCAGCGCCTACAGGACTTTATCTTAAAAGGAGATTAACTTAGGTATTCATGTACGGTGGGAAGAGACGCTCCCCTCCTGCCACAAAGCTTTTTGAAATCCAGACATGAAAGAACTCATGGATGCAGGTCCCATGAGTTCTTTTAATTCGTCTTATTTTTTTGTACTTCATTCAAAAGGGCATCAAGTTGTTGACTGATTTTGACAGACTCCGGGCTTGCCAACCCTTTCTCAAACGCCACTTTCGTCATTTTTTTCCGCAAGTACTCTAATTCAGCAATACGAGGATCTTTGTCGGCCACTTGCACCATCGACTACCTCCTGACTTGTTCTTCCCTATTATTGTACATCTTTTATCCCAAAATGAAAAGAATGTGTGTTCGCATCCATTCTTGCACGAAAAAAATTATCTCAATTTTCTATACTTTTGTAAAGACTATCGGTAAAGGTTCTAAAATTTCGACAGAGGTTGATAAAATAAGATAAAGGCTGGAAGAGAGTTTACAATTTCGTAAAAGCCTTTCCACGCACCTTTTCTTTCCGTAACGATGTGGTAAAATTAAGGATGAGATATTCTATGTTCATCTAGAAAGGAAGATGAGTTTGTCTGAGCAATCTAAAAAAGAATGGTTGGAATGGTTGAAAGCCATTGCTGTCGCCATTACACTCGCATTTATATTACGAACATTTTTCTTCGCCACATCGATTGTTGAAGGGGCAAGTATGGACCCGACACTCAAAAACGGGGAACGCGTCATGTTCAATAAGATCATATATTATGTAGATGAACCCGAACGCGGGGATATCGTCATCATTGAGAGACCAGTAAAAAGTTATGTAAAACGAGTCATCGGCCAGCCGGGAGATACGGTGGAGATCCGTGATCATGAACTGTATGTAAACGGTGAAGAGCAGACGCAGGAATACTTGACGGAAGAGGCAGCGTCCTCGACTAGAGATTTTGGACCAATCGAAGTTCCAAAAGGAAAGTATTTCGTCATGGGAGACAACCGTTCCATCAGTAAGGACAGCCGGAATGGACTTGGCTTTGTCGAAGAAGAAGAAATCATCGGACGTACGGAGTTGATCATTTATCCATTCAATGAATGGGGCTTAACGAAATAAACAAACAAACGACCCGCCAGTCCTCTGGCGGGTCGTTTTATGTCCTCTAGAAAAGCTATGCATTCATTTAGTCGTGACTATTTTTTCTGGCAGCTGATGTAACGTTTCAATCAGTTGATCCAGCTTCCCTTCCACGCGGTGTAACAAGTAAAACGTCACCGCCACAGGGAAACCAACATCCGCTAATATCGAAATCCATGCATCAATCCCCATTCCATTCACCCCTTCCCCTAAATTTTATATAAGCTCCCGATTGTGGAAGACATAGTTTTGAGATAACCGGGGTTCGTTTGCCAAAATGGGAGTCAGGGGTGGTTGGGAAGCTACTCGCTTTCCTGTGGGGGAGTGGCGAGCTTCCTCGGACTACGTCCTGCGGGATCTCGCCTATCTCCTTCTCCCACGGGAGTCTCGCAGCTTCCCAACCACCCCATTCGGTGTATGAAAGAAACGATCCCCTATACTAAGATGTGACGTCTTCCGCCCCACTCGCAAGCAAGCATACAACACTCTATATCAAGCTTTCTCATCCAAGCATGGAAGTCTATATCCCTCTACTTTCGCTGTGTGCGAAAGCAGATGCTTCCAGAAGTAGTTTCGAGACACTTATTTAGCAAGGGGCGGAGGGGGATGGGGAGACTCCTGTGGGAAAAAAGTGCTTGGTGAGACCCCACAGGACGCAGTCCGAGGAGGCTCACCGCGCTCCCACGGAAAGCGACTCATCCCCCGCAGCCCCGATCCACCTCACACAAAAGTCTCGAAACTAAGTCAGCAGCAATCCTGCCATATGCTTGATTAACTCATGATGATTGATTTTGCTAAAAAGAGCCGCTAATGATAGTTAGCGGCTCTTTCGTTTTTTAGAATGAGATCTCAAAGACGTTGCGTTCGACAATACGTGCTTCTTTCTTCTCAACAAGGTCTCCCCCGTTGGAATAGAAGCAGCCTTGGGTCAGGATGGCATCCATTGCTGCATTGACCTGTGCAGGATCGACAGGTTCTACCGGGTCGTCCAGGCTGATGGTGACTGTCTTTCCTTCTTCATTCAAAAACTTAAGCTCCAGCTTTTTCATGTATTCTCCTCCTTTTTAAATTAAGATTCAGTCAAAACTGAGCGGTCATCACGGGCGATATCGACAAGAATGTGCTGCTGCAATGGGGATAGAGCGACAGATACTTCATGCAATTGTTCATCTGTAGCATCTGTTTTAATGTTGTTGAATGATTTACGTTTCAGAATCATGTTTCCGTCTTCATCAGTTCCTGTTGAAAAGACTAGCTGCAACCGACTGTCTACCTTCAATGTATTTACGGCCATCTGCTTCACCTCCTCTCACTTCTATAATCGAAGGAGGAGAGGAAAAAGTGTCGTCCGTACTCATTTTCTTTTATCTTTTCTACAATCTCTTTCTTGCTTCCGTTAACAAATGTTCATTTTTTAAATCTATCTGGATGTTGAGTTTCTATTTAATAAACACAAAAAAGCGTCCGGGGAAGGAGCCTGATGTGGATCCTTCCCCGGACGATTGTCTTCATTAAGTATCAACCGTTATCAAAAATCGTTAAACCTATGAGTCCTAATAATACAATTAGACTGACAAAAAACATGATAATTTCCATCTATGTTCCACCCCTCTTTCCTCTCTATCATAGCAAATATTTTAAGCGTTTGCTTTGCTTGTTTCCTATTCATCCTATATTTTTATCCTACCCTTAAAAGGAAAGGGAAACACAAGCTTTTTCACAATTCTGCCATAAAAAATTGAACAGATTGTGAAGTGTTGAACAAAGTGTGGATATCCTTTCCTTCTCCGTATATACTTAAATTGTAAGAAAGAGATCTTCTTACACAACATCATGTGAAATGGTGAACAAAGTATAATAAGGAGTGAGTTACATGTTGAATGAACTGTTACGAAACAACAAGGTTGTAGCGATGATCCTGACCGTCTTCCGTGTGTATCTAGGGTATGCCTGGCTGACTGCTGGAATTGGTAAAATCACGGGTGGATTTGAAGTGAGTAGTTTTCTGAATGGAGCGATTGCGAAGGCAGAAGGCGCGCACCCGGCTGTCCAGGGTTGGTGGGCCGCCTTCCTCGAACAATTTGCTCTTCCGAACCATGAGTTTTTCGCTTTCATCGTCATGTGGGGAGAAGTTCTCGTCGGCATCGCACTTATCCTAGGATTATTCACAAACGTAGCTGCTTTCGGTGGCATTCTCATGAACTTCGCCTTCTTATTCAGCGGAACGGTAAGCACGAACCCGCAAATGGTTCTGCTCACCATCTTCCTCCTTGTTGCCGGAGCCAATGCCGGACGCTATGGATTAGACCGCTGGGTCATGCCAATGCTCAAAAAACAAGGAACAAAACTTCCCCTTGGAAGAGGAAGACTTGCTCATCAATAATTCATCAAGCCCTATGGATTGCGCATAGGGCTTTTTTCGTTTATTTTACTTCCGGATGAGGTATGATGATTTTATACATAACTCTTTTGAGGACCGTAAAATGAGAGAGGTGCTCTATGACTACTTACATTTTCCGTTTTTTTATTTTTTGGTACATCTGCGGTGTTTTTTTAGTGACGTTTGACTTGCTTCCGCCTTGGCTTGAATGGGCGAACAGCGTTTTCTTGATTACCGCAGGGGTCGTCGCAGGGATTTATTTTTCAAAAATGTACGGCGTTTGGCGCGGTTTCATTTACAGCTTGATTATCATTGTGGTCAGTATTTATGTGGAACACTTAGGAGTAAAATACAATTTCTTATTCGGAGCCTATCATTACACAGAAAATTTCGGATTAAAAATTGCGGACACACCGATTACGATCGGTTTCGCCTGGCTTTTGATCATCGGCTGCTCTCATGAACTGGCCCGTGTATTATCGAGCGGATGGAACCTTTGGGCCAGCCGGTTCATTTTCGTTTTCACAGGTGCGCTTGCAGCGGTGACGATGGATCTCATCCTCGATCCGGTATCTTTCAAAGTGAAGGAATATTGGATTTGGGAAGATCCAGGCTTTTATTACGATATCCCGTTTTCTAACTTCTTTGGCTGGTTTGTTTTGGCTGCACTGTTTCACCTGATTTTCCTGTTCATTTATCGGAACACGGAAGAAAAAAACGTTCATCCCTGGCCTGGAAGGATGGTTCTGACGTTCGGTCTGATCATATTCCTGTTTCTCTGCATCGCGTTCACCGGCCGGTTGTATGGAGCGATTGTGTTCGTGAGTGCTCTTACAATCTTATGGTATGGCTTGTACTTTTGGAGGAGATCAAATGTTTCTACCCGCACGTAAAACATCATGGATACAGTGGGGGTTCACCCGCTTCAATCGGCTGTTTTTAAACTATCATTTCAACAACATCCAAATCCAGCACCCTTCTACCGTACCTGATGAGAAGACCTTGTTCCTTATCAATCATTCGACATGGTGGGATCCGCTTTTTATCTTTTATATCAACGATCGTCTTGTGAAATCAGAAGGATATGGCATGATGCATGAAGAGGGCATACGCCGCTTTCCTTTTTTTCGGAGGATTGGTGCTTATTCGGTGAACGGTGAGGATCGCCGACACCTGGTGCAATCCTTACGTTACAGCAGGCATTTGCTTGAACAAGGCAAAACGGTGTGGATTTTCCCTCAAGGAAATGAGCAGCCGCTCGAGAAAAGACCGCTCGAATTTTTTTCTGGAATCAGTTACCTTACTCAGCAATGTGCGGACATCAAGGTCGTTCCTGTTTCCCTATACTATGCGTTGGAGCATACAAAAAAACCGAATGCCTACATACGATTGGGAGAAGCTCTCCCCAAAGAGGAGTACGTGAGACTCCCTAGAAAAGAAATGACGCGTTATTTTGAATATGCGGCTACCAAACAGCTGGATGAATTACGCCAAGACGTCATCGAAGAAAATCTTCATTCCTTTAAAAAATTGTAATGGAAAGGGGGAATCGTCATGTCGCTATTTTTTATTCTATTCATCATCACGATCGTTTTGAATGTGTGGACCATTTTCAACAGCCTCTTCCTCTACCCTTTATCTGCGAAAAGAGACCTTGAAGAAAATCCGTCCGTTTCACTACTCGTACCGTTAAGAAACGAAGCAGACAATGTAGAAGGATTGATCCGGTCTCTGCGTTCGCTTACTTATCCAGACTTGGAAGTGATTCTGCTTGATGATCATTCGGAAGATGGCACGCTCGATAGGCTCAACGAACGGGTCGTTGATGATGAGCGTTTTACAGTGATTCAGGGAAAAGAGCTTCCTGAAGGTTGGAACGGAAAAGTTCATGCCTGTCACCAGCTTTCGCAGGCAGCCAACGGTGAGTACTATTTATTCCTCGATGCTGATGCGCGTGTAGCTCCTGGCGTTATTCAACAAACGCTCGCAATGATGCAGCAGAAAAAGGCGAGCATGTTAAGCGGGTTTCCGAATTACCCCAATGCCAACTTTCTAAGTCATATGCTCGTCCCGCTTCAACATATGGTCGTCCTGCTCCACCTCCCTCTATTTGTCGCCAACCGGACGACGAAGCCGATGTTCACAGCCGCGTGCGGAATTTTTATTATGATTGAGAAAGGTGCGTATGAAGCGATCGGAGGTCATGCATCCGTCAAAAGCTCCCTAGTTGAAGACGTACATATTGCGAGAGAAGTAAAAAAACACGGCTATAAGATGATTCTCGCGAATATTACAGAATCTGTTCTTTCCTACATGTACGATTCAGGACGAGAGACGTGGGAAGGCTTTAAAAAGAATGTGTACACAGGCATCGGACGTTCTCCAGGAATGGTCGTGTTTTTGACCTTATTTTATGCGGCCGTTTTATTAGCCCCCGCCGTCCTCGCGATCGTTGGACTTGTCACCGGAGATTATGCCTTTTTCCTCCCTTACCTGTTAACGGTTGCATTCAAGATGTATGTGGACGCACGGACCGGGCATCCGCTATGGCTATCCTTCCTGCTTCCAGTGGCTGTTGTGCTGCTGATTGCAATCATGATGGCGTCGATGTTCGTCCATAAACGAGGGGGAAAATATCAATGGAAAGGGAGGTTTTATCAATGAAAGTGGCCATCATCGGGGGTGGCCTCGGCGGCTTATCAGCTGCGGTCACCCTCGCCAAGCAAGGGGCTGATGTGAGGCTGTTCGAAAAAAACGAGCATTTTGGCGGGAAAATGATGAGCGTCGATGAAGCTGGATTTCATTTTGACTTTGGACCTAATACCATTACGATGCCTGAAGTGTTTCAGGATGTCATCCGACAAGGGGGCCTTGACCCACGGGAGGAACTTCCTTTTGCAAAAATCGTCACCCACACAAGAAATGAGTTCCACGACGGGACAACTTTTGATTTTTCTACAGACCAACCCTATATGCAGAAGCAGCTAGAAAAGCTGGACCCCAAAGGGCATGTGATGTATGAAGACTTTCTAGTAGAAATCGAACGCTTGTACCACCTATCACACAAGCACTTTTTACACAGGACCTTCAATGGTTGGAGCGACTACCTTTCCCCCTCCCTCGCCAAAAGCATGACGAAGGTCCGTCCGCTTGAATCCATGGACCATTTTTTCCAGCGGTACTTTTCAAACCCGAAAGTCATTCAGGCTTTAAATCGTTATTCCACGTACATTGGCTCCAACCCTTATCAAGCACCAGCCACGTTCAGTATGATCGCCCATCTGGAGTGGAATGATGGGGTTTATTTTGTACGCGGAGGCAACACGAGGATTGCGGACCGATTCGTTAAAGCAGCGGAGAACGTCGGGGTTCGGTTATACAGCGGAACCAAAGTAACAAAGATCCTCCACGAAAATCAAAGAGTGACGGGTGTGGAAACGGATGATGGGGAACGCTACGAGGCGGATCATGTAATCATGAACGGCGACCTCATTCAGGCTGTTCCCGAATTGATTGATCCAGAAGCGAGACGCACGATGACCAACCGAAAACTGAAAAGCTACGATCCTTCCATTTCCGCTTTTGTTATTATGGCAGGACTTGATACGAAAATCAGCCGCTTGAAGCATCATCATTTGTTTTTCTCAAGCGACTATAAAAAGGAATTCAATGTGTTAAAAAACGGCTATTACGCGGACGATCCCACCATTTACATTTGTACTTCATCCAAATCGGATTATTCCGTCTCGCCTCAAGGAGATAACTGTTTCATCCTCGTCAACGCCCCCGCTCTTAATGAAAAAGGCGGGTATGATAAACAAGCTTACAAAAACCATATTTATGATCGACTTCAGGACGCAGGCGTTCCCATCAAAGATTATATCCAGGTCGAAAAAGTCTGGGATCCCGCGGACATTCAGAGGCATTTTGGGGCCTATCGTGGATCATTATACGGACCATCTTCCAACACGAGATCCCAGGCATTCATGAGGCCGTTCAACAAATCCCAGGATCTTGATGGTCTCTGGTTTTGCGGCGGAAGTACGCACCCCGGCGGCGGGTCTCCGATGGTCGTGTTGAGCGGACAGAACGTTGCCAACCAAATTCTCGGAAAAATTGTCCATATCGAATAACCTCCTGCATACTCCTCCCCTTTTCAGCCAAGCTAAAAAGGGAGGTGTGCAGAATGGAAAAGAACAAACGCAACAAACCGCGAAAAGAAGAAAAACGTACGATCAACCCCGTAACCAATGACCTTGGTGTCGATCAGGATGAACAGGCGATGAATGGCGATTATGGCATGCTGGAGACGGAAGAAGAAGATCGCCTGCACGACCGGAAAAAATAAAAAAAGAGGAAAGCATAACGTCACAGCTATGCTTTCCTTTTTTAATCATGCAATAATAAAGTTTCATCCATTCTGAATAGTGAAGGATGCTTTTTAGAGGCAAGCTTTCGGATTTAACGAATTGTCACTTTCATTTGTTCTCGTTTCTTTTTTCTTTCAGCAGGGTCGATGACTGTATCATCGTACAAGTGACAAGCGACTTGATGGCCTTCTTCCGCTTCCTGCCATACAGGAGCTTTCTCACTGCACACATCCATCGCAAAAGGGCAGCGTGTCCGGAATACACAGCCACTCGGAGGGTCGATCGGGCTTGGTATTTCTCCCTCAATAATGACTTGTTCCCGTTCATCCTCAATATCCGGATCCGGAATGGGAATGGCTGAAAGAAGAGCCTGGGTATAAGGATGGAGAGGGGTAGCATACAACCGGTCACTGCTTGTTAACTCTACCAAGTGACCGAGATACATGACACCAATTCGATCTGATATGTGCTGCACCATGGAAAGGTCATGGGCAATGAACAAATACGTCAGGCCTTTTTCTTCTTGAAGCCGCTCCAGCAAGTTTACCACTTGCGCTTGTACAGAAACATCCAAGGCAGAAATCGGTTCATCTGCGATAATGATGTCCGGGTCAAGGGCCAGTGCGCGGGCAATTCCAATCCGCTGTCGTTGACCACCACTGAATTCGTGAGGATACCGGTTGGCATGATCGCGATTTAAACCGACTTCTTCAAGCAGTTCGTAAACACGTTCCATCCTTTCCTTATTAGAGGAAAAGAGTTCGTGAATCTCCATTGGTTCAAGGATGATCTCTGCTACGGTTGAACGTGGGTTCAATGATGCATAAGGGTCTTGAAAGATCATTTGCATTTGGCGTTTTAAAAGAAATTGTTCTTTCGGTGTACGATCGTGAACACTCTTCCCTTCATAAATAACTTCTCCACTTGTTTTTTCATAAAGGTTCATGATCGTGCGCCCTGTTGTCGACTTCCCGCAGCCGGACTCTCCGACAAGTCCGAGCGTCTCCCCTTTGTACAAGTCAAAGCTGACACCATCCACAGCTTTCAATGATTTTCCTTTTCCCATTTTGAAATGTTTTTTAAGATCTTTCACTTCAAGTGTCTTGTGCAGGCTCATGAGGGTTCCTCCGTCTCGCTCCAGTATCTTCTTGCGACACATAGTTCTTTTTCGTACACGGTTCCTTCCAAATCAATAATTTCAATACTCTTTCCAACGTTCGGAGAATGAAGCATCTTGTTTTCTCCATAATAAAAGCCGACGTGGTGAATGCGCCCTTGTCCTTCTTCGTAAGCAAAGAACAGGAGATCCCCCACTTGCAGATCATCCAAGGCTACGTTGGTTCCACTTTTGGCCTGGTCTGTCGCATCTCTTGGAATTTCGTAATGAAAAGCCTTGTGCATGTTGTAAGCAAAGCCGGAGCAGTCGTATCCGAAAGCACTCATCCCTCCCCAAAAATAAGGAAGGCCGACAAAGGCTTCTCCTGACCGGATGAGGTCCTCTCCGCTGCCTTTAGCTTTTGTTTCATGCTTCGTTTGCACAGCCACGTCTTCTGAAGCAAAATACCCAACACCATCCGGGTAAAGAACTTTTACGAATGTATCTTTTTCCTCTATGACAGGAAGAAACGTTAAATAGCTCACTTCCATGAGCGGTTCTTCTGCACCATTGTAAAGCCACGCTTGTTTCTTATGTACAACCGCCTGCTCGTTTGAATTCCAGTCGGCTTCATTTGTTTTGACCAGCTGACTTATAGGAATATACCCAGGATACCCTCGTTTGTCTTTTTTGGAAGACTGGGAAGGAACCACGACTTTTGCCCAGTCACCTATCCACTCATCCACCCAGACTTCTTCGCCTAACAGAAGTTGTGATTGGACAAGGTTCTCATCACACAGTTCGCGTTTTTGATCGTCATCCAAAACCTTCAGCCAGTCGCTCATAGAAGCTGATGCTGTAAGCGAAGTTTGATCGACTTCCCTCGGAGAATCAGGTGCTGTCCAAAGAGTCGCTACAGGTACACGCACGACTCTCTTCTCATTGTTTTCTTTTGTATGTGTCATCATTGACCTCCTTCTATAGATATGTCTTTATATGTTTACGGTTTGTTCGGTATTAACGTTGGCAATCCCCAGCCCGAAACCTTTCGAAAACGCAAGCATGGATTTGTCATATTGGACCCCGCCGTGAATAGGGTCATCCGTAAGCATCAATGGGGCATCAAAGTCTACCCTCGTTACATTGTTCTGACTTGCTGCAAAATGAGCGGCTGCCGTAATACCGAGCTTAGTCTCAATCATACTGCCGACCATGCACTCTACACCATAGGCTTCAGCCAGATGGTTGATTTTCACGGCTTGATGAATACCACCGGATTTCATTAGTTTGATATTGATTAAATCGGCGCTCCGTGTCTCTAATACTCGCCTGGCATCTGTCGGACTGAACACACTCTCATCCGCCATGATTGGTGTATAAGTATGGTCGGTGACTTGTTTCATCCCCTCTATATTCTGGGCATGAACAGGCTGTTCCACCAATTCTATAGGAAGGTGATGATCCTCCATTTTACGGATGGCATAAATGGCTTCTTTCGGTGACCACCCTTGATTCGCATCCAGCCTGATTCGAACCCCTTCTCCTACCCGCTTATGGATGTTCTGAATCCGTTCGATATCTTTTTCAATCGTATCTTTTCCTACTTTCACCTTTAAAATCTTAAATCCGTTGCTGACATAACGGGCCGCGTCTTCCGCCATTTCTTCCCGATCGTTTACACTGACCGTATAATCGGTTTCCAACTCACTCTTCGATCCGCCAAGCAATTGATAGAGTGGGAGTTGATAGATTTTTCCTAAGAGGTCGTGTAAAGCTATATCCACGGCAGCTTTCGCACTTGTATTCCCAATGCAGCAGCCCTGCAGCTTTTCGAAAAGATCCTCTCTATACGTGATGTCCTTTCCGATCAGAACAGGTGTGATGACTTTCTTTATCGTATGATCGATACTCGTTAAACTCTCTCCGGTAATCACAACCGTTGGCGGAGCTTCTCCCCACCCTTCGGTCCCATCCTCACCTATCACTTTTACGTAAATGGACTCAGCTACGGTAACCGTACGTAAAGCCGTTTTGAATGGGGTGTGTAAAGGGACCGCAATCGGATAAGTTTCTATAGACTGAATTCTCATGATCCTCCACCTTTCTTAATCGACACCTGGCTGTATCATTAGGGATTTCCTGTGACTTGATAATACGGCGTCTGTTCCAAATGGAATGCTGTAATGGGGCAGACAGTGACCAATCTTAAACCCTGCCAGCACAGGTTTATTCAGATGAGAAAAATAGTCTTCATAAACTTGTGATAAGGATAGGGTTTCTTTTGTTTTCTCTGTTTCCGTTCCACTAAAGTCTCCAAGGATGATCCCAGCCGCATCTTCAAGTTTGCCTGCAAGCTTCAATTGATTAAAAAAAGAATCCAAACGGTAGGGTTCTTCTCCGACATCTTCAAGGAAAAGTAATTTCCCCTTCGTATCAATCTCGTAAGGTGTGCCCATTGTATTTACAAGTAAAGATAGATTCCCACCCACTACTTCTCCTGATGCTTCTCCTTCTCCAATGACTTCTAAAGGAGAAAGATTCTCGTTGTAATGAATCACCTCAGGCTCAAACAGCTGGTGAAACATTTTTTCTGATTCCGCATCAAAGTCTTCTTTTCCAACATCCGAACAAAGCATTGGTCCGTGAAAGGTGACGAGTCCTGTTTCCTGACGAATAGCGGTATGTAAACATGTGATATCACTATAGCCCCAAAAGATTTTAGGGTTTTCTTTTATAGATGAATAATCAATATCCGCTACAATCCGTCCCGTGCCATATCCCCCACCAGCACAAAAGATGGCCGTAATTTCCGGATCTTGAAACATGTGATGGAAGTCTTCCAACCTCTGTTGATCATTTCCTGCTAGATAGCCATGCTTTTTATTTACATGGGCTCCTAGTTTCACTTTCAGACCTAAGCTTTCCAAAAAAGAAATGCCTTTGTCTAAGTTTTTAAGGTCCGGGGGACTTGCCGGGGCTATAACCCCAACGGTATCGCCCTGATTCAACCGTTCCGGCTTAATCATATTCATATTCCTCCAATGAAGGAAAAGAGGCGAAAGAATCGCCTCTTTTCAAAGAAAGTCTATTGTTTGTCTGCCCACTTCAACTCAAGGTAACCTACAGGATGACGAACGATATCGGATACGTTGTCTTTCTCAAGAACGACCTGGTTATAGAAATGAACAGGGAAGATCGGCATCTCTTCAAAAAGAAGTTTCTCTGCTTCATACATCAATTCCCAACGCTGTTCTTCATCCGCTTCATTTTTAGCATCGGCAATCAGCTGATCGTATTCTTCATTGGACCAACCTGTACGGTTCATGGAAGAATCCGTAGTGAAACTCTCAAGGAAGTTGATTGGATCGGCATAGTCAGCTAAGAAAGAACTTCTGGAAAGTTGGTGTTCCAAGGCTTTTTGTGCTTCAAGGAAGACGTTCCATTCCGCATTCTCCAGCGTAACTTCTACGCCAAGATTTTCTTTGAACATCTGCTGGATGGTTTCTGCAATTTTCTTGTTGTCCTCGCTCGTGTTATAGGAAAGGGTGATCGCTGGAAGTTCGTCGTACCCTTCTTCTTCCATTCCTTCTTGTAGCAACTGTTTCGCTTCTTCTACATTCGGTTCTACAAGTTTTCCATTGTGTTCACGGAAATCTTCCCCAGATGGACTTTCAAATCCATAAGAGACAAAACCATACGCAGGCTCTTCTTTATTTTTCGTCACATACTCGACGATTTCCTGTTGATTCACACTCATGGCGAGTGCTTTTCTTATCTTCTTATTCTGGAAAGGCTCTTCATTTACATTGAAACGGTAGAATGCTGTACCTGCCTGGTCCTGGATCGACACCTCTTCACTGTCTAACAGCTGCTCCGCCATATCAGACGGAATATTGGAAGTGTCAAGCTCCCCGCTTTCATACATTTGGTATTCCGTATTGGTATCATTCACCATCGCCCAGTGAACTTCATCAAGCTTCACAGTCTCGTGATCCCAATATTCTTCATTCTTTTTCATAAGCATTTCACTATCATGTTTCCATTCTGCCAATGCAAATGGTCCGTTTCCTACAAAGCTGTCTGCTTCCGCAAACCACTCTGGGTTTTCTGTTGCTACAGACTCATTGATTGGGAAAAACGCCGGGTTGGAAATGATATTTAAGAAATATCCGGTCGGTGCACTTAATGTCACTTTCAACTCTTTGTCACTGACCGCTTCCACCATCACATCATCGGCTGATCCTTCTCCATTGTTAAAGGCTTCTCCACCTTCAATGAAATAACCCAGGAAAGCTGCTGGTGAAGCCGTTTCAGGATCAAGAAGACGTTTCCAAGCAAACTCGTAGTCCCCTGCCGTCACGTCATCCCCATTCGACCACTTGGCATCTTCACGGATGAAGAACGTATATTCCTTGCCATCTTCGGAAATTTCCCATTTCTCGGCAGTTGCTGGTTCTGGAGTGTGGTCTTTGCCAAGACGCGTCAGACCCTCCATCAAATTGTTCAATGCATTCCAGGAAACCGCATCGAATCCTTGAGATGGATCGAAGGAGGTCGGCTCCTCTCCGTTATTCAGTAATAGCGTTTTTGTTCCTGAGTCACTTTCTCCTTCAGAACTACCCTCATCACTTTCTCCTGCACTTTCCGAAGCTGTACATGCAGCTAATAAAGCGACAAGTAAAACCCCCATAAAGACTGTCCACCATTTTTTCATACTCGTTCTCCTCTCTATATATTTAATAGGTTGATGCCATATATTTTTTTGCTCGCTCATCCTGCAGCCAACAGTCCACGTCATGTGTTCTGCTCAACTTAGAATGAAACGGATAAACCTTTGTGCACACTTCCATGGCCATTGGGCACCTGGCAGCAAATGGACACCCATCCGGTGGTGAAAACAAATCCGGTGGTGTTCCGTCTATCGGTATCAATTTTTCTCCTTTTTGATCCAAACGGGGCACAGAGTGAAGCAGACCCCTGGTGTAAGGGTGCTGCGGGGTATAAAAGATTTCTTTCCGTGTCCCTGTTTCAATAACTTTTCCGGCATACATGACCGCAATGCGGTCGGCTATTTTAGCTACAACCCCTAAATCATGCGTGATGAGTATGATAGAAACACCGGTCTGTTTCTGAATTTTTTGAAAGAGTTGTAAGATTTGAGCCTGAATGGTGACATCTAAAGCGGTTGTCGGCTCGTCTGCAATCAGTAGTTCAGGATCACAGATCAGCGCCATCGCAATCACGATTCGCTGCCGCATCCCGCCACTGAATTCGTGAGGATACTGTTTCATACGTTCGACAGGATTGGGGATTCCGACAAGAGTCAGCATTTCCATCGCCTGTTGATCCGCTTCTTTCCTTGAAATAGAACGATGTTGCCGCAGCCCTTCTGTCAGCTGGTCTCCAACGGTCAAGGTCGGATTCAAGGCAGTCATCGGATCCTGGAAAATCATCGAAATATCCACCCCGCGGATTTTCCGTACTTCCTTGTCCGAAAGCTGAGTCATATCCTGTCCTTTGAAAAGAATGGATCCATCCTTGATTTCACCTGGAGGCGTTGGGATAAGACGCATGATGCTGTTCGCTGTGACACTCTTCCCACAACCGGACTCTCCGACAATGGCAAGGGTTTCCCCGCGATATAATTCTAAATTTACGCCGCGCACGGCCTGTACCTCTCCCCCGAAGGTTTTGAACGATACATGCAGGTCACGGATGTCCAAGATTTTTTCCATTGATGTTTACCTCCTGAGCTTAGGATCGAGCGCATCCTGGAGACCATCTCCAAGCACGTTAAATGCGAACATTGTGGCTGAAATGAAGAATGCAGGAAAGAAAAGACGCCACCAATCTCCTGATAAGATGACACCCAGTGCATCATTGGCCATCATTCCCCAGCTTGCAAATGGTGACTGAATGCCTAAACCCAAAAAGCTTAAAAAAGCTTCTGCAAAGATGGCTGTTGGAACAGTAAGCGTCATCTGTACAATAATCGGCCCCATCGTATTCGGCAGCAGGTTCTTTTGAATAATCCGCTTCGTTTTCGCTCCAAAAGACTGGGAAGCCATGACAAATTCATTGTGTTTCAACTGCAGGACCTGTCCTCTGACAATTCGTGCCATTCCAACCCAGCCGGTTACCGTTAAAGCTATGATAATGGTTAAGAGACTTGGTCCCATGACCACAAGGAGTAGAATGACAACAAGCAGGTAGGGCAGTCCATAAAGGATTTCGATGATCCGCATCATGATATTATCAGTTCGACCACCTTTATAACCTGACAGCCCTCCATAAGCGACCCCTATGAAAAAGTCGATCAAAGCGGCCATCAATCCTACAAACAAGGAGATTCTTGCCCCGTACCACGTCCTCGTGAATACATCCCGTCCTAATTCATCTGTACCGAACCAATGGGTAAGCGATGGTGCCTGGTTCTGGTTTGGCAGGTTTTGAGTATCCACATCGTGAGGGGAAATCCAAGGCCCGATGACAGCCATGACGCCTAATAGGATAAGAAAAATGAGCCCTGACATAGCTAATTTATTCTGCCGGAGTCTTCTCCAAGCATCTTCCCAATAAGAAAGAGAAGGACGAACAACGGATTCCGCATCTTCTGTATTTTTCTGTTTCGGTTTAAACCATTCATCTGGAATCGATGAATGAGGCGTTTCTTCATTCTGTTTCTTCGCAGGAATCACATTACTTGCCTCCTTCTTTATGCAGCTTGATTCTAGGATCGAGAATTCCGTAAGCGATATCCACCAGGAACAACATCAATACAAGAAAGGCACTGTAAAAAACGGTCGTTCCCATAATGACTGGATAGTCTCGCTGGTTGATGCCTTCAACAAAATATTTGCCCATCCCCGGAATTGCAAAAATCTTTTCAATGACGAACGTTCCTGTCAACACCCCTGCAAGCAAGGTACCTAAAATGGTGACCACAGGCATGAGTGCGTTCTTCAATGCGTGCTTCACAATGATTTTGGCTGGCGACAGCCCTTTGGCCCGGGCCATCTTTATATAATCCTGTGTTAACGTTTCAAGCATGCTTGACCTCGTTAAACGGGCAATAATGGCCATGGGGCCGGTGGCAAGGGCAACAATTGGGAGGACCATATGTTGTGGGCTGCTCCACGTCGCAGCAGGGAGCACGCCTAAATTGACGGCTAACTGCTGGATTAACAATGTAGCTAATACAAAGTTAGGAATCGATATCCCGAGTACGGCAATGGTCATCGCTATGTAATCAATCACTCCATTGTGCTTCAATGCTGCAAAAACACCGAGGGCAACACCAGAAATTAACGCAATGAGGATCGTCCATACGCCTAACTCAGCGGAAATAGGAAAGCCTCGTCCTAATAATGAATTGACCGTCTCTGTAGGTTGTTTAATCGATGGACCGAAATCCAGTGTCACAATGGATTTTAAATACAACACGTATTGCACGACTAATGGTTCATCCAGATGGTAATGGGCCTCTAAATTTCTCTGGACAGCTTCGTTGGTTGTTCTTTCTTCATTGAACGGTGAACCCGGTAGTAAATTCATTAAGAAAAACGTGAGCGTTGCTATGATAAAAACAGTAACTATCATGTAAATGAAACGTTTCAATATGTATTTCGCCACGACTGGTCCCCCTAGCTGGATGTTGTCTGCATGGCAAGCTCTGTCATGACAAGCATGGCTTGGTATGCTTCCACTATGTTTTTGGCTTGAAACCTTACCGTTGTTGAATCTGGTTCGATTTCTGTACCAGGCATAAGATTTGCCCATTCGGCCTGGCCATAATTCATAAATTCAATCCTTAGAGTGGGCTGTTCTGGAGGTACGAGCGGCTCTACTCGGTTTCGGTTATGTATCGCTTCCGTCGTTCGTTTTTCCAGAAGTTCTCCTGCCTTTTTCGGCGTTAAACTTTTGACCGCGGATCGAGAAATGGTTTCTTTCACTGGTACTGTAACGATATTTGGAATCAGGGCTTCTGCTTCCATCGCTGCACAGTCATCCCCGGCAACCATCAAAACAGGGACACCGTAATAACCGGCCACATACGCATTAAATCCAAGCTCTCCCACGGCAACATCATTTATGTAAAAATTGCGAACCCCGAATGTCATCGAGTGTGAAAGAACCCCTTTTTGAGCTGCCCTGGCATGGTACCCTACAAATATAGCTCCAGAATAGGATTCATCTAATCCTTGAATCATAGATAGTGGCTTCACACTTCCAGTGATTAAGGAGGCATCCGGGTGAATCTCATCGATCAGTAAATTGTTCATCTTCGAATGGCTGTCATTGACTAATACTTCTTCTACATGGTTTTGAAATGCCGCTTCAATGACATGGTTCGTTTCTTCTGTCATGATCTTCCTCGCCCGTTCATAATTGTGCCGGGAAGAATCAACAAAGGTGTAATCGGGTACACCGGTTATTCCCTCCATGTCTACGGAGAGGTACAACTTCATGATCATCATCTCCTTTTTTGGTAATATTGTTAATTTTCATAAAATTTTACCAGTTGATGACAAATTTTGCAATAGGACTCTTCCTCCACTTCTATTTAAAGAGCCCTATGTCCAACACTAGGAGACCAGGGATACGGCTCATGAATCATAAACGGCCTAAATAAAAAACCTGGATTTAGACTCCAGGTTTCACATAGGCTTCTTAAATAATGACTGTTTTTCAAAGTAGTAATCAATGACTTCAAGTTCAGAATAAGGAATTTTTTTATCGCCAACAATTTGGTAACCACCAAATCCAATGCCTGTCAGTAATATCACATCACCCGGCCCAGCTAGATCAAGCGCTAAGTGGATTCCTTCCTCTCTGTGCAATCGGGTATAAATGTGCGGGGAGGTTGGCTGCTTGAATCCCCGACAAACATCGTTGACAACACCCTGTCGATCCGCATGTCCAGGCTGGTCGACGCTTACGATGATTTGATCAGCCACACTTTCGACTACCTTTGCCATGAGGGGCCGTTTATTAGGATCTCGTAATCCAATTCCAGTAATCATGACAATCAATTGCCGATGAGGGATTTGTTTGACGGATTCTAAGACATGAGCCAGCGCATCCGGGGTATGGGCGTAATCCAAAATAATCTGATAAGGTACTTTCTTTTCTACCATTTGAAAACGGCCTTCCGGTTTTCTAATGTGACTGATGACGGAAAGGATAGAGGCTATTGAAAAACCTACCTGATGACAGGCCGCAATAGCTGCAAGTAAGTTTGATACATTGTACTCGCCAAAAACCGGAGCATTAATCGAATATTTCGTGCCGAAAGCATCTAAAACGAAGGTCGTTCCTGTCCTGGTGGTCTCAATATGAGAAGCTTGAAGATCGGCAGGCTGACGAATGCCATAAGTTATGGCCGGTCCTTTGAACGTTTGGATGAGATCTTCAGCCATCAGGGGATCATCGGCATTGATGACGGCTTGAGCCGCTTGTTGAAACAACTTCATTTTCGCCTTTTTGTAGGCGTCCATCGTCTGGTGGAATTCCAAATGTTCCGGGGTGAGATTGGTGTGGATCGCTACATTGAAGTGAATCGTTTCTAATCGCTTTTGTTCAAGAGCAATGGAAGTAGATTCAATAACGGCTCCCTGCATCTTTTTCTCACAAAAATACTTCAATACTTTATGAATGTCCGGTGCTTCCGGAGTTGTCGGCACCGTCTGCTTGAAATCCGTTTTTTGCTGATCATCCCAGATGCCTGCTGTGCCAAGCGACCCTGTCCGGAATGAAAGGCTGTTTAAAATGGAATGTGTGAACGTCGCCACCGTCGTTTTCCCATTTGTTCCCGTAACTCCGATCGTATGTAAAGAATCTGAAGGAGAACCAGACACAATGGAAGACAACACAGCAAGCGCAGAGCGACTGTCTTTCACACAAACAAAACTAAGGTGTGGGTGATCGGCTGCAGAAAGATCCAGCACCTCTTTGTCCGTTCCGACAATCGTTTGTGCACCCGCTTCGATGGCCTGCTTTATAAATAAATGACCATCGTGATGTTCTCCTTTAATGCAAATAAAAGCATCTCCAGGTTCGATCTCCCTCGAATCATAGGACACGGAATGGATTTCCTGTCGATCAGGCCCCTTGAAAGAACCGTCCAATAGTTCGGTCAGGATGTACATTTTCTTCTTCATATCATCATCCTCTGTTCGCTAAAATCCGCTTTATTTCGATAAAGCAATATATAATTCGAATTTCCCATATTCGAGAATATCGAAACCTAACATCTCGAATTCGATATGTTTTCCATAAAAAAAGACAGCGCCGGACCGGCGCTGCCTTTTCTTATAAAAGAAGCTGGATTATAAAAGACGAATATGCGTGATTTTTGCTTGCGGGTTACTTTTCAAATGACTTTCGCGTGCTTTTTCTTTGTGCGAAGCATATACAGGGACTTGTTTCACTACGCCTGATTTGGCCTGGTAATAGATCAAGTATTTTTCTGCCATTCTACTCTACCTTTCCTGATTCTTTGTTGCTACAAGTATTCGCACGAATGGACAGGAATATACATGATGTGGGTCTTGCGCGCGATTGAGATGGTCTTGCGCGCGATTGAGATGGTCTTGCGCGCGATTGAGATGGTCTTGCGCGCGATTGAGATGGTCTTGCGCGCGATTGAGATGGTCTTGCGCGCGATTGAGATGGTCTTGCGCGCGATTGAGATGGTCTTGCGCGCGATTGAGATGGTCTTGCGCGCGATTGAGATGGTCTTGCGCGCGAATCACGCACTGAAGGCGTGATTCGCTCGAACAAAAAGAAGCAGAATCACTGCATGTCTGCAATGATCTGCTTCTTCTCTTGATCTGATACGTAATTGCGATAGTTGAACACTTGATATCCGTTTTTTCTTACAGTCGGCAGGATGGCCCGATACATTTTGGCGGCGCCTCCTACTGGTGTGCGTGAATACAAAGGGTAATCAGGTAATGTTTTCATCGCATTGTCATAGAAGGCTTCAGCATCGGCGGCCAAGTCTTCCCACATGCTGATAAAGGCTTGATTTACCTTTTTCTTTTTCAGGTCAAAAAAAGTGTAGCCATGATGGTCCATCACTTCTTGTGGTAAGTAAATACGGTCGATCTCCATGTCTTCACCTATATCTCTTAGTATGTTAGTAATTTGCATGGCGTAGCCGAGTTCAATCGCTCCTTGGCGGAGAGCAGCGACTTTTCCTGGAGCAATGACAGGCAGAAGCATCAGACCGACGGTACTTGCTACATGATAGCAGTAATCTAATAAATCCTCTTTCGTACGGATGGTGGTCGGATACAGGTCCATGCGTTGACCTTTGATCATGTCATAATAGGGCTCAGGATCGATGGAGAAGTGTCTGAACACATCATCGAGCGCGATCCAGGAAGGGTCTTTGAGTTCAAGTTTCCCTTCCATGAATTGATCAAATTGTTGGGAGAAAGATTCGAGTTCTGTTTTTGGGTTAATTCCTTCATCTACGATATCATCGACACGACGGCAAAAGGCATAAATCGCCCAAACCGCTCTTTTCTGCTGTTTGGGAAGCATAGCGAATGCTTTTGAGAACGTTTTGGAATGCTTCTCGATTACTTCGCGGCAATGGTCGTATGCTTGGTTCAAGTCCGTCATCACTAAACACCTCGCTTGTAATTATGCCTTTCTTTAACACCATATTGCAAATAATCTGCCAACAATTTTGATCCTTGCATGACAATTGGAACACCGCCGCCTGGATGAATCGAAGCTCCAACCGCGTACACATTCCCTAACGCGTACGGCTGCAGCTGCGGTCGGAACACCCCGGATTGGAAAAGAGTCGGTGCTATTCCGAAACTGCCTCCTGCATACAAACCTTCGCGTTCAGCATCTTCAGGAGTTCGGACGTGCATCCATTCGATATGTTTTTTCAAGTCCGGAAAACCGCGTGCTTCCATTTCATCGATGATGCTTTCAATCAACTGGTCTTTCTTCCCCCAATCCACCGACTTTCCTGTAGGCACAGGAATCAATGTGTAGAGCACACCTTTTCCATCAGGTGCGAGAGAAGGATCCACTAAGGAAGGATGGAAAGTATAAAACGACGGATCATCCGGCAATTGCTTTTCAACAAACACTTGCCGCATATGGCGGTCAAAGTCACGAGACATGAAAAACTGGTGGATGGAGTCGTTCTCATACGTGCGGTCAAGTCCCATATAAAGTAAGAGACAACCCGAGGAAGGAGTATATTTCCGTTGAAGCTGCTTTTCAGCGGGCATAATTTTGTCCATCAGAGGGAAATCACCGTTCAAGATCAATTCATCGAACTTGATTTTTTCTCCTCCTGCCGTTATGGATAATGCTCTATCCTTGTTTGTTTCTACACCTTCTACAGGCATTCCTTTATAAATATGAACCCCTCTTTTTTCCAACTCTTCCTCGATGATTTCAACAAGATGGGCGTAGCCGCCTTTCATGTACCAAATCCCATGCTCATGTTCACTGTAAGATACGAGCGAGTACATGGCCGGAGATTGTTCAGGATGACCACCGATGTACAACGTTTGTAGCGTATAGGCTTCGACGAGTCGCTCATCGTCAAAGTAGCTGCGCATCATTTTCTTAACGTTCTGATAAGCTTTTAACTTGATCAATGTTTTCAAGTTTTTACGGGAGAAAAAGCTTCGCTTGTCTACGAAGGATTTTTCGAGAAACTGCGCTTTCCCCTGTAAAAACCGTGTCCGCATATCGCTCAAGAACCGGTCGAAATGAATCTCATTGCCAGGGAACTTCTCCTTTAGTTCCGCTTTTTGTTTTTCGGTATCTGAATATTTGTTGAACGTCGTCCCGTCAGGAAAATGGATATTATAGAGAGGGTCGCAAGGAATCAATGGAATTCGGTCCCTGGAAATGCCGCCGTCTTCTAAAATACTTAAAAGCATCTCAGGCAGAAGAACGATCGTGGGACCCTGGTCGATTTTGAACTCGCCATGCCGTTCGTACGTAAGCCTGCCTCCGAGCACGTCTTTCTTTTCATAAATGGAGATCTTGCGGTCAGGGTCGTTGGATAAAAGCAGAGCCGTTACAAGCCCGCCAATGCCTCCGCCGACAATCGTCGTTTTTGTCATATCGGCTGCACCTCCTCTTCCCTGATCCATCCTGTCGTTATCCTGGCCGATTCAAGGATGGTCGGCAATCCGCTTCCTGGATGGGTGCCCCCACCGACGAGCCAGCAATGATCGAGTTCCTGAAACCTGTTGTGCGGCCGGAAGTACATCATCTGGGAAAGTTGATGACCAAGACTGAACGTCGCACCCTGGTGGACAAAATGATCGGTCTCCCACTGCTTCGGCGTGAGGACTTTTTCTTCAACGACGTGGCTGCGGATATCGGTGAACCCTGTTTTTTTCTCGATTTCGTCATAGATTAATGATTTGAATGTTTCCTGCTTATCGTCCCAGTCAATCTCAGAATAATTGTTCGGGACTGGAGCTAAAATATAGACGGCTGAATGCCCCTCAGGTGCGAGCGTCGGGTCAGTCACGCTTGCATTATGGATATAGATGGACGGCTCGTCGGACAATACGAGGTCTTTCGTCATCTCATTTACATTCTTCTGGTAATCTTCCGCAAAAAGAATCGTATGATGCGGCATATCGTACACTTTGTCAAGACCGACATAGATCATGAACGTCGAACATGAAAATTTCTTCTTTTGGAGCTTTTCTTTGGAATGGCGGCGCAGGACACCGTCATCGACTAAACGGGTCATCGCTTCAGCGAAGTCTGCATTGATGATATATTCATCCGCGTGTACCGTTTCCCCGGAGTCGAGGACAAGCCCCGTTATCTCCTTACCTGATACATTGATTTTCTGCACGCCTTCCTTCAGATGTATTTGTCCTCCGTGTTCCTCCGTCACTTCCGCCATCGCTTTCGACAGTTGATTGACCCCTCCGATCGGGTGAAACACTCCCCACTCATGTTCCATGTACGAGAGGATGGAAAAGGCTCCCGGACATTCCCACGGCGACATGCCTAAGTACTTCGCCTGAAATGTGAACGCGATTTTCAGCCGTTCATCAGTAAAGTAATCGGAAAGGACGTCATAGACCGATTTGCCGAGTGAAAGCTTTGGCAGTGCTTTCAGCGCCCGTTTACTCATATAGTCGGTCAGCTTGTTATGTTTCGTTTGTAAAAGGGGCATGAGTGCCTGCATTTTTTCCCTTGTGTCCTTCATGAAGTCTTCATAACCAGCCTCATTGCCCGGGAAATGCTCAGCGATCACCTCAAGCATTTTTTCCCGTTCCCGGTACATCGGCACCCTTTTTCCGTCGAATTGAAGTTCATACATAGGGGAAAGCTCTTTCAAATCCATGTAATCGTGAACATTCCTCCCGGACATTTCAAAGATCTCCTCCATGATTTGAGGCATACTCAAAAATGTCGGACCGATATCGAATGTATAATCCCCGAGCGTAAAATGACCGTTCCTTCCGCCCACATAGGATTGTTTTTCATAGACATGAACGTCATAGCCTTTAGCTGCAAGGATCATCGCTGAGGCTAAGCCTCCAGGTCCCGCTCCGATTATGGCGATCTTTTTCATAACCATCCACCTTCTCTCCTGAACTTCTACTATACAAACATTATACAAAATATGTACAAATGCAGCCATTGATCCAACTTCACCAATGTGCTCTGCCAATTTTTCCATTTCTTTATACTCATTTTTTACCCTTCAGGCGGATGTTATAACCCTCTACTTCAGTAAAGTACTACTTTCGCTTCTGTTTCTTGATATTCCTCCTTACGGTACAGGATGGTTTTATGACAAGGATAATAAAGGGAATCGAGGGGATAATATGGTCGAAGGAGGCATGGTTATGTATTCAAATCAAAGGATTTCCGGACCTTATTACCCTTCCCATTCGACCCACCACCCCCCACACAACCAATACAGCAACGAGCAATTGAACCATTGGTGTGAGGAACTTGATCAGTGTGATCATCACCAGGAGCAACAGTCGGACAGCATGCACCAAAAAAGTAAAATCACAAAACTTTCGCCCCCGACCTTCATGATTTGATGAAGGTGGGTAGATGACCATACACAGTCCCTCACTCGTGCATAGGCTACGAATGTAACAACAGGAGGTGAGCTTATGTACGGAGGCTATCCTTACGGAGGAAGACGGTGCCACAGACCACGACGTTACGGCAATAACTTCGCCTTGATCGTCGTATTGTTCATCCTATTGATTATCGTAGGTGCAGCATTTTACTGCTAACCACTGATTTGTGCTTGAAAAAGAAACGCCAAGCATAAGACGAGGGACGGGAGGATGTCCTTTCCACCAAACTTGTCCAGCGTCTTATGGAGAAAGTAGAGGTAGACGCTGAGGGAGGATGGGAGAAAAGACAACCCTCTCCCCTCTTTACAAGACTCATCTTTATTCTTTTTCCTAAAAAAGGACACAGCCTTATCGGCTGTGTCCTTTTTAATTAGTGGACCGGTTTGTTTTCGAAAACGGTGATTAACTCCTCAGCGGGCAGCGGCTTGCTGTAGAAATACCCCTGGATCTCATCACACTTTTCACTTTTAAGAAAATCCCATTGTTCGGCGGTCTCTACGCCTTCTGCAATCACCTTCATATTCAATGAATGGGACATGTGGATGATCGATTTAACGATGGCCTGGTTTTGCTCCTGGTTTTGCTCCTGGTTTTCACTGATGAAAACTTTATCGATTTTCAACTTACTCACAGGAAAACGGCTCAAGTATTTGAGTGAAGAATATCCCGTGCCGAAATCATCGATAGAGACATGGACACCTAGGTTCCGGAGTTCATTCAGCGTTTGGATGATATACTCTTCGTTGGTCATCGCCATGGATTCGGTAATTTCAAGCTCCAGATACATCGGATCGAGGCCGGTTTCTTCTAAGATCTGTTTCACCCGATGGACAAGGTCCTTTTGTAAAAACTGCAGGGCTGAGAGATTCACACCAACAATGACTGCCGGATACCCTTCTTCCTGCCATTGTTTATTTTGACGGCACGCTTCCCGTATGACCCAATCACCGATTTCGAAGATCTGGCCATTTTTCTCTGCGACCGGTATAAAGGTCGCAGGAGAAATCCTTCCTTTTTCCGGATGGTTCCAGCGAATCAAAGCTTCAAGGCCGACAATTTTTCCTGTGTGAATGCTTTTTTGTGGTTGATAATGCAGCTCCAGTTGATTGCCTTTTAAGGCTTTACGCAGTTCTGAATCGATGGAAAGCATTTGTTCAAACTCTTCACTGATCGATGTGTTATAGCAAAGGTAATCATTGCGATGCTTTTCTTTGACGGTGTACATTGCACTGTCTGCCTGCTTGATGAGATCTCCGGATGTCTTTCCATGCTCCGGATATAGGCTGATCCCAATGCTTACGGATGTGTACAGCTCATACCCGTCAATGACGACAGGCTTCCGGAAAGCTTCAATCAGCTTTTGCGCCAATGACTCTGCATCGGTCTGATGGTTCACATGCCTCTGCAGGACAAGGAACTCATCCCCACCCATTCGAGCAATGAACGTGTCTGCATCCTGATGCAATTTCAACCGCGAAGCACACGCTTTCAACAGTTCATCCCCGAAAGAATAACCGAGGGTGTCATTGATTTGCTTGAAATAATCCAGGTCGATGAAGTGGACAGCAAGCCCGTCCTTCTCTTCGATCGCCTCTTTGACCATATCCATGAAGTAATAACGGTTAGGAAGATCCGTCAGTTCATCATAATAGGACATGAATTCAATTTTTTTCTCGTTATGTACACGTTCGGTAATGTCCCGAACGATCGCCACGCGTAAAACACGATCTTCTTGCGGATAAGGATGGGCGAGAACTTCGATATAAAAAGGGGTCCCATCTTTTTTAATCGCCTTCAGCACATATGGCTGTTCGGGGTAGCTAAGAAAAAGCTTGTGCAGCGCTTCGTGTTCATCTTCTTCTGTGAGCGTGAACGCGTCCTGCTTCATAAGTTCTTCTTTTTCGTAACCGAACATGTGTGCAAGCGTGTCATCACAATCAATGATCTTTCCTTTTTCGTGAATGACCATCCCCTCGGATGGAACCGTTAACCGTTGATTCATCTTTTTCTTTACTTCGAACGTTTGATCGAGTATCGGGACGGCTTGGAGAAAAATGGCGTAAAGGGAGCTGTTTTTCTCCACCTGCCGGCATTGAACTTTATACAATGGACCTCCTGATGGGGAGAGATCCACCAATTTCGGGTTTTCTTCCTTTTTTAGCTGATGAAAATCAAGGAGGTCGACGAGTGACTGGGCATCCCCGTCGATCAATTCTCCCGCTTTGTCATTGAACCGAAGCAGTTCCCCTTCTTCATCTACAAAAAGCAGGGCATCATTCATTTGTTGAAAAATCCAATCATCTATAGGTAATGCAAGCTCTTTCAAACGGTCCGACATAAGTGTGCCCCCTAAACAGCTGTGTTCTAACCAATAATGATTCTTTCTCTAGGATAATGAAATTTCCCTTGAGCTTTGTCATGTTTCTTGAATGAGAATAAGAATGTCAATAATCCGATCCGTCCTAAGAACATGAGCAGCATAAGCACGACTTTTCCAAAGGAAGACAGGCCTGGCGTGATGCCGAGGGATAACCCAACGGTTCCGAACGCCGAACAGACCTCAAAAACGAGTTCATTCAGTGTAAAAGGTTCTGTGATGGTCAGAGTGATAACAGCGCTGAAGCAGACGAATAAGGCGACGATCGTGACGACAACCGCTTTATTCAAGTCTTCTGGATGAACTTCTCTTCTGAACAATCGGATATTGTTCCCGCCCCTGGCAAAGGTCAATACGAAGATGACCACAAGAGCGAATGTCGTCGTTCGGATCCCGCCTCCCACACTACTCGGGGAAGCACCGATAAACATCAAGGAAGACATGAACAGCTGGGTCTGCTCTGTAAATTGATTGATATCCATCGTGGAGAGACCACCACTTCTCGTTGTGACAGACTGGAACAAGGCATAAAAGAAAATTTCATGCCAGGACTTGTCAGTAAAGAAATGATTGCTTTCTAAAATGATGATCATGATTGTCCCTAGTACAACCAAGGCAAAGAAAGTAAAAGTCGTCAGTTTGGCAAACAATGAAAAACGAATCGTTTTCTCTTCATGATTTTGCATCAAATATTGTTTGACCTCGATCAGAACCGGAAAACCGATGGCTCCGGCAATGATGAGGATGATGTTGATGAATTGCACAAAATAATCGTCACGAAACGGGATCAATGATTGGCCCGTGATGTCAAAGCCACCGTTCGTCATCGCACTAATCGTACCGAAGAAACCCTGCAAATAAGCTTCGCCTGGTTCATAGTACTGAAGAAAATACGTACCCAGGACAAGGAAACCGACCAGTTCGATCACCAATACAACGATAACGATTTGTTTCACAAGTCTTACCATCCCGGCAAAGGACGTCTGGTTTTGGTCCGTCATAATTAAACGGCGTTCTTTCAAACCGATTTTCTTCCCGAGCATCAACCAGATCAACGTACCTAAGGTCATCACACCGATCCCTCCGAATTGAAGAACGATCGCCAGGATGAAATAACCCGTCGTACTGAACGTTTCCGCTGTCGGCAGGGTGGTCAAACCTGTGACACTGACCGCACTGACCGCCGTGAATAAAACATCGATAAATTCAACTTTGACCCCATCCCGATGCGCTACAGGAAGGGCAATCAATATAGAGGATATGGTCACCGCGACCATATAATATAATGCGATTAATTGGAATGGCGATAAGTCATTCAGCCATCGCAGGCTCTTTCTTCTCACCCACATAAAGTAAAACTCCTTTGATGTTGCCAGGTCTAATGGATGTCTATCACCACTATTAGTATAGCAGGATGTTCGACAAATTACTTCCGTTTTTTAAAAAATCTAAGACATTTGAACTAATACACACGTCGGAGGCGTCTGATATTCAGACGCCTCCAACCCTATGCTTATGCTTTTGATTCCTGGCCACGCTTTTTGAATTCTTCTAAGAGGTCTTCTCCCTGATAGCCTTCATCCATCAATTGCTTTAACACCCACTCCACTTGTTCCTGCTGCCGATCTACAATCGTTCCCATAAAGATGACATTCATACGGTCGCCGATCATGTTGACGTCAATCGGTTTCACGAGGAAAGTCGCCGGACGGTTGCTTTGTTTCGTAATCTTCACTTGTATGATGATTTCTTCTTGATTTTCTTTCATCGTTTCAAAGAAGTCGCGATAACTCTCATCGACGTACGCCTCAATCACCCAACGACCGTGATCATCTTCCCTGTTGATAATTAAACCGTCTTCGAGCTTGATGCGTCTTTGAGTGATATCCTCGTGCTTTTCTTCCACGATATCCAATGAAATCAGTTTAAAGGTTTTCATTCGAATGACCTCCGAGAATGATAATTATCTCCATTATAGAACACGGAGAGGACTGGAGCAAAGAGTGATTTCGACCTTTTTTTATCCACCGATGTAAGACATTTCGATTTTATTCTCTTTCATCGGCTTCCCTTGGGCCCTGTCGACTGAATATTGATCGGTACGACCTGTCCAAATCGCGAGCAAATAGTCCGTAATTGTTTCATCGTCTTCCCCATCACGAAGCATGGTTTTCAAATCATACCCGGATGAAGCAAACAGACAAGTAAACAAGTTTCCGTCTGCGGACAAACGAGCCCTCGTACAGCTCGAGCAAAACGCTTCCGTCACGGATGAGATTACTCCGATCTCTCCCGAACCATCTTCATAACGGTAACGGGAAGCCACTTCTCCATAGTAATTCGGATCCTGGGCCACAAGCGGCATTTCTTGATCGATTTGTTCGATGATCCATTTTTTCGAAACGACCGCATCCATATTCCAGCCATTGTGGTTGCCGACCTCCATGAATTCAATAAAGCGCAGCGTATCGCCGGTCCCTTTGAAATAGCGCGCCATCGGCAGGATTTGGTCTTCATTCATTCCTTTTTTCACGACCATGTTGATTTTGATTTTCAATCCCGCTTCTCTCGCCGCTTCGATTCCTTTCAACACCGGTTTCGTTTTGATGCCACGTCCATTCGTTTCCTGGAAAACGTGATCTTCAATCGCATCAAGGCTGATGTTCACACGATCAAGCCCTGCATCCTTCAATTTTTGAGCCTGCCTGACAAGAAAGACCGCGTTCGTGGTGACGGCAATATCTTCGATGCCATCGATTTCTTTTAACCGGCGCACGAGATCCGCAAGGTCTTTCCTCATCAAAGGTTCGCCTCCGGTCAGGCGTATTTTTTCCACGCCGAATTGGGCGAAGATCTTCGCAAGCCGTACGATTTCATCAAAACTCAGGAGTTCTTCTTTTGGTAAAAAAGCATAATCCGGACCGAAAATTTCTGCCGGCATACAGTATGTACATCGGAAATTGCATTGATCGATCACTGATATTCTTAAATCCTTGATGGGACGACCGAGTTGATCAATGATGTGTGAATCGATAAGATCACCCCTCCTCAAAATATTCTTGTCCGCTTTGATCTTCTAAAAGGATCGCTTCTACAGCATCTCCTTTTTTAAATCCTCTCGTTCCTCCGGGAAGCACAAGAAAGGCGTCTGTTCCAGCCAGGGATGTAACGACATTCGACTTGTCCATCCCCGCCGGAGAGACCATTACTTTCCCTTCCTCGTAGTGAATCTTCCCACGCACAAAACGGGTGAAAGGATTCGGCTTGGGGAAGTCCTCTCCGAGTGTTGCTTTGATACGTGTATGGAAAGGCTTGGGGTTTCCAAGCAACTTTTGTATGATTGGATAGGTGAATAGTTCAAAACCGACATAGCAGGCGGACGGATTGCCGCTTAATCCATAAAGCAGCTGACCATCAAGCTCAGCGACGGTCGTCACACTACCCGGGCGCATCGCAACTTTATTGAAAAGCACCTGAGCCCCTAGTTTTTCATAAATGTCCGGCATGAGGTCATAATCACCGACAGATACGCCTCCTGTCGTAATCAAAAGATCGTAATTGTTCAGAGAACGGGAAACAGCACTAAAACAAGCGTCAAAATCATCCACCAGTTTCCCTAAAAAGTGACCCTCCGCTCCTGCGCGTTCGATTTGGGATAAAATCATGGGAGCATTGGAGTTGCGGATCTTCCCTGGCTGAAGCGGTTCATCTACGTCAAGCAGCTCTGTTCCCGTTGCAAAAACGCCGATTTTCGGCTTTCGATAAACCTTCACCTCTGGATACCCGAATGTAGCGAGGAGTGCTTTGACACCAGGATTGATACGTGTGCCTGCCTCCACGAGCACCGCCCCCTCTTCTGTCTCCGATCCTTTGCCGATAATATTCTGGTCCTGATCCATCGATCGCTTTAATGTCATGTAAGAGACGCCTTGATCTTCATAGGTTTGGCAGATTTCAAACATTGCGACACAATCTGCCCCTTCAGGAATCTCTGCTCCCGTCATGATACGGACGGCTTCTCCTTTTTCTACCGCTTTACTTGCGAGCTGGCCGGCACCAATCGTTTCCGTTACATGGAAGTTGCCTGGATTTTCTCTCGATAAATCCTTCGTATCTTCTGAGCGTAAAGCAAATCCGTCGTAAGGAGATTTGTTGAAAGGAGGAACAGGATGCGTAGCCAGTAAGTCTTCAGCTAACCTGCGTCCATCACTTTTCTCAAGAGAGACGGTTTCGGACCTTCCTTTTTTTTTATAGTTCATAACCCTGTCGACAGCTTGTGGGACAGGGAGTGGGTTTCTATGTAAGTTCATCTTCGATCCTTCCTTTAATAACGTCTTCCTTTGAACATATAGGAATATTCGTATTTTTTCAAAGATTGTCTATGAATGCTATGAATGATTTATTTCTTTTCCCTAATGGCTTGGAAAATAAACCCGCATCTTGTAAATCGCTGGAAGGTTTTCGTCCTGATATCAGGATTTTCGTGTTATATCAGTATCTGACAATTAATATTAAAAGCCCGAAGCAACGGCTCCGGGCTGGGTCTTAGTTAAATGGGATCGTACACATTGACGACGTGGTTGATCGCTGTCTCATCCTGCTTTTTCCCACGTTTTTCTTCTTTACGCGCATGCTTTTTCTCATTACGCTTCGTTATTTTCTTATTCCCTGATGCCATGTTCATTCACTCCCCTCCTTCCTATTGTTCCAAGGAAGAAAGGATTTTATGACAAAACCTCTGCCTGTTAAGCAGAGGTTTCATTGGTTATATCAGTGTGTATTTGCTTTTCACATCATTGATTTTCTGTTCGATCTGCCGGCTGCGTCGTTTCGATTTCTCGACAGAGGCGACATTCGCACGTTCAATAATGATGGTAAAAAGAATCATATGGATTCTCATGTTTCTTCCTCCTCTTTTTACTGAGGCTAAGCGGTATCCTTCTCAACATTCAACCAGTTCATAAAAGCCATTCTCAGCAATTCTCCCATTGTCATCATCTCCTTAAAATTTGTAGGTGTTACATGTAACGGCTGAATGCAGATTTCCGATCAAGCCACTGGTCTTTCGCCGTCGGTCGGTACCCGGGTAACGGCTGACAACTTTTCTGCTTGTTTTTTGCGACGGTAATCGTAAAAATAAAAAATTGAATCGTCATGAAAATCACCTCATTTCAAAGTGTAATATTTATATCTAAAGAGTAAAATTACCCTTAGATAGCATAAGAAAAAGCCGCAGGGCATACTGCGGCTTTTCGAAGAAATTTCTCCATTAAAAAAGCCACAGGAATACAATATGCATCTCCTGCGGCTGGTATGAGTGCTTTTTTATAAAATAGTCGTAGATCTCAGATACGGATCTCCGCGCAGGTCGATGGTATGAAATTGTTTTGGTTTTGTGTCATCCAGTTTTTCATGTTTTCCGACCTCGCTTTCTGAGAAATTTTTCTTACACTGGAAATTATATAGGACGTTTTACGGAAAGTAAAGCCTATTTCCAAAATATTCTTGACTTTTTTAGTAGGGCAGAAAAATTCCTGCCCCATAACGCCCCTGCTCTGATTCAATGTATGAAGGGCCAGAGGAAGTTATGCCAACTCATCATCATCCTGCAAATATTTTTCGATTTTCAAATCCAATTCATGCAATCGCTTCAATGCTTCGCTTTTGTCCATTTGCTTGTAATGATGCAACCCCATCGGCTGCTCATCCTTTTCATCGGCTTTCGCTACAACATGTTGAAGCGGCGTTCTTTTTTGTTCAAGACCAAACGGCAGGTAGCTGTCCGTGTGGAGAAGAACAGCCACAGACACTTCCTTCGCGACGAGACGGTCTTCACCGAGACGGATCAGGAGCTTATGGGCCCGTTCCGCGCCCTTGATCGCATGGATATCGGACTTCCGGTATTCATCATAATCCCATTTTCCATCCCGGTACCACTCATAATGCCCCATGTCATGGAGCAAAGCTGATTTCGTAGCAAGGTCAGGGTCCACTCCCTTTTTCAATGCCATATCAAATGCGTATCCTGCAACGGTGACCGCGTGGTTGATTCCTGAGCGCTGCAAGTACTTTTGTGTAATGCGGTGTTTGAACACATCGACGAGTGTCACTCTTTTCATACGATCACCTCCGATTTTTTAAAAAAGATCATATCATGATTACCCATTTAGAACAAGATTCCACTCGTTGATTCGCAGCTTTCGGAGAGCTTGGAGTGGAAAGAATCTTTTCAGACGACGTTTAATACAGTCAGTGATTTCACATTCCTATGGAAGTTTACCCTATAATAGAAAAAGGAAACGATTCCGGGGAGGGATAAACATGACAAAAAAGAACGAAACGGTACTCATCACAGGCGTCGCTCAGGGCATTGGGCGTGGATTAGCTATAGCATATGCGGAAAAAGGATACCGGGTGATTGGCTGTGATGTGAACGAAGAAAAAGGCCGGGAAACGATAAAAGAAGTGGATGGTGTATTCGTGCGTTGTGATGTAAGTGATCCAGAAGAGGTCGAAATTCTTTTCCAAAAAATAAAAGAGCCTTTTTCCATTTTGATCAACAACGCCGGCGTTAGTGAATTCAAATCGATATTCGAATTGGACGTGAATGAATGGGACCATGTGCTGAATACAAACCTGCGCAGCTGTTTCCTTTTTTCAAAATATGCAGCTGAACGGTGGAAAAAGGATAAGATTCCTGGACGAATTGTAAATATGGCATCTACGAGGGCGTTCATGTCTGAGCCTGACTCGGAAGCTTATGCGGCAAGTAAAGGGGGCATTTTCGCGCTTACCCATGCAATGGCCGCTTCTTTATCTCCATACAAAATCCGGGTGAACAGCATCAGTCCGGGTTGGATTCATACAGGCGATCCTCATGAATTAAGAGATGTCGATCATGACCAGCACTTATCCAATCGTGTAGGTACGGTCGATGATATTGCAAAAGCTTGTTTTTATTTGACGGATCAGGAGAATGGTTTTGTGAATGGTGAAAACGTGACCGTTGATGGCGGAATGACTCGAAAAATGATTTATGAACATTGATGATAGCGAAATGTTTAGTATAAGTTTTGTAGGGGTAGTGATATAGCAACAAAACATTACGGAGGTGACGACAGTGAATGAGCTGTCTTCTTACCAAATCACATTGAACCGCCCGTTAAAAACAAACCAGATTATGAAAGTGTACAAAACGATTTCGAAAAATGGGTGTGACTTATACTTACATCAAAATCAGCTGATTGCTGATGCTGGGCACCTTCCGAAATTATTATCATTTTTTCTATTCATGGATAAGGAAGAGTCATTCGTCATGATCATCGACGGCGAGTGTGTCGATGATGTTTACAACGAAATCGAAGACGAATGGGAGGATCATATTGCGGAGAGTACGTGCCGCAGAAAATACAATGATGCGATGGTTGAAAACGAAACTTCTATCTTAGTATAACGTTTGTACAATTATCTTAATAACCGTTGTACGATGGAAATGTCGAATGATAGTGAACCTTCTTCCGAGCGAAGGAGTGATCATCTTTGATTTTACGACTATCCAGAGACTCCTTCGCATCCCTTTTATACATAAGACGAAAACCCGCTCCTTACAAGGAAGCGGGTTTCTTTTGGGCATACGTCTGTTCTTTTTTGTAAAAATTCATCCGGAACTGCAAAAATCCTAAGAGGATGATAAGAGAAAACGCCAAGAAAATGTTGCTGTAAACCGCCGTCGTGCCTTCAAACCCTAACCAGTTGAACGGCTGGTTAGGGTTGAATACGTCGAGCGCTTTTCCGATCAAAGCGCCACTTAGAGCACCGGATACGAAGTTGAGCAGGTTGAATACTCCCATACCAACTCCTGTTTCATTTTTGTGTAAAATGTTCGCCAGGATGTCAGCGGACGATGCCTGCACAAGTGGAAAGCTCATGTAAGCAATGATGATCGCTGCACTTACGATATACGGATGTGCGCCTACAAGTGTAGACAACACGACAAATCCGGTTCCTAGTAAACCCAGGGCCATATAAAGAACGAACGTGTTCCCTTTTGAATCGACCAGATTCCCACCTTTTTGTCCCATCAAAGCTGCACTCAATGCCCCTGGAAAAAGGACGAGACCGATCATCATCGTTCCAAGTCCATAAGCATCACGGAACATGATCGGCAGCATGAACATCATGCCGAACAAACACACGACACCGAGAAAACTTGTAATGATGGTGGCTCTGTACTGATTGCTTTTGAATAGATGAGCAGGTATAAATGGTTCGTCGATCGCCTTCATCCGCCATAAATTCAAAACAAAGAATAAAACCGTAAATAGGAATAACCATGTGATTCCCAGTGTAATTCCAAGCATAAGCGTGGAAATTACCCCAGCGATCAAAGCAGCACCGACATAATCGATGTACCCTTTTTTCGACTCTTCTTGAGGCAGGTTTTTACGCAAGAATGGCAAAGTAATGATAATCATCGCAGACGTTAAGAACAAATACCGCCAATCAAGAAAACCTGCAATAAATCCACCGGCAATCGGACCCACTCCTGAAGCGAAGGCCATGACAGACGAGACGATTCCCAGCACTTTCCCACGCTCATTTGGAAAATAACGAATCGGTGCCAAGAATACGAGCGCCGGAATCATTGCCCCACCTACCGCCTGGATCACTCTTGCCAGCAGGACCATCCCATAGTTTTGAGCAAAAAAGCCGAATAAAGACCCGGCACAAAAAATACTGAGTCCAAACGTAATCAACGTTCGATACGGATAGTAGTCGGCCAGTTTTCCGTAAGTAAGAGCCCCGACGGCATAGACCATAATATATCCTGTCATGACCCAGCTGACTTCCGATGGCATCAGTTGATACGTTTTTGCTATATCGGGAACAGCGATGTTGAACATCGTTCCATTCATCACTGACATCATCATAACCGCGCAAAGGGAGATCAATAATCCCTTTGGGTTACGTACTTGTTGTTCTTCTTGCATCTTTTGATCTCCCCTCCATTATTTCGTTACCCGAAATGATTTTACACGACATCTTTATTTAAAGCAACGGCCAAACGTTGGATATAGAAAATTCATTTGACCCTTGAGGAGGACTCAGTTTCGAGACTTTTGTTGAGTGGATAGGTCTCCGGGGAATGACTCGCTTTCCGCGGGAGCGCGGTGAGCCTCCTCGGACTGCGTCCTGCGGGGTCTCACCATGCACTTTTTTCCTCTTCAATATCCGGTTCCGGCGCCTAGCGGCTAGTGAGACTTCCCTCGCTTCTGTACGATAAGTCAACATCGAATCACTCCGTTCTTCGTGTTTCCTTTATCTCCGCCAGCTCAGTCCAGTCCATACGCCGCTGATCGAGGCGCCTGCACACTTAAGGTAGGAGTCTCCCCATTCCCCTCCGCCCCTTGATCATATAAGTATCTCGAAACTACTTCCAGAATAAGCAGCTTTCCAGCGTAATGAAAGTAATGGATTAAACTTTCAAACAAGCAGCCATTTGTATCCGAACGCTTGCGATAAAGGGCTTTTCAACTAGAATGTAGTGGTTATGGAAGACGCTCCATTCGTGTATGTGGGTTCGTTTCTCATATCCATCGAATGGGGTGGCTGGGAAGCTGCGAGACTCCCGCGGGAATGGATTGGCTGGCGAGACCCCGCAGTGCGAAGCACAAGGAGGCTTGCCGCCATCCCCGCAGGAAAGCGAGTAGCTTCCCAGCCACCCCTGACTCCCAATACGGCGACGAACCCCAGAATATCTCGAATTCAAGTCTTCCACAATCCTGCCCGATTGTTCAATAAGTTTTCATAACCATACTTCCTAAATTTAAATGGGCGGAAAATTCAGATATAATGGAGGAGAAACTTCAAAAAGGAGTGATTGGATGTACGATGTAGCGATTATCGGGGCCGGACCGGCCGGTGCCAGTGCCGGACTTTTCACCGCAAAAGCCGGGAAGAAAACGATTCTTTTTGATAACGGAAAAAGTATTACTGCCAAAGCATGGGTCGAAAACCATTATGGCGTCGATCCGATCGAGGGACCGAAGTTATTGGAGCAGGGACAGAAACAGGCTCAGAAATTCGGGGCAGACATCGTCCAGGATGATGTCGTCGCGATTGAAGAAAAAGGAGAACTCTATGTCATTCAAACATCCGATGGCAGTTATGAAGCGTCCCACGTCATTTTTGCGACAGGCATGTCTGTAAAAGCGGCGGAAGCATTTGGACTTGATGTTGTCGAAGGGACCGAGCCTCGCGTGGCAAAAATCATCGAAACCGACAAGCACGGACGTACGTCGAAGCCGAAAGTGTGGGCCGCTGGCACCGTTGCTGGTGTGAGTGTCCATACGATTGTTACATCTGGTGACGGAGCGAAAGTCGCCATCAATGTCATTAGTGAGCTGAACGGCAAGCGTTATGTCGACCATGACGTGCTGGGTAAATAATTTTGGAATATACAAAACGAAGCCCCCGATCTTATTGGACCGGGGGCTTGCTTTATGATTTTTTATCATCCGGCGGGTTGAACCGCCCTACTCCTAGTTCTCTTCCCTCTTTGTAAATCGCCTTCACAAAACTGATGACCATCATCAACATGATGATCGAAAATGGCAGGGCTGCGATGATCATCGTATTTTGCAAGGCCTGCAGTCCCCCTGTGTAAAGAAGAGCCAAAGCTGTGGCAGACAACAACCCACCCCATGTCAGTTTGATGGATGTTCCCGGTGTTTCAGAACCACCTGTCGTCATCATCCCGAGGACAAAGGTTCCTGAGTCTGCGGATGTGATGAAGAAGGTGGCAATCAGTGTCATCGCAACAATCGAAGCCAGCCATCCGAGCGGCACGTTCGAGAATACCCCGAACAATGATTCTTCTGTCGCTAGAGAAGAAATCGTATCAATAGCATTGTGCTCCAGTTGAATGGCTGTACCACCGAAGGTCGCAAACCATAAAAACCCGATAATGGAAGGGACGACGAGCACGGTAAAAACAAACTCTCGAATACTCCGCCCCCTTGAAACACGGGCGATAAACACACCGACAAACGGCGACCACGCGATCCACCATGCCCAGTAAAAAATCGTCCACGCATTGATCCATTCTCTTGTTTCCTGATTGAGGGGTGCAATACGAAAGCTCATCGTAGGCAAGTATTGAAAATAAGCGCCAATCGAACTTGTGAAGATGTTTAGGATGAACATCGTCGGTCCTACAATGAAGACGAGTAGGAAAAGGAGTCCGGCAAGCGCCATGTTCGCATTACTGAGAATTTTGATCCCTTTTCCTAACCCCGTCCAGGCGGAAATCATGAACAAAACGGTGACGATCGCTACGATAATGAATTGGACGACAATGCCGCTCGGAATATCAAAAAGATAAGAAAGACCTCCATTGATCTGCACGGCACCGAATCCAAGGGTTGTCGCGACCCCGATGACGGTCGCAATAACAGCAAGGATATCAATGACTTTTCCAAAAACTCCTTCCGCAGCCTTTTCCCCGATCAACGGTTTTAATGTGGCACTAATGAGCCCTGCATGACCGTGACGGAAATTGAAATAAGCGAGTACGAGAGCAACGATGCCGTAAATGGCCCATGCGTGAATGCCCCAGTGAAAGAAGGTGAACCGCATCGCATCTTTAATCGCCTGATCGGTCCCGGTCTCTCCCGTCGGTGAACTGATGGCATAGTGACTGATCGGCTCCGCCGTACCCCAGAACACGATCCCAATCCCCATTCCGGCACTGAAGAGCATCGCAATCCAGGTCGGACGTGAAAACTCAGGCTTCTCCCCTTTTTTTCCTAACTTGATTCTTCCAAGCGGTGTGAAAAGGAAAGTGAGGCAGACGAGCACAAAGAGAGTGACGACGATTAAATAATACCAGCCCAGCTTATTAGCGATAAAGCTTTTGACGTTCGTAGTCATCTGTTCTAAACCATCCGGCCAGACGATACCTATGATGACAAGCACAAGCATGATTCCAGCTGAAATTTTGAATACTGTATTGAATTTTTTCATCAGCAAGCGATCCCTTCCAAAAAAAGATTGTTAGAGATAGTATCTTTCCGCCTGCTTTTCCTATTCTCGCCCTGGAAGACTGAAAAATAAGAAAGTTGCTTTCCATTCTGATACCTGTCAGACTTGAATAGTTAAAGATGTAAGAATAACCGTAAACACGGATGATTTTTATAGAAGAAAAAATTACGGAGGTGAAGACGATGATTGAAGTACGTACGTCTACACTTGAAAACGAAGAATTGAACCGCGGCATATTCGCGAAAAGGGATATCGCTAAAAATGAGCTGATTCACCAGGCTCCCGTCATCCCTTACCCAAATGAAGAACACGTCCACATCGAAAAAACCCGCCTGGCTGATTATGCTTTCGAATATGGCGAAAACCACACCGCCTTTGTGCTCGGCTATGGAATGATGTTCAACCACTCCTACGAGCCGAACGCCAACTATGTCATCAATTTCGAGACACACACGTTTGACTTTTACGCCTTCAAAGACATCAAAGCGGATGAAGAAGTGTACATCAACTACAATGGTTTTGTTGATGAGCAGGAACTCCTTTGGTTCGATCAGGACGAAGAGGAATCTTAATAGAATATGAAAAACGGTCGTGACATTTCGTCACGACCGTTTTTATTAGCGGGGGCGGCGCTCCTGGATATCAATAGAGATTTCAAAGATGTTGATCATTCCGGTCATCTCCTTTGTTTTCTTGTTACCTTAAGTATAGAGCGCCTTCCTCTTCTTTCTAACGGCCGTTGGAGTGATTTCCCTTCATTCTCTGGACCGAAAAAGGACGGAGGAGAAATGACGGAACCGCTTCATCCTCCCGACCAGGGGATAGATACTGATAAATCGGTCAAACCCACTGATAAAAGTGCAAAAGCCAACGATAAAACCTCAAAAGCTACCGAAAAAACTTCAAAAGCCACTGATAAAACCTCAAAAGCTACTGATAAATATCCTAAACCACAAACAAGCAGCTCTAAGTAAACGCGCTCAAAAACAAAACGCCCGCGACCGAAGTCACGAGCGTTTCATTTTATACATTCAGCGAGGGCGGCGCTCCTGGATATCGATAGAGATTTCAAAGATGTTGATCATTCCGGTCATCTCCTTTGTTTTGTTGTTATCTTAAGTATAGACCGCCCCGCTTTTCTTTCTAACGGCCGTTGGAGTGATTTCCATTCATCCTCTGGACCGAAAAAAGACGGAAGCCACCTGCCCAGGTGGCTTCCGTCTTACGTCTGATGTTCAATCAAACCAGCCTTTGTTTCTGAACCAGATGAACATCCCGACCGCAACAGCAATCATGATTCCCCAGATAACAAAATAGCCGTATTCCGTCTGCAGCTCGGGCATGTTGGCAAAGTTCATGCCATAAACACCGACAATAAACGTCAGCGGCATGAAGATGACGCTGATCACAGTAAGAATCTGCATCGTCCGGTTCGTTTCATGGGAGTTCAGGGACAAGTAGCTGTCCCGGATATCCTGTGTCATTTCTCTGTTTGATGCGACCATGTCAGCTACTTTAATCAAGTGGTCATGAATGTCCGCAAAATATTCCCTTCGTTCAAAGACTCCATCCAAATGGTTGGTATTTAATATACGGTACAACAAATCTCTCATTGGGTGAATCGTCTGCCTTAATAACAGCAGTTCACTCCTTCGATCGAACAATTCCTCAAGCAGCTTTTCCATCGATAAATCTTTCGTGTTGTCTTCGATTTCGTTGATATGATCCTCAATTTTATAAATGATTGGAAAATAGTTGTCGACCACCTTATCGAGAATTTGATGAAAGACATAATACTCGTCAACATTTTCATGCTGTTTGGTATGTTTGACGATTCTTTTTGCTTGTTCCAGCGGTTCGTTCTTTTCTTTATGAAAAGTGACAATGGAACAATGACCGAGAAAAACGTTGATTTCTTCCCGCTCAAGTGTCTTCGGATTGACGGAATGAACAACAATGAAGCTGTGATCGTCATAATAATCGAGCTTCGGACGCTGCAGCCCGTGCAGACAGTCTTCAACCGCCAGAGGATGGAACTCGAAGGTTTTCTCTAAGAGCGTCACTTCCCCCTCGGTCGGTTGATTGAAGTCAACCCAATACCAGTCCCATTTTCGACTGGAAAGTTCTTCGATGGAAAGGTTGTCATGCAATCCAGTTTCTTTACTATAAGCCAAAACCTCAATCATTCGTTTCACCTGCCTATGTACGTCTTATTCTTTTATAACCGTAAACGAAAATATTCAAACAACCAATCACACTTATGGTACGATGGAAGAAAAGACGGAACGGAGGCAAGCGGATGCTGCAACGTTTGAAAAGCGACGAACAATTGAAAGGACAAAGGGTGACACTACGGCATATCACCGAAGAGGACATTCCTGTTTTGTACCAATTGATTTACAATGGCGATGAACCGGAATGGAAAAAATGGGACGCGCCCTACTATCCGCTTGAGCCTCATACACTCGAAAGCTATCGCAGTCACGAAAAAGCGCGCATCAACCGGCTCGGTCCGAATGAACCCGATTCACGACTCATCCTCGAAGTGGACGGGAAGACAATCGGAACCGTCACCTATTATTGGGAGCACAAACCATCTCTATGGCTTGAAGTCGGCATCGGCATCTATGATCCCGATTATTGGAACGGAGGCTACGGATCGGAAGCGCTTGAGATCTGGGTGGATTACCTTTTTCGGACTCTCCCCCTTGCCCGTGTCGGTTTGACGACATGGTCCAAAAATGAGCGGATGATGCGTGTTGGTGAAAAACTCGGCATGAAAGTCGAAGGCCGTTTAAGGAAATGCCGTATTTATGAAGGACAGTTTTATGATTCGATCCGTATGGGAGTCCTTAGGGAAGAATGGATGAAACGTGCGTAGAAGAACGCTTGGCCTAAACAGCCAAGCGTTTTCTTTTTTCCGGTGCTTCTAAAGCACTTGTCACTTGTTCCATTTCACTGCATAATACCTCATCCCTTTCGGAACACCCATGAGCATAAATTCCCCTTGAAGGACAAGCTCACGAACTCGATACTCGAAAAAGCTGTCCCCGACAACTTGTGATGTATTCCCGAGAACCTCTCCAATTAATCGAGCTGCTTTTATGTAACCATCTACATCACTCTCACCTTGCAAATTTTTTAACGATTGGATGAGAGTCGCATCAAAATAGTCTTCAGACATCGATTGGATGCCTCCCTCCCACACTCGGAGATTCGCATTCTCCTCGGATAAAGCCCGCCATTCGTCCCTGTAGGTTTCCATGCTTTCATCGGACAGGGGACTACTTGGGGAACGTTCCAACAAACTCACCAAACGAGCAGGAGAAAGCTCCCCTGTATGAAGCGGGAAATCTAAAGCGTCCGTTACTTGAACCGTATAGATTTCGTTGGGTTTGTTTTTCAAAAGATGCAACACAAACCGAAGCCCGGTCTGTTCATGGGCATTGTCACCGACCCAGATCGTGATCGGCACCCCAGTTGGAATGGAACGTAGATCTTCCATAACCTTCAAGGAATCTTCTACCATGTGCATCCACAGCTCATCGTCCATGACAAGATGATGGAACAGCCATTCCTTTCGCTTTTCGATACCTTTTTCTTTGTCCAAGTCCTGTATGGGACCGATGGAAAACATAGGAGAAAGAGCGATCACTTCTTCCTTTGTCTCCTCTTTTTGTCTCAGCGCTAGCTGCAATGAGCCTTTCGTAGATTCACTAAAGAGGATATGGACGTGCTCTACAACTTTCCCTGCCTCCCCTTGAAACGGATGCAGGCGGTCTTCACAGACACGTTCGGTTCTTTTTTTCATTTCTTTCAACTGATTGAGCCATTCTTCCTCTGAGATCTTCTCTTCTTCTACATAAGTAAAAAGGGTCCACTGATGGAGTAAAATGGTGCGCATCTCTTCTTCAGTCAACGCTTCAAGAATTCTTTTAATGGATCGATTCATTTGCTCTCTCCTTATCCCTTGGTAAAATGAAAAGCATTGAACTTCCTTCCCTACGATTGAATGAATCCATAAGTTTCATTTCATAAAAAAACGAACACCTGTATAGGTGTCCGCTTAACTCATCGATACACTGCTCATAAGACCAAGGTATAAGCACCACAAAACCATTGCACTGACAAAAAAAGTACCTGCCAGCGAGTTCCGCTTGATCATCACTCCTGTAAACAGCAGAAAAATAAAGCCTAAGGCCAAAGAGGAGATACTGATCAAATTGGGAGCGAGGGTTAAGGGGCCAAATCCTTCTACTGTCGTGAATATACGGAAAAGGACAGAGGGATCCTGCTGCTCCAACGTCTGCTTGATATTATGCGGCGTTTCCTGTTCGGTCATATATCCTGTAATCGTATAGATAAAAACGATGAGAAGACTTTCCGCTTTCCACCAGCGTCTCGGTGAGAAGCCTGCATCCTCTGCTACTAAACGCTTCATGAGAAAACCATTGACGAAGGCAAACAGCAGGAGAACGATAAACAGAAGATGTTTGACTAACAACGCTTGACCATAGGAAAGCATCCATGAACCTACAATACTCTCTGACAATAGTAAACTCATAGCAACACCCGTCAACGTAATCCATACGATGCAACCGATGGCTACCTTCGTAAACCAGCGTACAAAGGACTCCCACTGGTGCTCGTGATCAGAAAAAAAGCTGACCACGAGTAATATTCCGGACCATATCCCCACACCGATGAAATGAACCGTATGAAAAAGTGCTCCTTGAAAAGAAGCGGTGCTCGCAGAATGTCCGGTCACACTCTGAGTGAGAATCATCCCCGCGATAAGTAATAAACTGAACGAATAAGCGACCTTTGGCTGTTTCATCGTGTTCAGTAGAATGACATGAAGAATAGCCAATGATAATAGTAGAAGCCATGCCTGCCCTCCCTTTAATTGGGTGAGCACATGAAAAAGACTCGACAAAAAGCTTCCTTCCCGATATTCCTGAAGCATAACCGCCAACTCTATGATTGGAAATGCAGCTAAAACAGGTACAGTCAAAGCAATCAGTGCCCATGTCTTTCTACGCTGAGCAAGCTTTTCATCAGAAAATGACAAGAGGCCTGCCCCGATCAGAATGGAGAGACAAGCATAGAGACCTCCATTCGTTAACGCATGAATCATGATTTTTTCCTGATCCCCAGGAACACGAGTACAGCAGTAACCAAGATCCCGAATCCAAGTACAGGTACAATCCATACCATCGAATCGTTCCCCTGGTTAGACGCTGCGACTTGGTCACTTTCAGACGCTTCTCCGCTCCCACTTCCGCCTTCACCTGAAGCCGTTGCAGGTTCCTCTGTATTTGTGTCTTCTCCAGCGGTAGAAGCCTTATCCTTCACGGTATAATTAAACGTCAGCTCATTTTCCATGACGTGCCCGTCTTCACCGATGATGCTATAGAAGACCTCGATCTCCCCACTAGCTACTTCTTCAGGAATACTGAATTCGATGACATTTTCAGGGGAATGGGTATAGCTCTCTATTTCGAACTCTTCCCCATCATCATCTGTAATGGTCAAGGCCGTCGGTTCCTGGACTTTGGAATCAAAAGTCAGTGTGATGCCTGGGTTTTCTGATGTTAGCGCACCTCCTGATTCAGGTTCTGAACTTTCAAGGTGTGTATGCGCCTCTACCGTCATAGGCAGGGCAAGTACAATAAGTAAACAAAACATGGATATATATTTCATGGTCCTACTCCTTTTTCTCTTTTATAAAGACTACGAATAAAAAGGAGCAATGGTTCACTCCTCCTTCTAATTTATATCAGAGCAAAGGTTGTAATACCAGGAGAAAAGATGGACAATTTAGTGAACAGAAAAACCTCGGTTCATGAGCTGAACATAAACCAAGGCTTTGTCGGAACCCTGCATTTGATGGTTTTATTCAATTTTCTTTCCTTTTTCAAATGTATAAATACCACCACTGATCTTTTTAATACCACCATCCGAAACGAGCACAGATCCTCCGTCTTCCATAGCAAGGATCTGAAAACTCTCATTCTTTGTGATGAGGGTTGTTTCACTCTCATCCTCCGATTTGTAATGACACACTATCCTGTAGTTCTCCACGAGATTCAGAGCTTCCTTCCCTCCTGAAAGGGCCTTTCCGAACACTACAGCGCCAGCACTCTGACCGAAAACTACGCCTCCTCGTTTGTAAAAATCCAAAAGAACCCGATCGAATCCACTTTCATACATTAACCTTCGCAGCTTCAATGAACAACCTCCACTGATGTAGACACCAGCAAACATTTGAAGGTCCACGAATGACTTTCCGTCAAAGTCTGTCCACATCTCCAACTGAGAGATTCCATGTGGCTTCAGACATTTTTTTATGTAATGGAAACTCTCTTCATGTGGCCTTCGTTCCGGATCCCCTGCGACCGGAATATACAAAACAGCCTTTCCTTGCTCCGATTTTTCCGCGAACGATGCATGGGCCTTCATGTTCTGCTCTGCACTTCCACCACCTGAAAGAATCAATGCCCCCATACCACCACACCTTCCTTCTTATAAATCAGATACAATAGAGAAGCAGCCAAACCACTCGCAGTCCCGGATGTAATGAATACTATACTCATCATTTTCATCCCTAGAGAATGGGCAGGAAAAGTAAAAAAAGCAGCAAGCAACAACATGACAGCCCATACTCCAAAATACATGATCAACGAAAACTTTCTCTTGTGGAATAAAACCACCCCGCTTAATGCTATGAAATAGAGGAGGCCCAAGAGGAGCAGTAAAGGAAAGAACGGTTTGAATTTAGCAGCATAGACCAAATAATCGACGACGAGGATGTCTGAGGATGTTTTCACCTCTCCATGAACCCACTGGCTGAATACAGCAGAAGACCTCCATTCAAACGGATGATCTTTGATTTCACTTCCTTCATACAAAGCGGCGACCGTTGAAAATAAAAAAGTACATAGAGCGGCGACATACTGAACTAGAACTCTCATTATTATTAATCCCCCCACTTTTTACCAATTATTTCAAATGTTCAACAATTACTCAATCTTTTATTTAAACAAGCACGCGACTTACGTGATACGATACGATTAATGATTGATAGAAAAAAGGAGCCTGGTAACCATGTACAAAATTCTTACAGGAATCTTCTTATTAACAAGCATTTTTTTCGCTTACCTTTGGTTCGATACAACCAGATCCTCAGAGATCGACACTTTCACAAAAGATGCCGCGACTTCCGCTGTGTCCGAACTTCCCTATCGCATCGAGGACGTCACCCTGTCCTTTGACTCATTTCATAGCGAGGGAAGTGAAAAAGAAAGGTTTTATACGGAGAGTTTGCTCACCCGCAGCCTCCAGCAACTGACCGGAAATCAAAGACTATTAAATGCTGCCGAACGATCGAATGAATTGAAAAAAGGGTATTTCCGTGATTATTCCAATGAGTTGTTCAAGCTTCGATCGGTGATTACTACGGAATCATTTGAAGATGAGGATTCAGACAAAGTAGATGATATCACAGCCGCTTTAAAGCAGCTCCACACCGATGTGCAGTATATCGTGGAAAAAGACTCTTTTACGGTATCTGATAAAGAAAAAATGGAAGCACTGACAAAAACGATCCGCTCCTTTAATGAGAAGTTTCTATCGTAGGGGATCAATGGTAGTTATTAAACTATATGGCAGGATTGTGTAAGACTCAGTTTCGAGACTTTTGTTGAGTGGATGGGGGCTGCGGGGAATGAGTCGCTTTCCGTGGGAGCGCGGTGAGCCTCCTCGGACTGCGTCCTGCGGGGTCTCACCATGCACTTTTTTCCTCTTAGATATCCGGTTCCGGCGCCTAGCGGCTAGTGAGACTTCCCTCGCTTCTGTACGATAAGTCAACATCGAATCACTCCGTTCTTCGTGTTTCCTTTATCTCCGCCAGCTCAGTCCAGTCCATACGCCGCTGATCGAGGCGCCTGCACACTTAAGGTAGGAGTCTCCCCATTCCCCTCCGCCCCTTTACCGTGTGAGGCTCTCGAAACCACTCTCGGAATCACTGCTTGTATGCTCAAGAGAAATAGATAATTTGAAACTCCTCCCATTGGTCATTCTGAGCGTGAAAGATTGATTTGGAACGCTTTATGCCTGATCCTGCGTTGGGGTGGAAGACGCCCCATCTTGGTATAGGGGTTCGTTTCTCACCTACATCGAATGGGGTGGTTGGGAAGCTGCGAGACTCCCGCGGGAATGGATTGACTGGCGAGACCCCGCAGAGCGAAGCTCGAGGAGGCTTGCCGTCATCCCCGCAGGAAAGCGAGTAGCTTCCCAACCACCCCTGACGCCCAACATGGCAACGAAACCCGAAGACATCTCGAAACTGAGTCTTGAAGAATAGGGAGCTTATATGGAAGAGAAGAAATGATATAAAAAAAGCGAACGCCTCACCATGAGGGTTCGCTTTTCTTCTTATCCGAAATATGTGTTCAATGGAGGTACGATTTGCTTCTTACGGGAAACGACACCTTTCAAGACAGCCTGATTGCCATCAAGCTCTGTTTCGAAAGCTTTCGCAACCGCTTCTGTTTCGTTACCAACCGCAACCACTGTCGAGTCACTTTCAAGAATGTCTGTAACGACAAGCAGGAACAAGTCCAAGTCCTTTTCAGAAACGTTCTTTTCGATCGCTGCTTCAAGTTCGCTCTTACGGGAAAGCACATCATCTGTATCGACTGTGTTCACTTGAGCAATTTCTACTTTTTTATCGCCCATGTTGAACCCTTTCGCATCCAGGGAGATCAATTCTTCCGCTGTCTTGTCACTGATATCCGCGCCTGCTTTCAACATTTTAAGACCGTATTCTTCAGCATCGACACCAGCGATCGCAGCAAGTTCTTCAGCCGCTTTACGGTCTTCGTCTGTGCACGTCGGTGATTTGAATAATAGAGAATCGGAAATAATCGCTGACAGCATTAGTCCTGCCATTGGCTTTGAAACCTGCTGTCCTTTTTCCTTATACAACTTGTTTAAAATCGTTGCCGTACATCCGACAGGCTCCGCACGATAGTAAAGAGGTCCTTTTGTTTCGAAGTTTGCAATACGGTGGTGGTCGATGACCTCAAGCACCTGTACCTCGTCAATATCCTCAGCACTCTGCTGGCGTTCGTTGTGGTCGACTAGGATGACCTGCTCGACTTCTTCAGAAACACGCTCAACAAGACGTGGCGCATCGACATTGAACTGATCCAACGCAAATTGAGTTTCTCCGTTTACTTCACCAAGACGAACGGCTTCTACCTCTTCTCCAAGGGCTTTTTTCAGTTCAGCATACACAAGTGCTGAAGTAATCGTATCCGTATCGGGGTTTTTGTGCCCGAAAATCAATGTTTTGCTCACAAAAATCTTCCTTTCTTTATCAAGGGTATGTAGGATGTCTTGTCCGTTTCGATTATAAAATAGATTAGAGCCATAGTCCATCTTCTCCTACCATTACCCTTAATATGGAAAAGAAATTATTCTTTTTCGAACCCTTTTAGTAGAAAATAACCAAACAGAACTTGGATCACCGGCCCCACCGAAGGGTTGGTAATCATTGGATCGGGAAAAAGGGAGTCAATATGAATCACATAGGGAAACAACAGCAAATATAAAGAAGGAAATAGAAGAAACAATCCGTACCTTTTCTTCCATATCCAGCGTCCACCCATCTTCCTTTTTTTAATAAAAGCTGGGAGGGCGAGAAAAAAACCTATCGGAACGAAGACGAATTGTGAGAAAATAATATAAAAATAAAAATTTTCTGTTAGAACAGCCGTCCCCTGAATTTTAACCATGGCAAATGATGCGGATAACAAGTAACCAAAAATGGCCACACTCTGCATGAATACAAGCATTTTACCGTTCATGTAGCACCTCCATTCCCCTTATCATCTACCATATGTGAGTGGGTAGATTTTTTTACTAAATCATAGGTTTACGAGAAAAAAATAAGGGAATTTAGTAAAAAGGCATTTGAGATTTGTCTACACTATGTGTTAGAATTCCTAACATAAGAAAAAGTGAGGTACATATCCAGCACTATTCCGGATACACATCTCATAATAAAATTGTTAAAGAGAGGGTAATGTATGACTTACACAAAAGAGCAAATCATTCAGGAAGTAAAAGAAAACAACGTTGAATTCCTACTATTAGAATTCACAGATATGTATGGGGATACGAAAAATGTTGAACTACCGGCTGAAGAGCTAGAAATGGTCTTGGAAAATGAAGCCATGTTCGACAGTTCTTCCATTTCCGGTTTTTCCGATATCCAGGAAAGTGACATGTATCTCTATCCAGACTTAGATACATTCCTACTGCTTCCTTCTTTGGTCGATGAAGATCGCAGCGCGCGCTTCATTTGTGATATCTACAAGCCGGATGGCACTCCATTCGAAGGAGACCCTCGTTACATCCTTAAACGTGCAATGAAAGAAGCCGAAGATATGGGATACACAGTAAACGTCGGTCCAGAACCAGAATTCTTCCTATTCAAGCTGGACAAAGATGGTTACCCGATCCGCGAAATGAATGACCGCGGTGGATACTTCGATGCTTCTCCAAAAGATAAAGGGGATAAAGTACGTCGTGACATCGTTCGTACACTGAAAAAATTCGGTTTCGAAATGGAAGCTTCCCACCACGAAGTGGCTATGGGTCAGCACGAGATCAACTTCCGTTTTGACAACATGCTGAAAACAGCCGATAACATCCAAACGTTCAAAAACGTTGTAAAAGATATTGCAACAAACCATGACTATCACGCAACATTCATGCCTAAACCGATCGCAGGTGAGAACGGTTCCGGAATGCACGCACACCTTTCCCTATTCAGAGATGGCGACAGTGCTTTCTACGATGAAGATGCGAAAGATGGCGTTTCCAAAACTATGAAACAGTTCATCGCCGGTATTCTTCACCACGCTCGCGCGATTGCAGCGATTACGAACCCGAACGTGAACTCTTATAAGCGTCTCGTTCCTGGTTATGAAGCACCTGTAAGTATTGCATGGTCTCACTCCAACCGTAGCTGTATGGTCCGTGTACCAACAACACGTGGTCAAGGTACTCGTTTCGAAGTCCGTAACCCGGACCCGACAGCGAACCCTTACCTGACACTTGCGGTATTGATCCAAGCTGGTCTTGAAGGTATCCGTAACGAATATGATGCAGGTGAAGCAGAGAGCCGTAACCTGTACGAAGTTGAGGACGACAGTGTACCAACACTTCCTACAAACTTGAAAGAAGCTCTTTCTGCTCTTAAGAAAGACGAAGTTCTTCTTAAAGCTCTTGGCGACCACACGGCCAATGCATATATCGAAGACAAAGAAGATGAGTGGACTCAGTACTCCTTGCAAGTAAGCAAGTGGGAAATCGATAAATATATGAACAAGTAAGAATGAGAAAAGCAGCGCTCCGTTTTGGAGCGCTGCTTTTTTGTGTAGGCTCTTCGCTTCTTTTGCGCGCGACTCGACTTTCTTGCGCGCGACTCGGCTCTTCTTGCGCGCGACTCGGCTCTTCTTGCGCGCGACTCGGCTCTTCTTGCGCGCGACTCGGCTCTTCTTGCGCGCGACTCGGCTTTCTTGCGCGCGACTCGGCTTTCTTGCGCGCGACTCGGCTTTCTTGCGCGCGACTCGGCTTTCTTGCGCGCGAAAGGTCATCCTCAAATCGGATGACCTTTCGCATCATTTACTCATTAAATAACGATAGGACAGAACCAGGCCTCCCACGTAAAAAAACAGCGCGATGTATGCGGGCAGCAAGTGGATGAATGTCGTATAGCCGATCATGATATGTACAAATATCCCTGCGGCAAAGGCAGGGATCCCTCCGATCAGGAACATCCACCAAAACCAGCGTTTCCCCTGATGATACCCCCATAAAGCGCTCATCAGGACGAGAGATCCGACACTGAACAGTGCGCTTCCAAACCCGGCGCGGTCATGGGCGATGACGGGGATTAATCGTTCGTTGAAATTCTGAATCAGTTCAGGAGGCATGCAAAGATACTCAATATCGGTCGGGATAAAGACCCCTGTCACGCCGATATAGGAAATGATGATGCCACCAAGGACGAAAGAGAATCCGAGGATGACGAAGCAAAATTGTCCATAGACGCCGAGAAGCCACGTTCTGGCATTTCTTCGATTCTTCGAAGCTGGCTTTTCGGAGAGACCCCGGGATTTGATCCATCCCGTCACATATAACGGCAGGAGGATGATCCAGAATAACAGGTGCAGCCAGTCAAAATAGCCATATCCGATAAAAAAGAGAATGCCTAAAAAGCCTGCAATCGCAGCAAAGTCAATCGCTTGTTTCGCCCATTTTTCTCCCTTGGAAACAGAATACCTTGCCAGCCACATATAAAGCAGCCCACCGGAAATCATGGTGCCGGCGAGGGTCAGCCGGTCGTGGGCCATAAACCAGAGAATCCGTTCATTGAACAGAAGCAATTCTTGTCTGGATATTCCGAGGAACGTTTCATCATAAGGTAGGATGACCGAGGTCAAACTGAACACCAAGGCGAGGATGCCACCTAGAAAAATCGCCAGGCCGAAAAGAAAATACCACATCCAGCCAGTTTCCTCCTTGCCACCTTGAGCTCTTTCATCCAGCAGCGCTTCGTGAATCCGCTTCGGTAGTCCAGGACCTGCTTCGACGTATTCAGTAGAAAGAAATACCATACGGGCGCCAGCGGAAAGGAGGGCCATCGCATCTGCGGGTTCCTTCACTCCTCCGACTGTAACCACATCATATCCCTGCAGCTTTTCCAATGCCTTTTTGTGCGCTTCTAAATTATCTTCCCCACCAGATTCTTCTAAGACGAAGCCGGCGACTCCTCCAAATCTGTCTACCTCAGAAACATTCTTACTGGGAACTCTTAAAAAAACGGGTTTCCATTCTGAGAGTTTTCCAACTAGATTCGGCGACCACTTATCATGAGAAACACTGAATATCCCACGAAAAGGTTTTAGAGCTTCTGCCATTTTAACAATTTCATCTTGTGACCCTTGCAAATGAAAGAGATAAGGAATTTCTGCATCCGCCTTTTCCAGCCGACGAACAGTTTCCTCCAAACCAATCGACTCTCCGTGATCCGGAAGCAGCAGGCGACCCTCTTTCCTTTCAGGGAAATCCCCATTCTGCGGTTCCAGCGTCACCGGACCAACATCGATCATACTAAAACCTAAGTGACTGAATGCCTTCGTACCTGATAACCGCGGATCGATTTTTCCTGATAATCCAACAGGTCCACGGATTGGTTCGCCCCCAAGAGAAGTGGTGAGTTTCTCGGAAATTTCTTCTCTCCCAAGAAAATGGATGATAGACCTCCCTCCAGGAAGACAAGCGATCCGGTTCATATTTTTATGTATAAATTCTCTTGAAGTCACAGGGGCTAATTTTGACAGCCACGGTTTGAACAATACATGATAAGACCAATCCGGCATACAATCTTCCTTTTCTTTTATAATCAAAAGCTCCAGCTACAAAAAAAGAGGCACCGGAACCGGCACCTCTTTTTTCTACTTGATCGCATTCGGTCCGTGGAGCATCCGGTTCGTGCGATGCGTCCCATACCGATCTTTCAACTCGAGCCGCTTCAGCTCTCGTTTTAACTTGTTGTAGCTTTTCAGACGTGCAGCTTCCAGCTCTCCCTCTTCAATCGCTTGCTTCACCGCACACCCCGGCTCTTGTTCATGCTTACAATCTCTGAACTTACAAGACGCGCTCAGGCGATCGATATCAGAGAATGTCTGGTCCACCCCTTCTTCATCTCCACCCCATAACTGCAATTCACGCATGCCGGGTGTGTCAATGATATAAGTTCCGTTCGGCAGTTCAAACAGCTCTCTGTGCGTCGTCGTATGCCGCCCGCGCTGATCCTCTTCACGCACCCCTTGAGTCGCTTGTTTTTCCATGCCGAGCAAATGGTTGATGAGTGTTGACTTGCCGACTCCGGAAGAACCTACGAGCGAAATGGTTTCGCCAGTCCGTAATTCAGTGACAAGCTCTTCCATTCCTCCCCCTGTCAAACTATCGACTGCATAGACAGGAACGCCCGGCGCTACACTTTCGACTTCAGTAATATGATCAGGCACCGTGTCGCACAAGTCCCGTTTTGTTAAAACAACAACCGGGCTCGCTCCACTCTCATAAATTTGCTGAACATACCGTTCGATTCTTCTTGGGTTAAATTCCTGGGTCAAAGCGGTGACGATAAACACGGTATCGACGTTCGCCGCAATGATTTGCTCCTGATGACTTCCGCCCGCCTTTTTCCTGGACAACACGGTTCGCCGGTCCAGAACGCGGTGGATTTTCGCACGCGCCCCTGCATCATAAGGTTCAAAAACGACCCAATCCCCGACAGCCGGGTAATCTTTGTCAACCTGTACGGTATGATGAAACCTTCCGGAGACTTCTCCGTTCCGCTCCTGTTCATCATCCACAACGGTGTACAGGCCATGGGTCAGGCGGGTGATTCTTCCGATCTGTTCCCCTTCGTTCGTCTGTGCTTTAAAAAATACTGTAAAATCATTCCGTTTCATTCGATTCCTCCTGAATTTTGGAGGACGTTACGAGTGATGTCCTCCGTGATTTGATGGATTTGAGTTGAATTGAGTTGTTACGTTTGCCATAAAACATCACTCCTAACTTTTTGATTAGTTCCATTATATCAGAATTTTTTGCCAGTGGTTACGTTTATCCGCGGGAAACTGCTTTTTTCGCAGAAATGGCTGCAAAGGTAATGGTGATGGTGCACACGATGACGATAGCGAAGACCCCCTGCATCAAATCCCAAAACACCCAGCCGTCGATGAGTGCTGTCCGCATACTTTCAAAAATGTAAGTCGTCGGGTTGATCGTCGCCGCGATTTTCAGCCACTGGGCTTCAATCAGCTCATACGGGACGAAAGTGGTGCTTAGAAAAATGAGCGGGAAAAAGATGAACGTTCCCGCTTGTGCGGCCTGAGCGTTACCAGTCCGAAGCGCGACCCCGGCAGAATAGCCGGCAAACGCAAGCCCCCAGCCCACGGCAATCAGCAGCACAAACAAAATGCCCCCGAAACCTGTCACTACTTCAAGACCGAGCAAAAAGGCGATGCCGATGATCAGCAGTGTTTGCACGACGAGTTGAAGCATCCCGGCAATGATTGGTCCGAGAACGATCGCCAACCTTGAAGCTGGCGTCAGCAACAACCGGGAGAAAAACCCATTCTCAATATCCTTCACGATGCTCTGTCCGGCACCCCCGGCTCCACCAATGGCCGCAGATACAATCGACACAGGCAGAATGAACGCCAAATAGTTCGCCCCTTCAAATGTCGGGAGCTGGGAAATTCCGCTCAACCCGCCTTCATAAACAAGGAGGAAGAAAGCCGATATGATTAGGTTCGGGATAAAAGAAAACGGATTACGTAACGTCGTTTTGATGTTTCTTACGGTCATGAGCCACGTATCTTTCCATAGGTTATTCCCCATCCGCTCTCACTCCTTCCTTTTTCTCACTCGTGATCTTCAAGAAAATATCATCCAGCGTTGGTGAGGAGAGTTGGATGTCCTCGATTTCATAGCCTTCCTGATCAAACAGACGGACAACTTCAAGCAATTGCTTCGTCCCCTCTTCAACGTATATGAGCACCTTATTCTGACGATTGATCACATCAACGTCACCCATTTGTCCACGTAAGTACTCCACCGCCTCGGATTGCTGTTTTTCATCTTTCAATGTAAGGGTGATCAAATCATTTCCGATTTGTGCCTTCAATTCCTTCGGCGTGCCTGTGGCAACAATCTCTCCATCATTGATGATACTGATGCGGTGAGCAAGCGAATCGGCTTCCTCTAAATACTGGGTAGTAAGAAAAATGGTGGTGCCAACTTCCTCGTTCAGCCGTCGCAATTCATCCCAAATCGCCATCCGGTTCGAAGGATCAAGCCCTGTTGTCGGTTCATCGAGAAAAAGGATTTTCGGTTCATTGACGAGTGTCAGTGCAAGGTCAAGACGCCTGCGCATCCCGCCCGAATAGTTGCCGATTCTTCGTTCCGCCGCTTCTGTCAGCTGCACAATCTCCAACAGCTCCTGGGCCCTCTTTTTACCTTCTTCTTTACGGAAGCCGAAAATATTCGCTTGAAGCTCAATCATTTCCCTGCCTGTCAGATCAGGGTCCACACCTGTTTCCTGCAGAGCTACACCTATATAACGTCTCACTTTTTCCGGCTCTCGGATGACGTCGTGGCCGGCCACTTCTGCTTTTCCAGTAGTGGCATTGATGAGCGTCGTCAGAATTTGAACGGTGGTCGATTTACCTGCGCCATTCGGTCCTAGAAAAGCGAAAAATTCCCCTTCCTCTACTTCGAAAGAAACATCTTTTACCGCTTGGACGTTTCTTTTTTTAAACGTTTTTGTTAGGTGTTCAACAACGATTTTCCCATTCACAACAATCCCTCCAGTCATCAATCCATATCTTTACTATATACAAATGTCCTACCATATTCACTTTCCCACTCTCTCTTCCCCACATTCCCTCGTTCATCTAAATGGCAGGATTGTGTAAGACTCAGTTTCGAGACTTCTGTTGAGTGGATGGGGGCTGCGGGGAATGAGTCGCTTTCCGTGGGAGCGCGGTGAGCCTCCTCGGACTGCGTCCTGTGGGGTCTCACCATGCACTTTTTCCCACAGGAGTCTCCCCATTCCCCTCCGCCCCTTTACCATGGGAGTGTCTCGAAACCACTTCCAGAATAAGCGGCATGTATGCACAAGAAAAGTAGAGGAATATAAAATTCCGCGACTGCTATTTTATTCATAGATCCTTGATATAGAGCGTTTTATGCGTATACCTCAACGAAAGTGGAAGACCGTCCATCTGGGCTAAGGGGTTCGTTTCTCCCTTACATGGAATGGGGTGGTTGGGAAGCTGCGAGACTCCCGCGGGAATGGATTGGCTGGCGAGACCCCGCAGGACGGAGTCCGAGGAGGCTTGCCGTCATCCCCGCAGGAAAGCGAGTGGCTTCCCAACCACCCCTGACGCTCAAGAAAAGGCAAACGGACCCCGGTTATCTCGAATTCGAGTCTTCCAGAAACGGGAGCATTAGTGAAAGAAAGATAAATATGAGGGATTGGGGGTTTGAAGCTTTTTCAAACGGGGAATCTTTATTTTTACGTCACAACGGAAAACCGCCAAAACTAGACGGTTTTCACGGTTGAAACAGGGTTTCATAACGTGATAGAATCTTTAATAATAAGAATTTTCAGAATATATTTGAGGAGGTGAATACCATGGAGCTTATGCAGGTGTATCCTTGGTTGATGCCGGCCCTTTTGATCATCAGTATCGGTACGTTGTTCGGTTCATACTTAATGTTTAGAGCAGAAAAATACATGATGTTGATCGCAATTGGGATGGTACAGACGCTGATCAGTACGATGCTTGCGACAAGTGTCGGGCCGCTTTTGTTCGGTATCGGGTTGACACAGTTCTACGTCGGAATCGTCAACATGAAAAAGGTGAAAGGCTATGAGACATGAGGAATCATCGTCTCATAGGTCTTTCACCTTTTTTTCTATATATATACAAAGATCTCCAAGCGTCGGAAATTGGGCTAGCTCTCGGTTTTTTGCCAGTTCCTGATGGCTGTTCGCAGGTAAATCCCAATGTTGAACGAGGGCAGCAAACGTCTTCAGAAATTTGGTACGGTCATTTTTTAAAACGGTGGCAAGCTTCACATTGGTCGTTAAGTGCTCCAGCGGATGTTCATAGGTTTCATCGCTATACAAATGCACATAATAAACGACACTTCGATAAATCGCTACGGTTGTTCTCGGGTCCTGGATCTTCTTCTCTTTTTCTTTCTTTGACTGAAAAGCTTTGAAGCTGTAGACTTCTCCCATTACCCCCACCTCAATCTTTTTTCTATGAGGATATATTTCTTTTTTTCTATTCCTTATTCCTTCAAGAGCGCAGATAATCTTTGTAAAAGTTTCACCCTCATGAATTTTCGACTGTTGTGGTATCCTGTAGAAAAGAGCTTTTTTAAGTGAGGGAATTGCTTATGATGAAGAAAAACGTGTGGTGGATCGGCTTGGTCCTTTTTTTGTTAGTCGGGTGCAGCTCGAATGCAGATGCAGAGGACACGTTGAATATGAATTCGCTTGAAGGGGATGATCCCCTAACCGATGAAGAAGGAGCGGAAGCCATTGGAAATAAGATGCAGCTCACCCTCGATGGCGCTTCCTATCCATTCACGGCCAAAGACTATCCCATTCTATCTCAATTTGTACATAATTTTGATCAACCGGAACAACAACTGCGCAAGCTTCCTTTTTCAAAAATAAAAGAGGACCAGTACTTGGTGGAGTTTGCCTGTCATGAACAGCGTTGCTCGCATTTGATGATTGATTTTGAACAGAAGCACTCTTTTTTAATGAGTGATTTGAGCAAGTTGGTTTCAAGCCACGTTTCTCCTGACCAGCAGTATGTGGCCTTCCTTTTCGAACGTACGTATGAAAAAGAAGCGATGCACCAGCTCGTCGTCATGGACCTTCATACGCTCGAACCGATTGAACTGGAACCAGGGGAAGACCACCTCCTCCCGAAACCGAATCAGTATCAATACGCCATCCATTCTGTTACTTTTATGGATGAAGAACGATTGCAAATCACCAGTAACGATCCAGTGGCAGGTTCCGATACCAAGGATCCGGTCCGGACGCAATGGATCTACAAATAGGAGGCCACGTTCATGAATGAAACAATAGAAACACTTTTGAATCACCGTTCGATTCGAAAATTCAAAGATACACCCGTGACTGACGAGCAGCTGAGCACCATTTTGTCTGCCGCCCAGCAAGCGTCAACCTCAAGCTACATGATGGCTTATACGATCATCGGGGTAACAGATGAAAAGAAAAAAGCTCAACTTGCAGAAATCACCGGGCAGGGATACGTGAAAGATAACGGGCATTTGATGATTTTCTGTGCCGATCTTTACCGTCATACCCTCCACGCCTCTTCAGATCAGTATGAAGAAATGCTTGCCAACCTTGAGAACAGTGAGCATTTTCTCGTTTCAGCGATTGACGCAGCGCTTGCTGCCCAGAACGCGGCGGTTGCTGCAGAATCGATGGGGCTCGGCATTTGCTATATCGGAAGCATCCGTAACCAGCTTGATAAAGTCGATGAAATACTCGGACTGCCAAAGCATGTCCTTCCGCTTTTCGGCATGGTCCTCGGCGAACCCGATCACCAGCCTGATAAGAAACCCCGACTTCCTAAAGAAGCGGTTTATTTTGAAAATGAATACAAGCGCGAACACAAAGATGAACTGGGAGCGTTTGATGAACAGATCGGCGCGTACTATCAGTCGCGTCAGACGAATACAAGGAATGATTCCTGGACCGATCAAATGCTGCGCCGCTTCACAAAACCGATGCGGATGGACGTCACAAGCATCGTGAAAAAGAAAGGCTTTAACAAGCAGTAAGAGGAGTTGCCGTCTATGTATGAAACGATTGCTCTCAACATAAAAAGTGCCGAACGGATCGCCGTACTGACTGGTGCCGGCGTTTCGACAGCGAGCGGCATCCCTGATTTCCGCTCGAGTGAAGGATTATGGACAGAAAATCATGAGCGCGAGTATTACATGTCCACCGATTACTTTTTCCATGATCCCGAGGATTTTTGGAAAAAGTACAAGGCGATCTTCCGGATGAAGCTGTTAAAAGACTACCAGCCGAACCTTGTCCATCAGTTCATCAAGGATTTGGAAACCGATGAGCGGGAAGTATCGGTCATCACACAGAACGTCGACGGGCTTCATTCGCTTGCCGGCAGCTCCCGTGTCCTTGAATATCACGGAACGTTAAACCGATCGAGCTGTCCGAACTGTGGCAAGTCCTATTCTTTGGATGATGTCATGAAAGTAGCTGTGCCGGTTTGTGAGGATTGCGGATCGGTTTTGAAACCGGATGTCCTGCTGTTTGGTGATATGATCACCGCTCACGATGAGGCCGAGTCGATCATTGAAAAAGCGGACCTCCTGCTCGTCATGGGAACATCGCTTTTCGTGACTCCTTTCAACCTGCTGCCGTATCTTGCCTATGAACAGGAAAACACGACGACCGTTCTCATGAACAATGAACCAACAGATAAAGACCACCTTTTTGACTATGTCGTGCACGAGGATTTGTCAAAAGCCATAACGAAAATAAAAGAAAAGATGTAAAAAAGCCTCCTTCGCTGAAGGAGGCTTTTTCCATTATCTGTATGACCTGGTACACCAGAATATGGATGTTATGCTAAGCCTAGTTTTTTGATGACAGGCTTTAATGTCAGTCCTTGGACGATCAATGAGAAGAGGACGACGGAAAAGGTGAGCAGCAGGACTTGTTCACGGCCGTCAAAATCCATCGGCAGACTCAAGGCAAGTGCGATGGAGAGACTTCCTCTTAATCCACCCCAGTTGATGAGGATTCTTTCTTTGGATGACAGTTCTTTCACCCATCCTGTTCCAATATAAACCGCGATGGTACGTCCGACGAGGACAATAGCGATTGCTCCGACAATATATCCCCAGTTGCCCGCAAGATCGATGTTCCGTATTTCAAGACCGACCATCAGGAAGATCAGCGCATTGGCAAGCAAGGTGACACTATCCCAGAACGTATTAAGGTTCGTCTTCGTTTCTTCCGACATGCCGATCTTCGCTCCGTAATCGCCGAAGACGAATCCACCGACCACAACGGCGATGACGCCCGACGTATGGAAGTGTTCAGCGATGAAGTAACTTCCGAAAAACAGCAGGGCACTGAAGGCAACTTCCAACGGGTAGTCATCATAGACACGAATCACTTGAGAGAACACATAGCCTAAGATCAGTCCGATCAGGGCGCCACCGACCGCAAATTTCAAGAACATGAACACCCCGCTGCCAAGTCCGGCCCAGCCCATTTCAATGTAAGTCAGCAAGTAGATGCTGGCGATTTTGAAGAGGACAACGGCAATACCGTCATTGAACAGCGACTCCCCCTCCATAATCGTCGACATTTTTTGTTTTACTCCGAGAGACTTGAAGATGGAGAGCACACTGATGGGATCGGTCGCACTCATAAGCGCAGCAAATGTAAACGCAACAGCAAGCGGCAAGTCCAATAGAAAATAAGACGCGGCCCCGATGGTAAGCGACGATATGAAAGTCCCTAAAAACGCGAGCCCCATGACCGTCTTCTTTTGTGAAAACAGATGGTGGAAAGGCAGTTTCAACGTCGCATCACCAAGCAGAATCGGAAGGAAAAGCGAGATGACGGTCGCCTGGAACACTTCCGACTGTGTGATGTAGCTTTCCGCTTCCTCAATGAACGGCAGCTGTGTCAATCCGAGGACGAGACCCACAAGAACAAGAGCCACCGAGTCAGGTTCCTTCAAAAGTTTGGCGATCGCGATAACCGTGACAGAGATGGCGAGTAACAGTAGAATTTGAATGAAAACATCATGAAATCCGTGCATGAGAAACCCTCCCAGTATGAATGGCGCTATAATTAGTCTTACCCTTCTTACTCCCCACTTACCCATAAAAAAACGGACGTAAAAACGCCCGCGCTGCGGTTATTCTTTAACGAACAGCTGATGATCTGAAAGTATGATGGCCAATTGGTCTTCGATCTCGTCCACATCTTCCGACAAAAAGTGATTAAATACCATCGCAAAAATCAGAGGTTCCTCGTCTTTTGAAGACACATATCCAGACAGTGAGGAAACACCTGTCAACGTCCCTGTTTTCGCTCTGACATTTCCCTCCGCATTGGTCCCCTGCATCCTGTGGCGCAACGTGCCCCCTGCGAATCTCTTTTCATTACCAGCAACAGGAAGCGATTGTAGGAATTCAGGGAACCATTTCTTCTCTTGCACACGGTAAAGCAATTGGGAGATTTCGTTGGCAGGGATTAAATTTGTGGACGACATTCCCGACCCATCATTCAGTTGAATGGTCGCCATATCCACACCTAAACGCCGCATTTCTGCTCCCACAACATCCAGCCCTTTTTCCCAGCTTCCTTCATCATGAACGACCTTGCCCATTTCCTTCACTAATACTTCTGCATGTCCGTTGTTGCTGAGCTTCATAAAGGGGAGGAACAACTCTTTTAAAGGCATGGACGAACGCTCATACAAGCGTGTGGCATGCCCAGGAGTTTCAGCGATCCTGGTATGTGACCCCTGTACACGAATCCCTTCTTTCATTAAGGACTGGTGAAAAAGTTCAGTGACGAGCCCTGTCGGTTCAAATACTGCAATCCACGACTTAGATACAGGATCATCGATCTCCACCGTTCCCTCTACAATGATGCGATTGGTTCCATGCTCCCTCTCAACCTTTAATTCATCTTCTTCTCTTGTTTTACCGGTCTTTGTTCTGTTCACGATTTCCACATATTTATTATCTGGGGTGACTTCGATTTTCCCCGGTTGCCCTACTTTATTTGCAGGAGAGACGCTGATCAACACGGTCCCTGCATCGTAATCCTCATCCGGAGACACGGTCAGCGCAGACACTTGTGAAGCATAGTACTCACTTTCCTGCGACCATTGAATACCATCAGATAAACGGATATCGTCATACCACGTATCATCCGCTATGACATCTCCTGTAATTTCCCGAACTCCCGTTTCTCGTAAAAAAACAGCCATATCACTCAAGTCTTTTGCTGTTAAGGTCGGATCCCCTTTTCCCTTTACATAGAGGTTTCCTTCCAGTTTACTGTCCTCCATATCCCCGTCCGACCATAATTCTGTTGCAAACGTGTACTCAGGTCCAAGCGTTTCCAATGCTGCAGCTCCTGTGAACAACTTTGTATTCGAGGCAGGTGTAAGACGTAGGTGAGCATTCTTTTCATAAACAACCTCTCCTGACTTGGCATGTCGAATGCTCACTCCTGCGATCGCCCCATGAAGAGCTTCATCTTTTAACAAATCGTCAATTTTATCTTTCAATGACGTCTCCCCTTCCGAGACCTCCTTTTCTTCTTCCAACGTTGAATTAAAAAACAACATCATGATGATGGTAAGAAAAGGGATGACCAGCTGCGTTCTCTTTGTTGTCGACATCTTTATGTACAGGCCTCCTAAAAATCTTGCCTATGTTTATAGTAGCAGAGCAGACAGATTTTGTAACTTTCTCTTCTTCTATACTCCCACATGTTAAAAGCTATTATGATAGTGAATGAGAAATGAAGTAAATGTATTTACCCATCCAACTCAGCTTCAAGGAAATTTCTTTTTTATCTTCCTTTTCCATTCATATGAATTCATTCATGGTCCCTTGTAACACTTACGAATCCTCATCCTACAAATCCCCTTTCAACGACTAAGCATATTGTTATCCATTTGATACCATCCTTGATAGAGTACCTTTTGAAGGAAGAGGTGCCGATATGAAAATAAAACTTATATTGGCCATAGGCGTTGTGCTAGCAGCGTTGCTATGGTTCTTAAATGATGGAAAAGAGGAAAAATCAAAAACCACCGAAGACGACTGTTCCGGTGATCGGTTCTGTTCGTTTGAAGAGTTGACTGAAGTCTATGAGGAAGGAGAAGACTGGGTCATTGCCACAAGTACGGAAGGTAATCAGCAATGGCTGGTCAGCGCAATCCATGGCGGTGGGATCGAAGAAACAACTTCATCCTTAGCTGAGGCGATTGCGAGAAAATCTTATCCCTATTACGCATTCAAAGGAAGATTAGCCTCTGATAATTTCAGAAACTTACATATCACTTCCACAAACTTTAATGAGCCCCAAGCGCTTGAAATGGTTGCAAAGGCCGATCATCACATTTCCATTCACGGGGCAGGTGGAGATGAGCGAAAGACACTGATTGGCGGCCGGGATAAAGAATTAATGAAAGTCGTGGAGCGCCATTTAGAGGAAAAGGGATTTGCCGTCGAACAAGCTCCTGAACACCTGGACGGCGATCACCCTGACAATTACGTCAACAAGACGAAGACAGAGAAAGGCGTGCAGCTTGAGATCACACGCGGACAGAGGAAGGCGTTTTATAAGAATGGAGACATCAGTTACTCATCAAGGAAAGATGCTTCTAATGAGACGGAAGACTTTAAAACGTATGTAAAAGCGATAAAAAGGGCGATGGAAGAATACAAGGAATAACAGATGTAACGCTCCACCTCTGTGGTGGAGCGTTTTCCTGCTGGGAATGATCAACTCAGCTATGATCCTTTTTCCCATTTGAAATCCCCATTCTCGATCATTTGTAAAAGGGAATTTTGTCCTTCTACTTTATATTCAGCGCTGAGATCCTCCCCATCCATACTCCCCATGATACGGAGCGCGTCATCCCCGACGATGATCCGAACCTCGTCTTCATAGGAATCCACTTTCAAGTAGATGGAATAGAGATGGCGGGAGAGTCCCTCATCTGTAGTCACAAGCGTCATTTTCGAGGGGCTTTGCAGGATTTTTTTTATCTCTTCAAGGTTTTCAAGCGTGACGGATTTGAATTCCCTCTCCTTTTCATCATAGATTGTCATTTCCGTCACCTGCTGTGCATCACTGAGTTCAGCGGGAATCGCTTCTGCGAATGTTGTAGTTGTTGGTTTGTTCACAAAATAAAACACAGCAGGAGTGACTAGGAAAAAAGTGATCACCATTCCTGTAACCAGCCCTGTCTTTTTTCTAAAGAGTAAGGAAAAGAAGGCCAGTGCCGCTCCCCCTAAAATGATGATCAATAAAATAACATTTCCAATTTCAACACCATCATCCAAATAAGCCCCTGACCATCCAACACCAAGCAGTGTAGCGACAGCTATGAACGGGAGTGCGATGAGCATGACTTTACGCAGACGTTCGTTTATCAAAAAAACCCTCCGTTAGTTGAATTGAAGAAAAGAATTTAACAGCGTTTTCTGCTAGCCTGTGGTAACAATAAATTCCCTAATAAAAGGCCCCCTCCAAAATTCCCTTAATATCCCCCAAATGCTGGATAAGGGATAGTCCAGAAACAAAAACGTAAAAACTACTGAGAACAAGCACTTTCTTCAATGATTTCCCTTGGAGGACCTCCACACCCAGCCAGAAGATCGCTACCATGATGGATGTGAAAAAGAGGTGATACTCCATAGCTTGACCATCAATACGATCGGCCAGTGCTTCCGTTCTCCATTCATACCCTTCAGGTGGTTGATAGGTGACCCTCTCTTCTTCGAATCCCCACATATTCAAAGACTGTACAACCACTGCGTTCTCCTGCTTTTCCACCACTTCATAACCGAGTGGAAAGTACCCGAGTGGATAAGCGAGAAAATAGGATAAGAAAAATGCGGCCATTAGAAACGCGATGTAAAGTAGGACCCGTCTTACTTTATTCAACATTTCTTCACTCATGGTCATACCTCCTTACTCGTATATCCCTCTCTTGAATTTCTTTCCTTCTTATACGATTAAAGCCGGGAATCGTTTCACACCCTTATTCAAATGCACACAAAAAAGAGATTGAACCTTATGAATCCCCCCCCCTGCTTTCTTACGCACACGCCTTACACAATAAATGAATGACACATTCATTAGCTGAATTGTATTTTCACAAAGCTTCTCACATGATTCTTAGATCTCCTACTCATACTAACTTCAGGAGGAGTCTCGGATGAAAATTGCCATTTTATCACTATGCTTACTAATCGCTGCACCGTTCATTCAAGAAGAGAATTTATCCATCACTTATGACGGGGAACAATTGATGTCTGTGAACCGGGAAGACTTCACGGACGTGATGTTAGGCAAGCCCTTTGTGAATCAAGAGAAAACCAACCGATTAGTGGATCAACTGGAAGAAAAAATCTACCGTGAGCCAGTCCCTGCAAAAATCGGGAAAGCAGAGGAAATCATTCCCGGTGAGGCGGGACGTAAAGTCGATCAACAGAAATTCACGGAAGATCTTTACCACTATCTGCACAGCACCGGGAAAGCTACAATCCATGTGCCTACAATTCTTGCTCACCCTAGAGTCGATGGTGAATTGCTCGCAACAATCCGCACGAAACAGATCGGCCAATATGTGACCTATTTCAATAAAAATAATAAAGAACGCTCTCACAATATCCGTTTGGCTGCCGAAGCCCTGGACAGTCATGTTGTCTTTCCTGGCGAGGTTTTTTCTTTCAATAAAGTTGTAGGAAAAAGGACGGTGGAAAAGGGATACAAGAAAGCCCCGGTCATCGTCAAAGGAGAAGTGACAGAGGGCATTGGCGGTGGGATCTGCCAGTTGTCTTCCACACTGTTCAACTCGGTGGACTTAGCCGGAGTTGAGATTATGGAACGCTATTCGCATAGTAAACGTGTTCCTTATGTGCCGGAAGGGAGAGACGCGACAGTGAGCTGGTATGGTCCTGATTTCACGTTTAAAAATCAGTATAATCAGCCTCTGCTCATTCGCTCAAAGGTAGTTGGGGGAAAAATGATTGTAACGGTATATTCATCTGATTTAATAGATATGGAGCCGAGAAACGGGGAGCAGGAAGCAGACGAATGAGAGGGATTAAAACATCCAGTGCCAGGGGCCCCTGCTGAGGGTCTGGCACCTTCATTTTTTAAAGAGATCAGACCGATAGCGAGCCGCGGAATCCCCTCGCCTTATAATAGGACTCTGCTCCGTTGTGATACACGAAGACGTGACCGAAACGGCGATCGCAAAAAAGCGCACCTCCAAGCTCCCGAATGTCCTCAGGAGTGTGTATCCAGCTTGAAGTCTTTACATCAAATTCCCCGACCTTCTGCAGCGCTCGGTACTCTTCCTCAGTCAAAAGTTCGATCCCCATGGATGTGGCAAGATCCAACGCGCTTGTTTCCGGCTTATATTTCTTCCTTGATTCCAAAGCTGCACGGTCATAGCAGACACTCCTGCGTCCTGTAGGGCTTTCTTTTGAACAATCGTAAAAAATGTAAGCACCTTTCTCCTGATCGTAATCGACAACATCCGGTTCGCCGCCGGTTCTTTCCATTTCGTTCAGCGACCAAAGCTTTTCAGGAGTCTCTTCAAGTTTCTTCTTGATTTCAGACCATTCCAGCCCTTCGTGGCGGTTCATGTTCTTTTCAAAACGTTCTTCCAATGCTTTAAGTATTTCTTCTTTCCCCTTCAGTGAAAGCTCCTTTTTACTACCGGGCTCCGTTTTCTTTGTCATGGTTGTGCCTCCCTTCAAAATAGTGGATGTCCTCTCTATCTTACTATAAAAATCCATTTTCTTCTCGACGACCCTTACTCATAAAAAATAGACGGATCTCCTATAACCTAAAACCGCTTCAAGCCCTATCAGGATATGTTCGATCACCCTCCAATTGGCTTTTGTTAAAAGTTTTTCTCAGCATTTTTTCATTCATATTCCCAACCTTCCAATCCCTTATATTTTATAAAATCACATCAAATACCCGTTTAGGTATGGTGGGAATCGGTTATGAAACAACTGTGAGCTAAATAAGAAAATCCTGGAGATCGGAGTTGATCCTACTATCATTTGAAAAAATGGACAAGCTTCCAAAAGCAGCACAAGCAGTCATTCATAAGAAAGACCATTCAAGGAAAACTATCTGATGAGATTAATTTTTCAAGGAGGAATTTCAAATGGCGGATACAAAAGTGGCCATCATAGCAGCGAACGGAAGTTTATTTGATGCCTATAAAGTTTTTAATGTTGCCTCAGCAGCTGCAGCTTCTGATGCGGAGGTAGGCATCTTTTTTACTTTTGAGGGACTAAACTTAATCCATAAAGAAGGACACAAGAACCTGCCTTTACCTGAAGGAAAGGAACATTTCCAAGAAGGATTTCAAAAAGCGAATGTCCCTTCCATTGAAGAATTGGTAGGCATTGCTCAAGAAATGGATGTAAAACTGATTGCGTGCCAAATGACCATGGATGTCATGAGTTTAGAAAAAGAGGATTTCGTAGAAGGCATCGAAGTCGGCGGCGCTGCGTCTTTCATTGAGTATGCCAAAGATGCAAACATTTCCTTAACTTTCTAAACAAAGGAGGCTCCATAGTGACCGTTAAGCACTTATCGACAAGCGACTTGGCTGAAAAGATGGAAAATAATGAGAAAATGTTAATTTTAGATGTACGAAATACCGATGATTTCGATGAATGGAAAATGGAAGGCGGTCAAGTCGAAGTGATCAACGAACCTTACTTCAACCTGCTCGATGACATCCGATCCCTTGATGGGAAATTGGAAAAAAATCAAGAAGTGGTCGTCGTCTGTGCGAAAGGGAACTCTTCTCAAATGGTTGCCGAAATGCTGGATGAAGAAGGGTATGAAGATGTGTATTCATTAGAAGGCGGCATGCAGGCATGGGGAGAAGACCTCGAACGTTAGAGGGTCTACATGTTAAGGATGACCGCTTACAGATACCTCCCCTATGAATAAATAGGAGGAGCTGGTACTCGACACGAACGGTCGTGTGTTTCTTATATGAAAAGGAGGATGACAAATGGAAGCAAATGAAGTGTTAGATGCAAAAGGGTTGGCATGTCCGATGCCGATCGTGAAAACGAAAAAGGCAATGGAAAAACTTAATACCGGTGAGGTTCTCGAAGTCCAGGCTACAGATAAAGGGGCTAAAAGTGATATTGCCGCATGGGTGAAATCCGGTGGTCACGAGCTCTTAAAAGATGCAGAGGAAAACGACGTCTTAAAGTTCTGGATCAAAAAAGGGTAAATCCAGGGGCCGGCTGGTCCCTGTTTTTTTAAGAAGGTGGAAATATGGAATATAGCATGCTTTTTTTGATCATCATTTTTTTGATTGGCTTTGTCGGTTCATTCATATCCGGCATGGTCGGCATTGGCGGTTCCATCATCAAATACCCGATGCTGCTTTATATTCCTTCGTTAGTTGGACTTTCCGCTTTTACCGCTCATGAAGTTTCCGGTATCAGCGCAGTCCAGGTTCTTTTCGCTACAATCGGAGGCGTATGGGCCTACAGAAAAGGCGGTTACCTCAATAAAAAACTTATTCTCTATATGGGGATCAGTATATTGATCGGAAGCTTTATCGGAGGGTACGGATCCCGTTTCATGTCCGATGAAGGCGTTAATCTCGTGTATGGTATTTTAGCCATCACAGCGGCCGTCATGATGTTTCTCCCGAAAAAAGGCGTCGATGACATTCCATTAGATGAAGTGACATTCAATAAATGGATCGCTGCCTCCTGTGCTTTCCTTGTAGGTATCGGGGCAGGAATAGTAGGAGCTGCCGGGGCCTTCATCCTCGTTCCTATTATGCTGATTGTTCTTAAGATCCCGACTCGGATGACCATCGCTTCTTCCCTTGCGATCACATTCATTTCATCCATCGGAGCAACGACAGGGAAAATCTTGACTGGCCAAGTCCTGTTGTTCCCTGCCGTAATTATGATCATCGCCAGTTTAATCGCTTCTCCACTCGGTGCGAATGCAGGGAAGAAAGTGAACACAAAACTATTACAGATATTTCTAGCCTTACTCATTTTAGGCACAGCCATAAAAATTTGGTTCGATATTCTTACATGATCAAAAAAATCTGCCGCCGGCTCTGAACAGCCGGCGGCAGATTTTTCATCTATCGTTTACAAAAATACAAAATACATAATAAACAATCCACCAAGCGTGTACATGATCGGGTGGACCTGTTTCCAATCCCTTTTCGCGATCATAGCAAATGGATAAAGAATAAAGCCAAGCGCAATCCCTGTCGCGACACTGAACGTGAGCGGCATCATGATGATCGTGACGAATGCCGGCACGACGATTTCAAACCGGCTCCAATCGATTTCTTTCACCTCTGTCGCCATCAGAGCACCGACGATGATTAGTGCAGGTGCCGTCACTTCTGGTGTAATGACACCAAGGACAGGCGAAAAGAACAACGCGATAAAGAAACAGATCGAGATGACAACGCTCGTAAATCCTGTACGGCCGCCGACAGCAACCCCAGCAGAAGATTCAACGAATGAAGCGGTCGTCGATGTTCCAAAAATCGCTCCCGCCACGCCTGAAGTAGAGTCAGCCAATAATGCACGTCCTGCGTTCGGAATTTTGTTGTCCTTCATGATTCCAGCCTGACTGGCCACAGCAATGAGCGCCCCGGCTGTATCGAAGAAAGCGACAAACAAGAAGGTGAAAATAACAGCTAAGACTTCCGGTCTAAAGATATCCCCTAAATGCTGAAACACCACGCCAAAGGTTGGCTCAAGGCTTGGAATCTCCCCTACTACGGAGCTCGGCACATCCACTAAACCAACGACCATCCCTATAATGCTCGTAATGACAATCCCGTAAAAAATACCTCCACGAATGCCACGCACAAGCATCATCAGCGTTATGATAAACCCGAACGCAGCAAGAGCTGTCGTTGGAGAAGTCAACTGGCCGATCGATACGAACGTTTCCTCGCTCCCGACAACGATGCCGGCATTTTTTAAACCAATGAATGCAATGAAAAAGCCGATGCCACCTGCAATCGCATGTTTCAAGTCTTTCGGAATCACATTGATGATTTTCTCGCGGATCTTCAAGAGACTCAAAATCATAAAGATGATTCCAGCGATGAAGACGCCGGTTAAAGCGACCTGCCATTCAATCCCCATCCCGATGACAACAGAAAAGGTGAAGAATGAATTGAGCCCCATACTCGGCGCAATTCCTACAGGAAAGTTTGCCATAAGCCCGATTAACAGCGATCCGACAATCGCAGATAAAGCGGTAGCCGTAAAGAGCGCTCCTTTATCCATCCCTGCCTGACTTAAAATGATCGGATTGACGACTAATATATAGGCCATGGAAAGAAATGTCGTAATTCCAGCGAGCGTTTCTTTTTGAACATTCGTTTCACGTTCTTTGAATTGAAAAAAGTTTCTCATGATGTCCCCTCCTACAAACGAAAAAAAGCACCGGTCATCTACCGGTGCTTATACATAGGGAAAGAAACATAGACGTTCCTCCCCTTGTAGACGAGCTATTTCCGGTAGCTGGTAGAAACGTTCAGGCCGTATTCCTGAATTTATACAAGGTGCTGCATCTGTTTTTAATTATAGGGAGAATCATACCAACCCAATAGAGATGGGTCAATGAATATAGAAAATGTTCGGGAATTCACTTTTTTCTGATTTCTCAAATCATCTCTGCCTCCTCAACTCCCGGTCATACCATATTCCATCCATCCTTCTCTCTTTCGCTTTCTCCCAGGATGGGAATAAGAGATTAAAATAAACAGATTTGTGGTAGAACTGTAAGATAGATAAATATAAGAAGTGATTCGATTCCATCAAGTGATTGGAGTGGCAAAATGAAAAAGCCAGACATACAACGTTATTTTTTTATGACCAAACGGGAAAGGCGGAATGAACTCAACCAAACACTATGGTTGATGCCCCTTCGTTATATCGGGGTAGCCCTTGCGTTATCCGTGCTGAGTGCTTTCTTTGATACTTATTTAGATATACATAAACATTTGCCGGATGGCATGGTGTTCAACGGACCGACGACGAGGCTGTTAATTACGACACTTATTGGTGGCGTTTTAACTCTAAGCGCCTTTACAATCAACTCTTTGTTGGTTGCCTTGACTACCCTGAGCGGGCAGTTTTCCTCCCGAATGGTATTGAATTTCATCAGTGAACCTCCCACTCAACACGTGCTCGGAATTTTTAACGGGAGCTTCATTTATGTCCTATTAAATATTCTTTTCTTGAGCAATAGTTCTAATGAAGTGTATTTCGTTATCCCTCTGTTTTCCGTCATGGTCACTTTCGTGGCTGCTGTCACGTTCATCTATTTCGTAAACCATACTTCTACATGGCTTCAAGTCCACAACATTACATCGAATATGAAAAAGACCACAAGAAATACGATTAGGAGTTCATTATTAGAGGAAATCGGACCATACAGGAGCACAGTAGGAGAGGAATATAGTGACGAAAGATGGGCCGATCGCGAAGTAAACACCATTTATGCAAGGAGATCTGGACACCTGCAATCCGCTAATTTCCAAAAAATTATCGAAGAAGCTAAAAACGATGATATTGTCATTGAATTAAGAGTGTCGATTGGTCAATTTATTCTAGAGAATACTCCCCTTTTTGATTACAGGCAGGGCAGCCACACGTTTGATGAAGAAAAGTATAGAAAGCTTGTTCGCGTGGATACGAAAAAAACCGAAATTCAAGATTTGGAGTTCGGGCTGGAAAAGTTAGTGGAAGTCGCTGTGAAAGGTTTGGGGAATAACGACCCATTAACTGTGAACAACACATTGTATCAGATCACAGAGTTGTTGAAAGAAATAGGGAACGCTACAAGCTTCTCACCGATTTTGGTAGACGATGAAAATCACGTAAGGTTGAGGCTCAAACACGATGGGTTTGATTATTTCCTCTATAAGAGTTACGGGTATATTCGAGAATATGCCAGTCAAAATTCCACCGTCATTATCACAATCATGGAAATGCTCAGTCTTTTAGCAGAGTCCATGAATCGCAAAGTTCACGAAGACATTTGGGATTTCGCAGAGAGTACGATAAAAGGTTACCAAAAGTACTCTCTTTATAAAGAAGATTGTTATTACATCTTAAAACACTTAAAAGCAGTCGCTGCACATACCGACCATACAGAAGCATATTCACAATTAGAAGAAATGCTTTCGAAAAAGGTGTTCTCATAGCTTAGGTGCCTGACCTCACTCTCCTAAAAGGATGACCGAGTAGAGGTCAGGCATCATCATTGGATTCATATTGCACCAGTAAAAATCCCCAGGATCATCATAAAAGTCTACAGGTTTCTGTGAATTTTATGATTTATAAAGTTTGTTTCGGTCCATCGGCTGGGGCGGTTTTTCCATCCAACCTCTTTCGATCATAAGCTTCTGTCCTTCATCCCCGAACTTTATGACATCAGCAATAAAGCGGCCGTATTGAACGGCTAAATCCTTCCGCATCGAAACAGACAAGGCGTCTCCAAGCTTAGAAATAGCCACTTGGTTTGAAGCACTGATTAAAAACAGGATCAACCGTTCAGAAAACGGAGAAGTGGTTGAGTTCGTTACTTCTATAGGAACAGGTGAACCAATATGGTGCTCGTTTTCTTTCAATAAATGATCCAGCGTTTCGATCTGGTTTTCAGCAAGTTTCTTCCCTTTTAATAAATAATTCTTGATTTCCTTATCTTTCGTCACTTGTAAAAACCCAATCAAAAGGACAAGCCCCATCCCATTTCTCTCAATATCCTGGAAAATCTCTGCCAGCTCTAAGACGTTTAATGGTCTCTTTTCCCCTAACCACGTGTTGACTAACGAAGGTTGATGCTCGATAAACTCCGCTTCTTTTGGATACTCGATCTTCGGAGGTCGGTCGAAGATTCCTTTGGCAAGCATCAAGCTTAACACTTTCCTATGTAATTCCGTTTCACGGGATTGGCATTCCTGCAGCAACGCGTAGATATCCATTCGAGTAACTTTCGTCAGAGCGTTCGCATAATGAGGAATGGTGATTTGACCCCCTCGATAAACAAAGCTCAAGGCGTATAAGTCTGTAAATAAAGCGGGAGCGGAAAGGTCAACATCCTTATCCGAAAAACCTTTGGGAATAGGAAATTTTTCTTCATTAAAAATGGCTTCCACGTTTCCTATAGTATAATCAACAATATTCAAAGCTTCTTCTACCATGGGTTTAATTTCAACATCTTGAAGATTTTGAAGGAAATGTTTATAAAAACAACGGACAGCCGTGCTTTGGATATAAGTTTTCCAAAGAATTGTAATGTCTGCTGAGCTTAACTTTACGAAATTATGCTTATCTTCCATGACGGCAACCTCCTATTGAATCATTCAAGAAATAGTATGTCCCATATAGGAAGATTAATTGCAATCCTCCCCACGCCACGAAAGCTTTTACTGAAAAAGCCGGTCACAGAATCTAAAAAGAGAGGAAGCCTAAAAGCCCCCTCTCCTTTCTCATTCCTTTAAAAATCAGCCGGCAGTTTTTCTTTTCCCGGCAGGAAATATTCACTTAATGCTTGCTGTAAAGTAGCCAGCGTCTCTGTTTGCTGATTGAAGTTGACCCCACTATTTGTAATCTCTCGTACCGTTTCTTTCCTGAGCCCTGTTATGACCGTTTTACAACCCATCATCGCTATACCGTCAAGGAGCTTCATTAATTCAATCGTACTTTCTTTATCCATCGCTGCAACACCGGATAAATCCATAATTAATGTTTCAATCCTCAATTCAGATACTTTTACTAACACTTTATCTTTGAGGGTTTCGATACGGTTGGTATCCAACGCCCCTATGAGCGGGAGGATACAGATGGAGGCATCGATAGGAATGATGGGAACAGAAAGATTCTTCACGAGTTCCTGTTGCGCTGTAAGCAGGGAGTCCTTGTATGTAGAGAAACTGATGAAGAACGAATTCAAAAATTCATCGACGCGGTTATTGATCGCGTGTTCCAATTGAAAAAAATACCGGATTTGCTTATTCTCATTCATTTCATAAAATTTTTCAATCATACCCCATAGAGTTCTGCGGATCGCCTGTATCCATTCTAACTTGAATGACAGGTCAATGGAATGCGTAGCCCAGGCAATGCCCTCTTTTTTGGCAAAATTCCTCAATGCTTCATCTTCGCCATCAATGATATAAAAAACAAGGTGATGCGCATTGTTCACAAGATCGATGTTCCCTACAGTTAAAATATCATCAATCTTGTCTTTCACATTCACGGCTTCGTTCAGAAGGGTTTGTTCGAAGATTTGATTATTTTTCTCGAAGAATCCTTTTAATTGATCGGAGTAATCATAAGTTAATTCCATGCTTTCACCCTTTCTTAGTTTTCACATCTTGATCTGTGATTATTTTTATAGGATACAAGCGGGGACAAGGAAAGAAAAATCCTGACTTATATTCGTTATCATACCACTTCTTCCATCTTCATGGTAGGAATAAAAATAGTATCCGACCCCGAACCCATAAAACGCTTTCATTCACTTAGACTGATGATTGATCACGATCGATAATTTATAATTGGCATGCCTGTTCAAATCTACCAGGAACTGATCCAATTGGTTATGGGAAACAAATCGGCACTCCAACATATAGCATCCCTCTCCACTGATTTTGTAATGATTCTCCACATGCTTCGTTTGGGTTTCAACAAAATTCAGATAAGGATGATGCGAGGTACTTTGGGTTATAACCGTAATAAAAGCATGGACGGCATACCCGATCTTCTTCTTGTTCACTTTTACTGTATACCCCTCGACAACGCCTTGTTCTTCCAGTTTTGCCACCCTTGTCGCGGCCGCTTGGCCTGTCAAATGGACTTTATCTCCTAATTCTTTCATCGTCATCCGGCTGTTGTGCGTCAATTCCTGTATGATTTTCAAATCTGTATGATCCAGCATGTTGATTCTATCCTTTCATAAATCAAGTGAAAACACATAAAGACTTGATTTTATCTATGTCGTTCCCCTTTTAACTAAGTATAAAATAGACTTAGACCTAAGAAAAGGAGTTTTCATATGGACATCACACACATTCGAAATGCGACACTTATCGTAAAATACGCGGGCAAAAAATTTTTAATAGACCCTATGTTAGCAGAGAAAGGAGCTTATCCTCCCTTCCCGGATTCGGTTCGTCAAGATCAAAACAACCCATTGGTTCCTTTACCTACTTCACTGGACCAAAAGATAAAGGATGTAGATGCCGTCATTGTCACCCATTTACATTTGGATCACTTCGATGATGCAGCTAAAAAAGCACTGCCAAAAGATATGAAAATGTTTGTTCAAAATGCAGAAGATGCGGCAGAAGTGAACAACAGCGGTTTTCAAAATGTTGAAGTGCTTACAAGAGACACAGACTTTCACGGTATCCAATTAACGAAGACAGCTGGAGAACATGGAAGGGGTGACATTCTCGAGTTTGCCGGGCAAGTCTGTGGCGTCGTCTTCAAACACCCGGATGAAAAAACGTTATATGTTGCAGGAGACACCGTATGGTATGAAGGTGTGCAAAAAGAAATCGACCAGCACCAGCCGGATATTATCATAGTCAATGGCGGGAATAACCAATTCCATCAAGGGGGATCACTTGTCATGGGGAAAGAAGATATCCACGAAGTGCATAAAGCTTCCCCTGATGCCGAAATCATTGTCGTTCATATGGAAGCTGTTAACCACTGGACATTGTCGAGAAAAGAACTAAAAGATTATACGAATAACGTAGGAATGGACACACATGTCAGGATTCCTGAAGATGGAGACTCCTACTCCTTTTGAAGCACTTTTCTATTGATCGTGCCAGCATCCCATCCGCCAGGGATGCTGGCTTTTTTTCTACCTAACTGCGGCGGGACCAGATGACAACAGGAATGAGGAGGAGTGATAAGAGCCCTCCTCCGATAGATAAGATGGCGAAACTTGAATTCGCTGCCACCATTCCCGAAAGGGCACCACCGGAAGCACCGGCTAAGGCGATAAACACATCTAGTGTCCCTTGTGTTTTCGCACGTGTTGCAGGCCCAGTCGAATCCACAACTTGTGCTGTACCGCTGATCAAACCGAAATTCCATCCCAACCCCAGCAATGAAAGGGCGATAATTAATAGAAACACAGAATCATCAGGTGCGGAAGCGGCTACTAAACCAGCCAGTAATAATATGATACCAGAAGCTATACTCATAGCTGTCCGCCCTATTTTATCAACCAATACCCCAGTGATCAGGGATGGAAGATACATCGCTCCAATATGAAAGCCGATGACCATTCCCACTTCACTCAAACCATGTCCATGATTTTTCATATGGACAGGGGTCATCGTCATGATGGCGACCATCACAAGCTGGGTTAACACCATAACCGTCGCCCCGACCGCAAGACCTTTTTTGTCTGAATGACTGTTTATAAGATCCGGACCCATGTGTTGATTGTTTTCTTTGTTATACGAAGCGATTCTTTTGGCCATATCCAGCGGATCCGGCCGCAGCAGCATAAAAAGCACAATACCTGCCAGGATGTAAGCCGCTGCCGATAAAACAAATGGCCCTGCCAGTGCTGGAATTCCGATGGAACGAGCGATCTCCCCCATGATTCCGACTAAATTCGGTCCTGCTACAGCTCCAAATGTTGTCATGACCATTGTAATACTTACAGCTGTAGCCCGCTGCTTTTGACTGGCCAGGTCTGTGCCTGCATAACGGGCCTGCAAATTGGTTGCCGTGCCTGCACCGTAAACCAAAAGAGAAGCAAATAAGAGAAAGACACTATGGAAAACGGCTGCAAACACTACCCCGATCGAACCAAGACCGCCTACAATAAAGCCTGCCGATAAACCTGTGCGACGTCCATACCGCTGAGAAAGTCTTCCGACGATTAAAGCGGCTCCCGCCGATCCTAAAGTGAATAAAGCGGCCGGAACCCCAGCAAAAGCATCCGTACCGAGCATTTCCTGTGCTAACAAAGCTCCAACGGTAATCCCCGCCGCAAGACCAGCGCCTCCAAAAATTTGCGATATACTCACAACAACCAATACTTTTCTATACATTCTTTTTAACTGCTCAGGAGAAGCTATGTAATCCTGAACGGGATCTTGCATGCTGCCGGACATCTCCACACCTTCCCTCTTTGAAACATTCATGCCAAAACGAAGCAGCTCTTTCATTCAACTAAATAATTGAATAGTTGTATATTAGTGAGAAATGTATCGATTGTCAATCTTTTTAAACCACCAATAAATTACATCTTCTTCCCCCTTCTTGATCATGATTCTTTACAATACACATTCCCTAATGATATTATTCAACCATTCAGTTAAATAGTTAAATGTAAGGAGATGGAGTGTAAACATGGATGCAAGATCATTCAAAGATACCATCTACAATGAATTCGCCCGGATTGGAAAAGTTTTATCCAGCCCGAAACGATTGGAACTGCTCGATTTGCTTTCTCAATCACCGAAATCTGTCGAAGTGTTATCCAAAGAAACGAAAATGTCGATGGCTAATACATCAAAACACTTACAGGCATTACTGGACGCTCGTTTAGTGAGCTATAAAAAGGAAAAAAATTATGTCATTTATCAACTGGCAAACCCTGACGTTACGAACCTTCTTTTCTCCTTAAAATCCATCGCCGAAGCACAAATGGCTGATGTGAATCTTTTACGGGAAAGCTTTATAAAAAGAGGCGAAGACCTGGAAACACTGGAGCTTGAGGACTGGGTCGAACGCAAGAAAGAGGACAGCCACATACTGATTGATGTCCGCCCGAAAGCAGAGTATTTAAGCGGCCATCTGGATGGAGCGATTTCCATCCCCATGGAAGAGTTGAATGATTATATCCGCAATCTTCCGAAGGATAAAAAAGTGATCGCATACTGCCGCGGTCCATACTGTGTCTATGCAACTGAAGCGGTGGAGTATTTGAAAGCAGAAGGCTTTGATGCCGCCCGATTGGAAGCAGGTATTCATGAGTGGAACCAATATAAAGAACAGCATACCCACTAAACCGTCCACTACCTCAATATTGTTGACCTTATATTTAAACTCCCCATTGTGGAAGACACGGTTTCGAGACTTTTGTGTAGAGGTTCGGGGCTTCGGGGGATGAGTCGCTTTCCGCGGGAGCGCGGTGAGCTTCCTCGGACTACCCGTCCTGCGGGATCTCACCAAGCACTCTTGTCCCGCAGGAGTCTCCCCATCCCCCGAAGCCCCTTGCCTTACAAGTATCTCGAACCCCCTCCATAAGGGTCGAAGTTTGCAATATTACCATTTGGATAAGAGAGTGTACATTCTACAGTGAAAGCCTGTTACAAAGCACTCCTATACATTATGGGTGGTGGAAAACACCAATCCCGGAAAGGGGTTCGTTTTCACCTTCATCAAATGGGGGTGTTGGGAAGCTGCGAGACTCCCGTGGGAATGGATTGGCTGGCGAGACCCCACAGAGCGAAGCTCGAGGAGGCTTGCCGCCATCCCCACAGGAAAGTGTTCAAATGTGGAATCGCCCTGGTAGACACGACTGGCATAAGCCGAACAGCAACGGAATGTGCTCTTTCATTCCGTTGCTGTTCGGCTTATGACGCGAGTGTCTGGGTGATGGAGCTGGACGAGTAGCTTCCCAACACCCCCTGACTCTCCATACATCAAACGAACCCCGTAATCTCGAACCTAAGTCTTCCACCATCCTGCCAAATACTTTAATAACAAATAAAGGAGGGATACCCTATGAGAAATGTGCAAGTAGGTGTCAGAGAAAATATTGTTCAATTTGTATTACTAGTGGTGATCAACCTGTTCGTCGGGTCGATGGTAGGTTTGGAGAGAACCATTCTGCCGATTATAGGAGAAGAACGATTCGGATTAGCATCCATGAGCGCTGCCTTATCCTTTATCGTCAGCTTTGGTTTTTCAAAAGCGATCGTCAATTTCTTCGCAGGGGATCTGGCCGATCGGATGGGAAGAAAACAGGTGCTGCTCGTGGGCTGGGGGATCGGGTTAATCGTTCCGATCCTGGTGATTTTCGCTCATGCCTGGTGGGTCGTCATTGTCGCCAACATCTTTTTAGGGATTAACCAAGCACTCACATGGTCGATGACCGTAAACATGAAGGTCGATCTCGCTAAATCCACACAGCGGGGATTAGCCGTCGGCTTCAACGAATTTGCCGGCTATATCGGTGTAGCGATTATGGCCGTTGTATCAGGGTATGTGGCTTCTACTTATTCATTAAGTCCGGAGCCCTTCTACATTGGAATCGTCCTCGTCATCATTGGATTTATTTTATCTCTTATTGTCCAAAATACGGATCAGCATGTGAAAACACAGGCAAAACAACACAAGATCGAATCTGATCCTGTTTCCACATGGGAAGTTTTCAAGCGTACATCATGGAAAAACCCTGATTTAGCAAGCAACAGCTTAGCTGGACTGACGACGAACTTAAAAGACGGCATGGCATGGGGGCTCTTCCCGATCTTTCTTGCTGCCGGTGGCTTAAGTGTCGGTCAGATCGGTACGGTGGTTGCCGTATATCCAGCAGCCTGTGGGTTGTTTCAATTATTCACAGGGGTTTGGAGCGATAAAATCGGACGTAAAAAATTGATTGTACCGGGCATGTTTGTTCAGGCATTCTCGTTATGGTTCATCTTACTCGTGGATAGCTATTCCCTTTGGATCATCGGTGCCGCCCTCCTGGGTATCGGTACAGCCATGGTTTATCCGACCATTCTCGCTTCCATAAGCGATGTCGCCCATCCAGAATGGCGCGCCACATCCATGGGTGTTTACAGGTTTTGGAGAGACAGTGGCTACGCCTTTGGTGCACTCCTTGCCGGAATCATTGCTGACATGATCAATGTCGACTGGGCCATCGGTCTTGTCGCCCTTCTCCCGCTCCTTGCTGGAATTATTGCCTGGACGAAAATGAAGGAAACACTTCAATCTTCAGCGTAAGCCAAATGCCAACCCAACTCTGTTATTTTTCAAGCAGAGCCGGGTTGGCATTTTTTTATGACAAATCATTCCAAAATTATGTTTTCTATACCAAAATAAGGGAATATTCTTACTATTGTTTCTATTTCTCACAGCTTAGGTGTCGTGAACGTATCGTTTGGTATTTCATTTCCCTTAAGGAGGAAAAACATGACATATAACCGGGCAGTAGCGTACACAGGAAATGGTGGAGTGACGGTGAAAGAGATTGATTTTCCAGAGTTGGTACTTAGAGACGGACCAGGAGTAAACCCGCAGAATGTCGGCCGTAAATGTGAACACGGGGTTATTTTGAAAGTGGTTTCCACGAATATTTGCGGCAGTGATCAGCACATGGTCCGCGGAAGGACGACGGCTCCGGAAGGACTTGTGCTCGGACATGAAATTACAGGTGAAGTGATTGAAACCGGCCGGGATGTCGAGTTTGTCAAAAAAGGCGACCTCGTTTCGGTTCCTTTTAACATTGCCTGTGGCCGCTGCCGGAACTGTATTGAAGGAAAAACCCACATTTGCTTACACGTAAACCCTGACAGACCGGGTTCAGCTTATGGCTATGTCGATATGGGAGGCTGGGTCGGCGGGCAGGCTGAATATGTCATGGTTCCTTATGCCGATTTCCAAGTACTGAAATTTCCTGATAAAGACGAAGCCATGGAAAAAATCCTCGACCTCACAATGCTTTCGGACATCTTCCCTACCGGATTTCACGGCGCCTATACAGCTGGAGTGAAAATGGGATCCACGGTTTATGTCGCCGGTGCAGGTCCTGTAGGCTTAGCTGCCGCTCATTCCGCCCAATTACTTGGAGCTTCTGTTGTCATCGTAGGGGATTTGATAGAAGAACGGTTGGCCCAGGCACGCAGCTTTGGCTGTGAAACCATCAACATCAGCAAGCATGATGACATTTCCGAACAGATTGAGCAGATTCTCGGGGTTCCGGAGGTGGATGCAGCCGTGGACTGTGTCGGTTTCGAAGCTCATGGACATAACCACCAGGAAGCTCCTGCCGCTGTCCTTAATGACATTATGGATGCGACCAAAGCTGGCGGAGGTTTAGGCATCCCCGGTCTTTATGTAACAGAAGACCCCGGCGCCTCTGATGAAGATGCCCGCAGAGGGTCATTAAAACTGGACTTTGGTCTCGGATGGGCGAAAGCTCAATCGTTTGCCACAGGGCAAACACCCGTTATGCAATATCATCACGGATTAATGATGTCGATTTTGAAAGGAAAAGCAGACATCGCAAAAGCCGTAAATGCTACAGTGATTCGTTTAGAAGACGCTCCACGTGGTTATGAAGAGTTTGACAGCGGGGTAGCGAAAAAGTTTGTCCTCGACCCGCACAACCTGATCCGCAGCTAATGATTGAACGTCTCTACCCCCTATAGAGGGATAGAGACGTTTTTTCCTTTTCAACGCCCTCCCTAAGTATGAATGGGTTCTCTACATACGGGGCGCCATAAAAAAAGAATAGATATCAAAAAAAGCTGACTAGTACATCTAGTCAGCTTCCCCCCATCATTCAGAGGCTACCTTTTCTTTCAATGCTTTCACTGTACCGGTATGGACTCCTTCATGGTATAGCGTGAAGTTAAGGATTTCTCCTACCGTTGGCAAAGATAAGAAAGCTTGTGCCGCTTCGTCTTCCAACTGTCCAGTCAGTAATTCCTTCAGCTGCACCGGCTGCTCCTTAAGCACTTGCTTCAGCTCATCAAGAGAAGGAACCTCCCCCTGCCAATCGGCTGGTTTTGTTCCGGGTGCAAACAACTCTATGTAACGGGAAGGGGTTTCAATCGTTTTGCCTCCAAACTTAGTCAGCAATGAGTTTTGCACCACGTATATGTGCCCGAGGTTCCAGCGGATCGTGTTTTTGAATCCTTCTGGTTGTTCATCTGCCTCTTCCTCTGTGACACTTTCCAATATCTTTAATGTGGCTTGTCTTACCAGGCTGATTTGTTTAAACAGCTGTTCTTCATTCATATGAACATCTCCCTTCTACCCTATTATTCTAGCTACCTCCCCTGCTATTCACAACTAAACTGCTCGGGTCAAAGACCATGGCCTTTGTAGAAAATACAGGAGATCTCACGCTATATTTCCAGATTTAAAAAACAGAAATCTCCTGTTTATCTTTCAGGAGATTTCTCTATGTGAAAAGGGACATGTTCTTTATATTTAAGTATGCATATTTCCAACAAGCCAGCTTCTCGGTTGATAAAAACCAACAGGAATTTGAATGAGCGTCGTTTCTCCGGAGCTCTCCAACTGATACATCTGATCACAAGCCTTCCCATCATACCCAAGCAGCGGATGGCCGTTCATACCAAGGGCACTGGCGGTTAACAACAACTTTTGAAGGAGCATGCCTGCTTCCATCTGCTGAATCCGGTATCCCCTGTACCCGAGTTCCTTTTTGTAATGGGTTCGTTCACCTACGATATGAAAACAGATCGGCACTTGATGGAGATTGACGTTATCGACTTTCATCGCTTTCTGCAACGGGAGACGAAAATCGCCTTGATGTATTTCAATCAACGAATGGGTCCGGGCATTATATCGATAGGCGCCGTCAGCCAACTCTTCCACACCGTGAAAACATCCATAAATAGAAAGAGAGGATCGGCCGTTTTTTGAATAAAGGTCTGTATGGGATGTTTGGACTGCCTCTTTAAGAAGCAATGCAAGATGCTTTAATGGAATCGTTTGTTTGATAAAGTCCAGTTCTGGCGAGTGCCGCTTCCGGCAGACCTCAGCCATGTCGTAGGTCAATGGTTCAACTTCCGGTAACGGGTGGCTGCGGTAAAAATCCCGAACCTCTTCTTTTTCTTTTAAAAGCCCGAACTGTGCTGGAGAGTCGAACATGGAATGCTGGTTCATTTTTTTAATGGACGGGAAGTCCAGGACACTTTTTGAACGTTGATAATGGCTCGTGTGAACGGCTGGGATTTCTCTGCCCCCTTCAGATGCTGACCATTGATTAACAAAGGAAGAGGTCCGATCTGTAAAAGGGATAACGGCATAGGTGCTCTCCTCCTCGTCATCCAGGCCAAGCAGGTGATTGATGGAGCGATCCACAAATTGAAAATGTACGTTAGTAAAAAACTGGACACAAGAACCCACTTCCCGGCATTGACCGAGCAGCGCACCTGCATCGAGTCCTTGAAGACGATAGGCGAAGTGGTTGTATTTGAAAAAGTTTTTCCAGAACATCGTCGTCACGAACAGAACACCCTTCGCTTCGGACAGATCCGAGAGGTTTCCAAGTGCCTCTGTTATAAAAGCATCGAAATTCCCCTCACGAATCAAAAGCAGACGGTGGTGTGCGGCATCGTAATGGTAGACGCCATCCGGGAACCCTTCCATTTTTAAATAAATGTACAATTCACTCGGATACAATCCTCCCCCCGAAGGGACGAACCGACGGAACGCATGGATGGTTTCGGGGTGGGGCCCTTCTGCTGAAGGGACCGCTGTTTCACTGTAGCGGGCAAGCCCGTACGTGTACCAGAGAAAAGCACTGAGCCTCGTACGTTCACTCTTTGAAGCTAAATCATCTTCCTGTAACGACAGCGGAATTTCACTGTCGAGCGGAACCTCCTGTAAATGCTCGTAGAGTTTATAAGGGAGCGGAGCATCCTCCCATGCCGCTTCCCAATCGGCCGGGATAACCCGCTCACTCTGAAATTGTAAATCATGCAAGAACCTGTCAAGATCCATCACAAGCCTCCTTCAGCCATCAAGGAAATGGATGCGGATATGGGTTAAGATCCTCTGGAGTGAGGTTTCGATCGGTATAACCAAGCTTTTTCGGCACCTCGAAAACTCTGTTCAACCCCTCAAGACGCCTGAGGTGATGTCCGAAAGTCATCGGCAGCATGCCCGGGATTAAAACTTTGACGCAGTGCAGTCCATTCCTTTCTAATTCGGAAGTCGTCTGGTCGACAACGATGACATCCAGATTCAAATTTCGCAAAACTCCCAGGATTTCCTTTAAATCTTCGGTCAGATCAGGATGAGTCCGCTTCCGATGGAAAGCTTCTTCAAACGTTTGGAGAGTGCGGTCCTGATGCAGCAAAAATCCGAGACGTTCTTCTGCTTCAGGAAGTCCATACACCATCCCGTGATCATCCATTTTCTTCACAAGGAAAGAATCGTAAAGCATTTTCCTATACGTCTCTTTATTCTTTTTGAATTCTTTATTTAAAGGCTCGATCATGCCGACACTTTCAAATACGGCACTTTTCACAGCTTTGACAGGATCCAGATGGGCCCCGGCGGCACAGATCAAGTTCAAATTCCCCGAATCCGCCTTTCTGTTTTTGATGATGGTCAGAATACAAGGGATGCCGTGTTCCATCGTCGCGTTATATAAATAAAGGTCGTAGCCGGCGACCTCTCTCATCCGGTCGATCATCAAATGCAGTTCCTGATCTCCAGATGAGTAGGGATCTATGCGCGGAAGAGGAAGTTCTGCATACCAGGACATGAGAAAAGAATCGCGCTCCAGGACTTCCATGATTCCATGGAAAACGGCTTCTTCCCTGCTTCCTCCGATGGCACATCCGTTGGAGGTTTCAAAAATGTACCCGCCCCCGCAGCCCATGCTGTAGTACGCAAGCCTTTCCGGCACTAAGATCGACGTGTTTTGTAATAATGAATATCCCCATACCCAGTTCATTTTTTTATCCGGATGATATGGGGTGAAAGGAAAATCTTTTTTAGCATATTGTTCATCAGAGTGGACGCCGACATCCAGAGGGTTAAGCGCTGAGCGTAGGTTGCTGTAACTGTCATATACACGCGTTCTTTTCCCTTTCGGATCCATTCCACAGAAGCGTTCCAAACCTTCCAGGATGGCGGTCCTTTCACTGGCAGCATAGGAATTCGTCCTCCCTGCCGATCCTTCATTACCGTTCATGAGCGGAAGATTCACGATCACATCAGCGAACGGTGTTTCAAAATCGATCATTTTATGATTGAGAATTCCTGTACGCGGGTCGAGGTAATCCTTGGTCAAAAAGGTGCTCAAATCCTCCATCGACCTTGTTCGGTAACTGCCTTCCGTGATTTTCATACTCGGCTTCATGGGGACCCCAGCAAGGTAAGGGGAATCCTCTACGGCTCTGCCGCAATACGGACATTGGGAATCTGGTAAAAAGAAATGACGCGAGCTTTCCAATGTCTTCATGTTGACCAGATGGACGGCCTGTTCTGTTAAGAAGCGTTTCCCTTCGCTCCAACGCTGGACCTCATTTTTGATAAAACAAGTCATCTGCAGGATCCCGTTCAGTGAAACCCATTCATCCTGTCTTGCCCGTGTATCCTCCACAAGTGTCTGTTGAATGTTCCAGAGGTCTTCGCGATCGCTCGCTGTCATGACTCTTCTCAAATCCGCACACTGCGAACATCCCTCATTCCCCGGGCGTACCAACGGCCCGATGACTCCTTCACCAAAAACAACAAAGCCTCTCAGCCAATCGATGCCATATTCCCTAGCGATTCTTTCTCCCATGAGAGAGGTCCCCGGATTCCAGCCGTCCTCTAATACAACAAGCAAATCCGTGTTATCCGGAACTTTTTTTTCAAAACTTGGGATACAGGCCACTTCATAATCCGCCTTCAGTTCCTTGACAACGCAATCAAGCAGAACGCCTTCGCCTACCGCCGTAATCAAAGCGCTCATTGGCTATCCTCCTTATCCACCCATACCCCGTAAAACTCGATCATCCCATTCCTCCCGAAAGGGTCCATGGAAATTTTGACGAAGGAAGGTTTGTTTCGTCGTTTTTCGAGCTGCGCGACTGCACTACGAAGGAGCTTTTGATTATCTCCCGCTTCCATAGAAGGAAGGTCAAAAACGTCTGGAGATTCATTTTCAAAATAGAGCTGGGAGCAAGAAAGGAAAGAATAAGCAGAGGGAAGGCCATTATTCTGCTGCTCCATGACGAGAAGGAATAACGCCTCGCGGACAGCCATCGACTGATCCAGCGCGACCGTCCCCCGCCATTTGCTGTTGAGCGTTTTCACCCACACCACAGGAAATCCGAAACCATCTTCTGAAATGGCAAGTTCCGGTTCCTTATCCATCGTCTTGAGAACCTGCCAATAATAGCGGCAATGCTCATCTTCGATCTTGTTTAACGTAATCTTTCTTGCTTTTTTGACTTTGTGATGGTCCTGGATCATCCATACGTTTTCAACCGCTTTTTGCAAAGCCCTGAGGCAGGCTTCTGTTCGATTTTCTCCGGCACCGACGTGGAAGGCACTTTCAGAAACCGTTTGCGGTGCCTCTGCATGAAAATCAAAACTTTGTAGGATTTCCCTTTTCAGGGGCTTCACATACGCTTCCACCCCCATGAGAGCTGCTTCCCGCCTTGCCTCTTCATGGGTTCTCCCACCGGCAATGATCTCTGGATTCAACTGCTGTGTCCGGACATGGACCACTTGAACGGCACATTGGGAAAGAGGGAGCTGTTCCAGGTCCTTTTCTTCCCAATGATGAAAGATTCCTAAAGGGCTCGCCGTTAACTCACTAAAATAGTACAGCCATTCGTTCTGGTCTTTCTTTTGAGTCGATCCTTCCGCTCCAGGCTTCATTTTATCCGTTGAAATACTCTTTGTAGCGAGTGGATGCGGTTTAAAAGGTTGCCACCTTCCCTCAAGGGTTTCCAAGTTCAGCAGATAGACGTGGTTGGTCTGATGAGCCTCCTGGATTCCTGTCATTTTCTTGAACAGTTCAAATACCAGGATTGTGGAAAGCATGGATTGAGCAGGACTCGAAGCATTCAGGGACGGGGATCCGCTTTTCATATGATGGGGCAGGCTCCGCCAGGCCGATTCCCAAGCTTTGCCTGAAGCTTCATCTATATAGGGCCCTGTTATTCCATAATCTCCTAGAATCATAGCTGGAATGAAGCCTTTCTTCTTTTCCAGACATTGGTTCATGATGCTCTGAAGCTCTTCCACCTTCCCTTCTTGAGATACGTAGAGAACCGCATCATAAGGATCGATCTCCTCAGCCCAGGAAAAGGACTCCTTTTCAACAAAGATGTTCACCGATACGGCAGGGTCAATTTTTCTGGCTGCTGTTTCTAATTCCGATAACCGGTGTACGTTTGTCTTCTTTGGATCTGTGAGAAAGACAGAAACGTCCGCCAACCCAGATTGAAGCATAGCGGAAACCAGCCCGGTCACCATCGTCCCCTCACCGATGGCTAACACTTTTTTCTGACGAAACTGCTGAAAATGGTAAGCAGGGGAGGCAACGAAACTTTCTAAGTATTCGATTTGAGAAGCGAATGCTCCTACCACCTGCTCTTTCAAGTCGTGAGTCCGTTCCTGACTGACATCTAAAAGGAACCCATTCTGATAAAGGGTGTCGGTAATTTCATAAAGCCGCTTGCGATAAGGATTCGGTAGGCCGTCTGTCAGACTTTCCATAGAATGACTTCCGTTCAGCATCGGGATGAGTTTTTCAATCCATTGCTGAATCATCGGGCCTTCCATTCGGAAAGAACCCGCATTGTTTCTGAAATAAACACGATCGGTCTCCGGCATAAAAAACGTGCCCTTTTTGACTTTCAAACACATGGAAGGTTGGACCTTTGTCATGACGTTCCTCCTTGCCAACTAAGGTGACTTCCTAACCGATTTTATGTATGCCGACACCGGAGTTATGCGTGGACAACACGGAAGAACCCCTGTCGGAATATCCAACAGGGGTAAGCATTCTCTTTCATTATGTCCGTCCGGGTCGATGGATCAGCGTCCTCCGCAGCGACCCCCACAACGGGCGCAGCCTGCACAACGAGCACAGCCGCCGCATCCCGCACAGCGGGCACAACCGCCACATCCCGCGCAGCGGGCGCAGCCTCCACATCCCGCGCAGCCGAAGCAACTGAAACAACCGAAACATCCTCCAATTCCGAACCCAAGCCCCACACACAGACGTGCGTCATTCGAATAAACTTCCTGCTGCTGACTCGGGACCAACTGTTGAGCCCGATATTCACCGACGTCTAAGTTTTGAATTTGATTTTGAAATTCATTCACTTTGTTTTCCCCTCCATCATTCCATCCTTTGTGCACAGAAAACACAAAGCACTACGTTCACAACAACGTATGAAGAAAGCCTAAAGATTGTTACAGCTCAGGAAAGTGGCCGGTGCCTGCCCCACCCTGTTAAAGTGATAACAGAGTGGCGGCAGAAGGTGATGTAAGATAGTTCAAAATAACATTTATGATCGATCGTAGTAGTGATTGACAACTTCCAATAACCTGCTGCCTTCTTCAGCAGATACTGATTCAGACAATCTTGCGGCAGCAATAATTGGCGCCCACCGGAAAATTTCATCTTTGGAGAGGCCGGTTTTCTTACAATACAGCTCTATGTACATTTCTGCCCATTTTATCGAAACTTGTGAATATAAAAGGTACGTTCTATAAATATCAGCGCGAATATCCCCTGCACTTGCATCCACCCAATCGATGACAGCAGCTTCATTCCCTGATTGAATCAAATTAAAAAAATGAAAGTCCCCATGACAGAGTTTCTTCTCATATGTCATGGCATTCAACTGATCCAATAATTCTTTTTTCAGTCTGAATTCCAAGCGAGGGGCTTCTTTTATTTGACGACTCAGTTTCTCTTGCATAGATTCCAAAGAGTGTGCTTCATGCTCATGAATGTTTTGCTGTAAATCTATAGAAAGATTCATATAATACTCCACTTGTTCCGGGTGTTGGGAGATGAGATGGCCCACCGTTTCGCCCTGAACATATTCCATGATCAGCGCTTGTCTGCCATCTACTTTTGTGACATCAAGAACCTTTGCCACAAAAAGCCCGCAGGAATGAGCATACTTCTGTTTTTGGGCCTCGTTCACAGCTTCCGAATCCGGCAAATACTCTTTGAATATTTTGACAACCTTGTTTTTAAAAAGATACACCTCTGCTGTATTCCCAACTGCAAATGGTGTGCCTAAATCAGTAATATTCATTCATGTACTCCTCTTATCACATTGCGCTCCTCCTAATTCTGCAGCTCCCAATCAAACCACCGTCCATGGCCATCCGTTTCACCGACCCTCTCCGTCTTAAAGCTTCCCTGCACATAGGAATCCACATGAAGCATTCTGTCATGGATATTGTTATAAATATGGAAGACGTCTCTTCCTTGTCCTATTTCATCCACTTTTTGAAGAAGGTCTTCTTTTACATTATCAGGCATTTGGTTGGCTACATGCGTATGATAGATACATAGAGTAGAGTTATGGGGGATATCCTCAGCAACGCTTGGAAGCAGGGCCACTCCATCCCCTTCCATCATTGTGGGTGGGGACGTTCTAAACTGTCGGACGGCCGTTTCAAAGTTCCTTCTACGTTCTTCGTGTTCCGGCCATATGAGGGCTTTCAGCCATTGAACATCCTCTTCTTTTGTTAAATCACTGACATGGAGGTCAACGCCTATTCGTTTTTCCACGGGAGGTGATGATTTCATTACCTCCGGCGACAACGTGCCTCGCCTTACTTTCGAATGGAGCTGGACGAGGGAGGATGGATCCCCGTAAATTTCATGATCTCCATAGGAATAGCTGTATTTGTCCAACAGCAATTGGAGCCCGGCGCTTGTTCCGATCTCTATGAGGGAGAGAGGTTTCTTTGTCTGTTGATGGATGGTGCAGAAAACAGGGTAGAGATAGGCGCACCGGCGGACTTCGTTTGTCTGTACACGCTTCGTTTCAAGGAGGGTGATGATGGCTTCTCTGTTTTCTTTACAAAAGGATTGGAAGAAAGGAAAAGGGTTTTGAGTTAGATCTGGAGATGTCGTGATGCTAGGGTAAAAGGTTCCCAGTTCATGATGATTTCCTTGCAGCAGCAAATAATGAACAGCACCGAAAAGCAGATTGGGGACGGGTTGTGATTCTCTTGTATGCCGGCACAGTTGTAGGATTTTCTCATCTTCAGCAATTTGTAGAGATAACTGTTTATAAAGCTCACTTGAGCCTTCACATTCGTTCCTGGCAAAATCTTTAAATAAGTCCGCGATGGATAATGTTTTCATACCATTTCCTCCTGTTAAGATATTCTTTATCCTGATTATGGAAAATGTTCTCTATTAAACATAACACACCCTTATTTCTTCAAAAATAAATACTTCCTGCAAAATATAAAAAAACCTGGAGGTCGATTCTCCAGGCTTTACGTCTTATCCATATATACTAACTGGTTCTTTTTGTTCCTTTTTCTTCTCCTGCCCGATCAAATCATAGGTAATCAGCGCAGGTCGGTGAGTGCGGGGATCGGTGACAATGGCTGCATCAATGTTGAACACACGTCTCAGTACAGAAGAAGTCATGACCTCATGCGCTGTCCCTTCTTTAATGATTTTTCCGCTATTCAAAGCGACTAAATGATCAGCAAAACGTGCTGCGTGGTTCAAGTCGTGGAGCACCATCACAATCGTGCGGCCTTCTTCTTTGTTCAACTTTTCCAAAAGAGTGAGCACTTCAAGCTGGTGAGCAAGGTCCAGATAGGTCGTCGGTTCATCCAAAAGCAGTAATTCCGTGCCTTGTGCTAAAGCCATCGCGATCCATACCTTTTGACGCTGGCCGCCGGATAAAGCGTCGATCGGACGTTCAGAAAATTGGAGAACTCCTGTTACTTCAAGCGCCCACTGAATAATGTCACGGTCCTCGTCCGTCAATTTCCCGAATCCACGCTGGTGTGGGAAACGCCCGTAAGAAACGAGTTCATAAACCGTCAATCCACTCGGTGCCTGCGGAGTTTGGGGAAGAACCGCCATCTTCTTGGCAATCTGCTTGGTCGATTCTTTATGAATCGCTTTTCCGTCCAAATAGACGACCCCTGACTTTGGCTCAAGCAAGCGCGACATCGTTTTTAGTATCGTCGACTTCCCGCAGCCGTTCGGACCGATGATCGTCGTGATTTCGCCTTCAGGGATATGTAAGTTCAAATCTTCGACAATTTTCACTTCACCATAGGCAATGCCTAAGTCCTGCATGGACATTCTCACCATTGTAGTGCACCTCACCTTTTCTATTTGCATGCGCTTGCATGTTCTATATCCGTTCAGTTTAGATAGTAATAATCATTCTCAATTAATCGTATACGGAAATCATTTTTTCGTCAAGGAAGAACATGCAAAAAAAGAAGCCCTATGGAAAAGGACTTCTTATCGTCTAGCATATAGCTGTTCCCTTCATCAAGACCTTTGTGTTACAGAAAAATATTGGAACCAGAATCGAAATTCATCAAAAAATGCGTGTGGGGATATTTCGATATTATCGAAAAAATCCTCCAACTGCTCCTCCTCCACTTCATCCAGTAACCCTGTCACGTATAAAGGGGTTTGAAAACGGTTGTACATCTCTCCATGTCCGTAGGTTTCAAACACTTCCTGCATTTGTTCTTTAGTCATCCGTGTCCACTCCTTTATTCTAGAGTGGCACGAATACTCCAAATCTATTCTTTTTTACACATTAAATTTCTTTAAGTATATGACATTATTCTTGAAGACTTGATTTCGAGATGTTTGTGTGGATTTAGGGGCTGCGGGAAAAGGTTCGCTTTCCATGGGGCGGGCGCTGAGCCTCCTCAGGCTACGCCTTCCGGGGTCTCAGCTGTCCCGCACACCCCATAGGAGTCTCACCGTTTCCCTCCGCCCCTTTGCCATATGAGGTTCTCGAAATCCCTCTTATGGTACCCTGCCTAATTCTGTGGCAAAGTCCTGCCTAAACCACGTCGATATAGGATTCTTAACCATAAAAGCGCTTGTTACTGGAAGGTAGTTTTGAGAATCTTTTACGGCAAGGGACGGAAGGGAATGGCGAGACTCCTACCTTAAGAGGCGTCTTGATCAGCGGCGGATGGACAGGACTGATCTGGCCGAGATATAGGAAACACGAAAAACGGGGTGATTCGATGTTGACTTATCGTACAGAAGCGAGGGAAGTCTCATTATCCGCTAGGCGCCGGAACCGCATATCGAAGAGGAAAAGAGAGCAGGGTGAAACCCCGCAGAGCTAAGCTCGAGAAGGCTCACCGCGCTTCCGCGGAAAGCGAGCGATTCCCCTCAGCCCCCACCCACTCAACAAAAGTCTCAAAACTAAGTCTTCTAGAATAGGGAGCTTATTTTGTGGAAGAGAGATGCGTTATAATGGTGGGAAAGATATTGGAGGGGAGTTGGTGGAGGTGCCTGTCATTGTTCAGCGGACATTTATTAACGCGTCAATGGAGGTGTGCTTTGATCTCGCGAGAAATGTGGAGGTCCACACACAAACGACCAGCAAGACGCATGAAAAAGCGGTGGCTGGGGTGACGGAAGGTTTGATGGAAGAAGGAGACGAAGTAACGTGGGAAGCGACACACTTCGGTATCCGCCAACGACTGACGGCCCGGATCACAGAAATGGACCGGCCCCATCGTTTTGTTGATGTGATGGTCAAAGGAGCTTTCCAATCGTTCACCCATACCCATGAGTTTTTCAAAAAAGCAGAGGGCACCGTTATGGTGGACACGTTTGCCTATAGATCGCCACTCGGCCCTCTCGGTATGCTCGCCGATCGGCTGTTTCTGGAGAAATATATGAGAAGCTTTATAGAACTTCGCGCCGCTGAAATGAAAAAGATGGCGGAAAAAGAAAAAGACTCAGAGGTAAACTCTGAGCCTAAATGATTATGGAGTAAGAGTCAGGACATCGCCGTCCACTTGATCGGTGGATGTCAGGTGATACTCTCCTTCTACCCAATCTTCCAATTGATCATGGTACCAATCGCTCCTAAAATGACCGGATTGCCCTGGTCCGACGATGTGGTACGCTTCGGTCGGATCATCCATGTCGATGACAAAACGCCACGATGCGCCGTGATTAACAAGACCTTCGCTATTGAAACCGGCGGCGCGTACGGTCACTCGGCTGCCACTGACTGGATGAGGATCACCTGGGTTCAGAAATCGTTGCAGGAATCCGATGCTTGAGAGTGGATGAGTAAATTCGACGGCATGGGCGTCTCCCCATGTCCATTCGGAAGGATCATCTCCATATTCCTCCTTCACCTCATTCAACGTCGCTTGAAAAGCCTCGGATATCACCGATTCCATGCCTCCTGCTTTTTGTATCCATCGGGATTCGTCACCCATCCGCAGCAATTCATCGGTCGTCTGCCCGGAGCCTTTGAAAAACTTTTGAATGTCCGCGGACAAGTCTACATTGTACAGATCATCTTCAATGTTCGCCATCCAGCGATGGAAAATCAACGGCTGTGCGAGCGCACGATCATCCTCCATATTCCAATCCCTCATCAGCGCGATGGTTTCTTTTTCAATAGTGGTGACAGGTTCAACATGATCAAGCAATAGAGGCAGAAACTCTTCCGCCTGGAGGTTTTTCACATCCATCTGCATCGCTTGAAATTGTTCCGGCGTCAGCTCATTTTCTCCTTCGAGCATCTCACGGATGCGTGCGTAACGATAAGGCTGTGCCCAATTGTGGCTGATATGGTAAGGGTAGTCATCTGTTGTGATTTTATTGTTCGCCGTTGCAATGAACCCTTCTTCCGGGTTGACCACTCGCGGCAGCTCATCAAAAGGAACGAACCCCTGCCACTCATCTTCAGACTCCCAGCCCCGCATCGGAAGCAACGCATCATCCGGTTCATTATAAATCGGCACCTGGCCATTCGCCTTGTAAGCAATCGTTCCGTCTTTACTCGCAAAAACGAAATTCTGCGCGGGAACGAGGAATTTTTCCAACCCACTTTCAAACGATTCCCAATCAACGGCGCGGTTCATTTCAAGCACCGCTTCCAGTTCGGTCGTCGCATCAAGGGCGGTCCATCGTAACGAGAGCAGCGTATCTTTTCCAGACTCCCCTGCATAGTCACTGATCACAGGCCCGTGACGGGTCTCCACGACCTCCAGTTCAACTGAATCCCCGTCTTTCACGTCAATCGTTTCTGTGAACACATCTGCTTCTTCCCATTCGTCTTCATATAAAAATTCGTGTGGATTCTCGGGATTCCTTTTTTCTAAGTATAACTGCTGCACATCAGGCCCGACGTTCGTCACACCCCAGGCGATGTTGTCGTTATGTCCGAGGATGATGCCGGGAATGCCTGCGAAGATTACCCCGGAAACGTTGTAACCAGGTGCTTCCAAATGCATCTGATACCAGATGGATGGGGTCGCCATGCCTAAATGCGGGTCATCAGCGAGCATCGGAAATCCGGATGCCGTACGATCTCCGCTCACGACCCAGTTGTTGCTGCCATTGAATTCATTCGGAATGATCACATCGGCAAAGCTTTTTTCAATATCAACCGCGTCTGCTTCAGCAAGGACTGTCGGGGCATCTTCCGGATACGCCGGGAAAAGTTCATACGCTTCCTCTTCAGAAAAATTCTGCAAGAGATAATAGTTGAACGCCTGTCGCTCCCAGTGGCCGCCAAGGTCAAACGCCATATATTTTCCGATCGTCAACGAATCAAGCGGTGTCCAAGGCTCCGGGTCGATGTTCATCATCGCAAACTCCGGAGGCAGCGATTCGTTATTTATGAACGCATTGACCCCTTCCGCAAATGCCTCAAGCCGTTCGGTGGCTTCGTCTGAATAAACCGCCAGCGATTTTTCTGCGGCCCGTCTCAGCCCGAGCGTCCGGAAATAACGGTCCTGATCGACCGTCGCCTCCCCGACCACTTCACTCAACCGCCCTGATGCCTGCCTGCGCGCAAGCTCCATTTGAAAAAGCCGGTCCTGCGCCTGCACATACCCTTGAGCGCGAAAGACATCGAGTTCGTTTTCCGCCTGAATATGAGGCACACCCTGATCGTCCCTTGTCACGGTCACGGAGGCTTGTAGTCCACTGAGTGAAACTTCCCCGGAGGTCTCAGGCAGGCTCCTTAAGGTGTAAGCGTTTACAAAAATAACAGCACTAACGACCAACAAAGCGATGATTCCGAGCGTCAGCCAGGTCACCTTTTTCCAACGTGGGCTCTTCTTTTTTTGTGGATCGATCTGTCTAGCTGTCTCCATTCCCCCACCCCCAAAACTTTTCTTCATTATATCTCATTTTCGAGAAAATAGATTAAAAAATTTTCGAAACGGGTATGGAACGAATGTGCTTGACTTTGGAGGTGTAAAAATGGAAAAAATCAAAATTAGTGATACATCCATGGAAGCGAGCCGCATCGGCCTTGGCACATGGGCGATTGGCGGTTGGATGTGGGGAGGCACGGATGAAGAACAATCCGTTAAGACGATCCACTCCGCGCTTGACCAGGGCATCAACTTGATCGATACCGCACCTGCTTATGGGTTCGGACGCTCAGAAGAAATCATCGGAAAAGCCGTCGAACAATATGGGCGACGTGAAGACCTTCTGCTTGCGACGAAAGTAGGCATCGACTGGAACGAAGACTCCGTTTTCCGTAATGCCAGCAAAGAGCGCATCCATAAAGAAGTCGAAGATTCACTGAAACGATTGAAAACCGATTACATCGATATTTACCAGGTCCACTGGCCGGATCCGATCACACCGATCCACGAAACAGCGGAAGCTCTATCTTACTTGTACAAACAAGGAAAAATCCGCGCCATCGGTGTCAGCAACTTTTCACCAGAACAAATGGATATCTTCCGTGAAGCGGCGCCGCTGCACACGTTACAGCCGCCGTACAACCTGTTCGAACGGGACATCGAGTCAAAAACACTCCCTTACGTCCAGGACCATAACATCACGACGATTTCCTATGGCTCGTTATGCCGTGGACTGTTGTCAGGAAAAATGTCCACAAAACGTGAGTTTGAAGGCGACGACTTGAGAAACAATGATCCAAAATTCCAACAGCCACGCTTCAAGCAGTACTTGAACGCTGTAAACGAACTCGAACAGCTTGCTGAAAACCGTTTTGGCAAAAGCGTCCTGCAGCTTGCCATCCGCTGGGTGCTTGATCAGCCGGGCTCCGGCATCGCCCTCATGGGAGGCCGCCGCCCTGATCAGCTCAACCCGATTGACGGTGTCGACAGCTTTACGATTGATGAAGAAACGCGACACGACATTGACGAAATTTTGCTGAAACACGTCAATGATCCCGTGGGACCTGAGTTCATGGCTCCCCCTGATCGTCAGGAATTAGGATTAAAATAAAATTTTGGGCGGACCCTCTCTCGTAGGAGGGTCCGTTTTTACGTTTGAGGACATTGAACCGTAGTTAGAGGACCTTGAGACTGCGTTCGGGAGCGTTAAAGCAGAGTTACTGGACATTGAGCTCCCGATAGAGCACATTAACATGGAGTTAGAGGACATTGAAAGGTTGAACGAGCACAGAAAACTAGAAACCCATAAAAGTTTAGAAACTTTTATTCTCGTCAATCGTATAAAGGAAAGGAACAGAAACTCAGGAGGTACACGTTTATGGATATACTTATTTGGGTGATCATCATCGCCTGCTTCATCGCTAGTTTTGCAAGCGTCATTTTTCCAATCATTCCAGCACCGCTCGTGCTGTGGATCGGATTCCTTGCTTATGCGTTTTTCATCAATGGCAGCGGGCTATCGGTCTTCTTCTGGATCGGAGCGGTCGTTTTAACTATACTGCTCATCGTCTCTGACATCATTGCCAACAGCTACTTCGTGAAAAAGTACGGGGGTAGTAAATGGGGCGAGCGATCTGCAGCGATCGGTGTGATCATTGGATCGTTCATCATCCCGCCCTTCGGAATCATCCTCATTCCGTTCGTGCTTGTCATCATTGTGGAATTAGTGCAGAAACGATCTTCGGAAGAGGCGTTCAAAGCAGCCATCGGATCTCTGTTCGGTTTCCTCAGCGGGACGGTTGCGAAGATCATCATTCAGGCGATTCTCATCATCTGGTTTTTCTTTGATATTTAAACACTAAAAAATCTCAGAGTTTATGGCTCTGAGATTTTTTTTGATCATTTTTTGGATTATTTTACTTCTCTTTGTCCATTCCGATGACCACCTATTAAGATACATGCTCTTCAGCGGAAGGAATCTTCTCCTGGCTCTTTTCCTTAGATAAGAACCAGCCGCCAACAGCGATCAACAATAGAATTGACCAAAATGTTAGTTTCCATGGAGCACTTTTCGCAAAGCCTTCAGAGAGAACCGCGATTTCCGGGTGGGCCATCGTATAGACCGCAAGCTTTACGCCTACCCAGCCGACGATCATGTAAGCCGCTGTTTCCAGGCCCGGCCGGCGATCGAGCAAGCCGACAAAATAACTGGCAGCAAACCGCATGATGACAAGACCGATGATGCCACCAGCGAGAATGACAGCGAAGTGGCCGCCATCCAAACCTCCGACTTGTGGGAGACTCGTCAACGGTAAGGTTACAGCTAAAGCAACGGCAGCCAAAATCGAGTCAACCGCAAAGGCAATATCTGCAAGCTCCACTTTTATGACCGTAGCCCAAAAACCAGACCCCTTTTTGGCTGGGGTTTTGGCTGTTTTCACCTTAGGTTTCAACACGTGTTTTTTCAACAAATGATAAGCGGCAATACCGATAAGATAGAGGGCTCCAATCGCCTGAACCTGCCAGATGTTGACGAGGTAAGAAATGAGAAACAGGGAACCGAAACGGAACAAAAAGGCACCGGCTAACCCGTAAAATAAGGCTTTCTTTCTCTTTTCCTCAGGAAGGTGTTTAACCATAGTTGCGATGACGAGCGCATTATCCGCAGCAAGAATCCCCTCAAGACCGATCAAAATCAACAGCACCCAGCTGTATTCCATAACTAAACCGAAGTCCATTTTCTTTACTCCTTATTTTTTAAGTTTTTTAGTTTACGACGATCTCATCATGATCAAAACTTTTAGCATTGTTTTCATAGACCAGCCTCGTCTGCAGTTTATAAGATTTCCCCTCTGATAATAGAGGAAGGTTTCGCGGCAGTTCATAGCGGAAGGGATACTCATCGTAACCTCCCGCTTCCATTGTCCGTGTCATGAGGACAGTGGTGACCGGCTCTACCAATACAGGCTTCATCCCCCGTTCAACGACGACCAAATCGCATTCGAGACGCTTGATGTTCTGCTTTCTCCAACTTCCAGAGAGTTGAAAGATTCCCGACAGGACATAGGGGTCCTCTCCTTTTGAGTCCAGAACTAGATCCACCTTCGGCTTACCGATCCTTAATCCATTCATCCATTTCGTTAACAATGAAAATCCCTCCTATGAATATAAAAAAACCTTTACCAACAGATGGTAAAGGTTTTTGAGAGTTTTCATCCTATCCCTTTACCATCATGGCAAAGGTCTCGCGAACAACGTGTTACGTTGCCAGGTATGCCGGAGGCCGGATGGGCCACGTAATGACGACATAACTGTAAGCTACTCCCCTTTGGAGTAATATAAGCTCTATTGAGCACAGTCTTTACTCGCTGACTGTAACTCAATCATAATGAGTTTTCTGAAAAATGTCAATTCTTTTTTTAATAGCTTTTAATATGGTTATGAGCTCGCTGGCATAGAGAGTCAGTGGTGGTGAATGCGCCTAATTCTTATCGGTGGGTTTCCACCTTTTATCAGTAGGTTTCGAGTTTTTATCAGCGACTTCCGGGCTTTTATCGGTGGGTTTCGTAGATTTATCGGTGACTTTATTGAATTTATCAGTAAGTTGGCTCCGAATGAGGAATAGGGAGCTTTTTTGAAAAAGAGGATGAAGCCATGATGGCTTCATCCTCTATGTTTGTTATCTTCCCATGCCCTTCAGAAAATGGAGGAGCATCGTAATGCTGCGGTTGATTTCCGGATCTTTCAAAGCTTTGGCAAGATCAAGGAACGATGTCTTGTCTGTCGTCCCTTCTCCTTCCATCGCTTCAAGACCGTGATTCAAACGGGAGCTCAACTCACGGATGCCGCCTACATTGATTTCTCCTAGCAGGAAGACGAGTTCAGGCAGGTTGCGGAGCAAAGGTTCGTATTGGTCCTTATCGATTTCCTTCACAACGTTCGCAAGAGCCTCATCCTTCGCCTTTACAAAAGCGGTCGTAGATTCGAGGGTTCCCCCGTTATCGAGCGCCTTCAGCAACTCGATCCCTTTGAGGATCGAATCTTTGTTGTCAGCAACGGCTTCTTTCACTTCGCGGACATCCTGCTCGACCTGATCTTCCCGGGATACTTCATACCTTTTGATTTTCGTAATGGCTTTGGCCATCATCGTCCCCCCTTGCCTGGGAATATATAATCTTCACGCTTCCATTTTTCCTGTACTTTGACACCTTTTTGCGGAACAGGATTCCCGCGGCGGTGGTTGTTGTGCGGAATCGGTGACTTACCTTTCTTCTTCAACACTTTCATCTTCACCGCGATTTCCTTGTATGCGGGTGTATCCGTATCTTTATCGACACGGTTATCTGTCAAATAGTTGATCGCTGATTTGCCGTTATCATTGAGCGGAAGGAAAAGCTCATTGCCGCGCACGCGGTCAGTAACTGTAACAACGCCTGTCGCTTCGCCGGATTCTGAGATCAGCTTCACTTCGGCACCTTCCTCAATGCCACGTTCTTTCGCAAGCTCATTCGATACTTCAATGAACGCATTCGGCGTTTTACGAGTGATCCCTTCCGATTTGTAGGTCATGTTTCCTTCATGGAAGTGCTCGAGGAGACGACCATTGTTGACATGCAGGTCGTATTCTTCATCCGTATCATACATCAGCTCATACGTCAGTGGGTACAGCTTCGCTTTTTTATCTTCAAAAGGAAACCCTTCCGTGAACAAGAGCGGTTGATCGGATCCGTCTTCTGCGACCGGCCATTGCAGGGACTTGTAACCTTCAAGACGATCGTAATGGACACCCGCAAACAACGGAGCAAGGCCTGCCGCTTCGTGCATGATTTCAGATGGGTGCTGGTAGTTCCAGTCACGGCCGAGTTCTTTTGCGATCAATTGAATAATCTGCCAGTCCGGCTTCGTTCCTTCGAGCGGCTCGAAACTCTGGTACAAACGCTGAATGCGGCGTTCAGTATTCGTAAATGTCCCTTCTTTTTCAAGACTAGGAGATGCCGGCAGCACAACATCCGCGTATTCAGCGGTTTTTGTTAAGAAAAGATCCTGTACGATGAACAAGTCTAACTTTTCAAAAGCTGCCGTTACGTAATTAATGTTGGAATCGACAACACCTGTGTCCTCACCCATGACGTACATCATGGAAAGCTCATCATTATGGATCGCCTCGATCATTTCGTGGTTATCCATACCCGGCTCTTTCGGAATCGTCGCATCCCACGCTTTTTCATAACGGGCGCGGACCTCATCATCTGAAGTCGCTTCATAACCAGGGAAGAAGTTCGGCATGCTTCCGAAATCACTGCATCCCTGCACGTTATTATGGCCGCGGAGTGGATAAGCCCCTGTTCCCGGCTTGCCGTAGTTTCCTGTAATGAGCAGTAGGTTACTGATCGCTGTACTCGTATCACTTCCGAGCATATGCTGGGTGACACCCATCGCCCAGCATATGGCGACAGATTCCGAATGGGCGATTTCTTTCGCGACATCCTTTAATTCCTGTTCAGGGATGCCGGTCAACTCAGAGGCATAGGCCATCGTGAACGGCTCCAAGCTTTCGCGGTATGCGTCAAAATCATTGACCCATTCCTCAAGGAAGCTCCTATCCTCCCAACCTTGGTCAAGAATGTACTTCGCAACAGCGGAAAGCCAGACGAGATCTGTGCCTGTCTTCGGCTGGTAAAAGCGGTCGGCACGCTTCGCCATTTCGTGCTTTCTCAAGTCAAAGACGAAGAGCTTCTGACCGAACAACTTTTGGGAACGCTTGATTCTCGAAGCTAGAACAGGGTGAGATTCTGCCGTATTCGATCCAATCGTCAACACAAGTTTACTTGCGGCGATATCGTCGATCGATCCGGAGTCTCCCCCATATCCGACTGTACGGAACAATCCTTTCGTCGCTGGTGCCTGACAGTAACGGGAGCAGTTGTCGACGTTGTTCGTCCCGATCACTTGACGGGCAAGCTTCTGCATCACATACGATTCTTCGTTCGTCGCTTTTGATGAAGAAATGAACGCCAGGTGATCGGCTCCTTTTTCTTCCTTGATCTGTGTCATGCGATCCGCGACATGGGCGATCGCTTCGTCCCATTCGACTTCTTCGAAATGATCGCCGCGGCGAATGAGCGGCTTCTGCAGACGTTCTTCGCTATTGACGTAATCCCAGCCGAATTTTCCTTTCACACATGTGGAAATGCCGTTGGCCGGAGATTCTGCACTCGGTTCGACTTTAAGGATTTCTCTTCCCTTCGTCCATACATCGAACGAACAGCCGACGCCACAGTACGTGCAGACCGTTTTCTCCTTTTGGATGACTTCTTCGCGCATCGCCGCTTCCGTATCAGACACAGCGAAAAGCGGGCCGTAACCTGTCTCCACTTTCTTCGTCAAATTGATCATCGACTTCAAAAGGCCGGGCTCGGTGTCCGTCAAGAAGCCGGCATCGCCTTCCATCCCTTTTTCCATCATCGCATTACAAGGGCAGACCGTGGAACACTGGCCGCAGTTGACGCAGGACGATTCGTCGATCGGCACATCATTATCCCAGATGACACGTGGTTCCTTGCGATCCCAATCGATCGTCAGCGTCTCGTTCACCTGGACATCCTGACAGACCTCGACGCAGCGACCGCAGAGGATACACTGATCCGGGTCATAGCGGTAAAAAGAGCCGGAATCGTCTTTTTCATAACTCGTCGGCTGAAACGGACGGGACTGATGTTCCAGTCCAAACTCCGCCATCGTGTTGTGAATCTCGCAGGAGCCGTTGTTGTAATCACAAACCGTACAGTACAATTCGTGTTTTTCCAAAATGCGGTCCAACGACTCCTTCTGTGCTTTATGTACATGAGGAAGTTTCGTTTGGACTTTCATGCCGGCTTTCACACTCGTGCCGCATGCGCGTGTCAGTTCGCCATCGACCTGGACGACACACGTATCACACGTCTGGATCGGACCGAGCGATTCGTTGTAGCAGATTTGCGGCACCTGTTCTTCCGCCTCGTTCATCAGTTGAAGCAAGTTCTGCCCCGGTTCAGCCAAAAATTCTTTTCCATTGATCGTCACTACCGTGTGTTCATTCAATCGTTATTCCTCCTCCACTGGCTGCAGCAATACGCCTCGGATGAGTGTACACATTCATCCGCTCCCCCCGTAAAAATCCGACAGCCGTAATGTTCAAATCATCCGCAAGCTGAAGGGCTAAATCTGTCGGTGCCGATTTGGACAGCAGGACACCAAAACCCATTTTCGATATTTTCAAAAGGACTTCTGAAGAAATCCTGCCTGTAAATAAAATGATCTTCCCTTTTCTGCTTACGTTTTCTTTCAATAAAAAACCATACAATTTGTCCAGCGCGTTATGACGACCGATGTCCGCATACGCTTTCACTATTCCATCTTCTGTGGCTATGGCTGCCTGGTGCACCCCGCCCGTCCGTTGGAATAGGCCCGCCTGGGACTGGAACTCTTCCATCAATCTGTAGCAGACATCAGGATCGAATGTACTTTCATCCATGGCTGTACGGGCTGTCGCCGCATCGCTTTGAAAATAAAACGCCCGGCTTTTCCCGCAGCAGGATCCCAGCCACCTTTTTTGACCGCTTTGTATCTGTGGAAGGCTCTTCACTGTTTCCACATAAGCGAACCCACGGTCTTCATCGATGGTCATCTCTTTGATTTCCTTCACATTCCGTATCAGACCTTCGGATGCGAGGAATCCGATGACCATTTCCTCTTTGTCCATCGGAGTGCAGACCATCGTCGCGAATTCTTCCCCGTTGACGGTCACCGTGAGTGGATACTCGATAGCGACTTCATCTTCTTCAGAGGACCATTCTCTCTCTCGAAATCTATGAATCTGCCACGACCTCGTCCCCAATTTTTTACCCCCTTACCAATCGTTCCCTAACTTATTCCCGTTCTTTCGACAAAACAAACACCTGCCATTGGAAAAGTTGGACAGGTGTCTGGGTGAATATTCTCTTTAATATTTTCTCTTTTCGTGTCCATTTCCCTTATTTGCTGGCGTTTATAATTACAATTAATGGGAAGGTAACAAATAAAATAATCTTATGAAAAGTGGTGATGGCAATGAATGTATTAGAAACCCTATTTCATATCATTCGAAAAATTCGCGGCATCATTTTATCGATCGTTCTCATTTTCATCGTTCTATTCGCGCTCTTTATTGCGGCAGGATACATCACTTCCCTCTTCAACTGATGCGAAAGCTTGCTTTTTTCTAAATTGAAAATAGAAGAATAGCAGCCAAACACCTCCAATGATTCCGATCCCCCCTCCCCACAATCCAAGGGTGCGGGCATTGAACACATCTAAAAACCAACCGGAGGCAAACATCATGAGCCCAAGCTGAACGTTGGTCCATGACTCCATCCACCCGAAAACACGCCCTTGTTCTTCGGCTTTCATATTTTTCATGAGAAAAGCATCCAGCAGAGCGCCCCATACACCACCGATCAAGGCGATCGATACGAACATCATCCACAAACCAGGAAAATTGGCCATGCGGCTGGCGAGCAGATGGAGCATCCCTTCGACGATAAGGAGAGCCACACATAACGGGAGACCATAGGTTTTGATCTTACTAGAAAAAAAGAAACTGGCCACCAGCCCTGTGCCGAGAGCTCCATATAAGAAACCGACGCCAAGTTCGCCAAGATGAAACGTTTCGGCCCCATACACACTGATTAAGACATTGAACGCTCCATCCATTGTAGCGCCGACAAGCTGAATGACAACAACAAAAATCATCCATCCTTCCCAATGGACGCGTTTTCTCGTTTCTTCTTTTTCAAAATGGATACTCGATGGAGGGCTCTTTAAAGGGAGAATTAGTACAGCTGCCGCGATAAAAGAAATGCCGTTCAGCCAAAAGGCGAATGAAGTTCCGAAGACATATGCGACCACGCCACCTGTAATGGAGCCGGCGATCAAAACGACTCCAAGCAGCAGCTGCTCCCAGCCATTCACCTTCACCAAATCATCTTTTTCTACAATTGTAGCAATCAAGCTTTTCCGTACCGGCTGATAAACAGCCTCTCCGCAAGCCAGGACGAACATCGCCATGAAGACGAGCCACACCATCTCCTTCGTATCCACCAGCAAAAAACTGAGGGCAAACGGAATCCTGAACACGTCCGTCAGCACAAGCAGCCACTTTTTGTGAAAACGATCGGCCAGCCTTCCACCGAGCGGGGATAACAGCAAGTAGGGAAGCACCCTTAACCCAAGAGCCGCTCCTACCGCCAACCCTGAACCGGTCAGTTGTAATAGGAGCGTCAAAACCGCTACCTGGCTGAACCGGTCACCGATCCCATTGACGATCCCTGAATAAAACAGATAACGATAAGAATGCATGCGTATCATACAAACCACAACCAGTTAGATATACATCTAATTAGATTCTCAAAAAAAGAAGCCATGTCGTCACCTTTGGACGACGACCGGCCACATCTCCACAGGGTTCAGCTCATACTGATTGTTCTCCCTGTACATGAACTGCTGCATGATCCATTCCCGTCTGACGGTCGCAAAATCATCGAAGAATGTTTTGATATATTCATTGACCTCTTTCTCGTCATAGTTTTTTCCATGTTCAAACCATTGGACAAAATAAGAAAGAATGACGTTTTTCTTCTTCAGCTGGCTTGGCATCTGTTTCAGTTTCCCTTCAACTGTGACGAAATTTTTAATGATTTTCGCCTGATCTTTTGCATCTACTTTCAATTCTTCGGCTACCACTCGTTCATCATCTCCAATCCTTAATATCGCGGTCGTCATGAATTCCAAATTCTGCTCATTCAAATAAAAATAAATCGTATTCTTATCCCTTCTCGAATAGACCGCCCCTGTATCTTTCAGCTTCTTCAAATGATGGGTAATTGTCGGCGGGCGCAATCCCAGCTTCCCTGCGATTGCCTGGCCGTGCAGAGGTCCCTTTCTCAAAAGTGCGATGATCCTTAACCGTGTCGGATCTCCCACCGCTTTATGAAACGCGACCATTTTTTCTAATTGCATATGTCCACCCCACTAATTAAATGTATATCTAATTAAACAATAATCTAATTAGATGATACTGTCAACGACGATTTCTAATTCAAGTCTTTTATGAAGGAAGATTCCATATTCAAAATGCACAACTTCCAAACAATTTGTATAATTTTTCTAGTTCTGAAATAATAGAATAGATGCTTTATGTTTGGAAAATGAAGGATCTCGTTCTTTCTGAAGGAGGGAATTCTTATGAAGAAGCTGCTTTTCTTATTCCTTTTATGTGTAAACGTATTTTATATCGCCCATGCTCTTTTAGATTTTGGACTACAGTTGTCCATGGAGTGGAACATTTTGCTCGGTCTTTTATTCATCACGAGCCTTTTTTATTCCATCATCCATCTTTTACGATCCAAGATGTACCCTCTTTTGAGTATTGCCGTCTTGTCACTAAGCTTAGCTTCACTCGGTTGGTTTACGTTTATTAACTTCCTCTCCATTGTGATGGGATAACTGAATCATAGGAGAAGGAAGAAGTGAATGGAGAAGGTTCTAAGATGTTGGTTTGATTATAGATGTCCACTATTTCCCAGCAAAAAAGCACCCCATACCCGGGTGCTTTTTCGTTATCCCAACCACTATAAATCTTCCACCAGAATATAGGCCGCTTTCACAGGTCCATGAACACCGACGATCAAGTTCATTTCAATATCCGCACTGTTACTCGGTCCAGTAATGAAACTGACGCATGACGAAACAGGGTTCCCTTTCTGTTCCTGTTCATGGATCACCCGGGCTGCCTGCGTCATTCTCGGTACCAACGTACTTTTCGGAATGATGGCGATAAACGTTTCAGGAAGAAGGCTGATGGATCTGCCATTATATTTATCGTTAAAAAGGGTCACCGTCCCGGATTCTGCAAGCGTGATATCACTAAAGACGATCCCGACCCCTGCCTGTTCGGCGAAAGTGACGTCACCTTCTTGGTCATTCCAAATGCGGAGGTCGAAGCCTTCTTTCCCCAGCTCCTCATAAATGTCAGGCAAGCCGAATTCATCCAACCTCGGACCTCCTGCGCTGATGACTTTCCTGGAACCCTTAAACGAAGCAAGCACCTTTTGTAAGGAGGCACCAAGAGCAGCGCGTGTTGTTCGTTCGAAGGAAGTATGAATGACGCTGCATTGGGCTTCCAGCTTTTCGATCAGTTCGTCCTGGGTGGCTCCTTGGAAAACACGGTCCTGCGGCTGTACGGAATACACAGGAGCTTTCACTTCTGTACGCCGCTCCCGCCCAAGATTCTCGGCGACACGATCGAGAAACGATGTCCGATTATGAACGGTCATGCTTCTCCCCTCCTTTTTTCTCGTTGTTTATACCATTCGCGGAAGTTCTTCTTCGCAGGAGCAGGAAAGTCCCTGCTCTCCGTCCATCGCTTCAGCGGACCCGGTCCTTTTTCAATCTGTTCGTCTTTCGTCCAAGGTTTCATGGCTGTCCTCGCCATTTTCGTGCTCATTTTATAGGCAGCAGGTGTGGATGCCCATTTGGCGAATCCTTTCATCATCCATTCTTCAGACTTCGCCCCCATTTGTTCCCGTTCAACGATGATTTCGCGGTGCCGGATCAAATGTTCATGAAGCGGAATCTTCACAGGACATGCCTCTGTGCAGGCGGCGCACAGTGTAGATGCATAAGGCAGGTCTTTATGGTCTTCGTACCCGTCAAGGAGCGGTGTTAAGACAGCACCGATTGGACCCGGATAGATGGAACCGTAAGAGTGGCCGCCCACATGCCGGTACACCGGGCAGGCATTGATACAGGCCGCACAGCGAATGCAATGCAGCGCAGACTGAAATTCTGTCCCCAGAATTTTCGAACGTCCGTTATCGACAATAACGAGGTGGAAATCCTCCGGCCCGTCCGTTTCGTCTTCTAACCGTGTTCCTGTAAGTGCCGTGATGTAGCTCGTCAGTTTTTGACCGACGGCTGCTCTCGTAAGTAAGCTGACCACGACTTCAAGCTCTTCCCACGTTGGAACGACGCGCTCCATGCCCATGACGGCAATGTGGGTATCAGGAAGGGCGGTCACCATGCGTGCATTCCCTTCATTCGTGACGAGGGTGACCGCGCCTGATTCTGCGACAGCGAAGTTGCATCCCGTCACACCTAAGTCTGCTTCCAGAAAATCTTTTCGGAGCTGTTCGCGGGCAAAGGCGGCCAGTTCTTCAGGCTGATCGGTTTTCGTATAGCCCTTTTTATTCGCAAACGTTTCGCGGATTTGTTCTTTATTTTTATGAAGGGCAGGGGTGACGATGTGAGACGGAGGATCTTCATCGAGCTGCAAAATCCATTCCCCGAGATCCGACTCCACCACTTCACAGCCGCTCTGTTCCAAGGCTTCATTCAAGCCGATTTCTTCTGTGACCATCGACTTTGATTTCACCACTTTACGTGCCTGCTTTTTCTTCGCGACTTCCTGGACGTAAGCGTTCGCTTCCTCAGCGGTTTCAGCAAAAAACACCGTTCCGCCGCGTTTTTCCACTTGCTCACTGAGCTGATGCAAGTAGTAGTCCAGGTTTTCCATTGTATGATGACGGATTTCTTCGCCAAGCGTCCGCCAATCTTCCCAATCACCGAGTTCTTCGGCCGCTTTCAAACGTCCGCTTCGGAAGCGTCCTTGCGCCGAAGATACCGCCTGTCTCATGAAGCTATTCTCAATCCCGGCCTGAACCCGCTCGGCATAAGGCTTATCCCCGATTTTAATTCCCATGTGACCTCTCCTTTCTTATTGGCTATTCAGCACTTGAGCGATGTGCAGTACTTTCACGTCCTGTTTGTTCCGGCTCATGCATCCACCCATATTCATCAGACAGCCCATGTCTCCTCCGATGAGATATTCGGCCCCGGTCTCATCGATATGCTGGGCTTTTTCTTCCACCATTTGACCAGACACAGCCGAATTTTTCACAGCGAACGTGCCCCCGAACCCACAGCAATCTTCCTTCATCGGGAGCTCGATCAAATGCAATCCTTCCACGTTTTCCAGTAAAATTCTCGGAGCATCTTTCACTCCTAAGAGACGGGTCATATGACAGGACGGATGGTACGTCGCTGTCCCTTGGAACGTGGACTTCACATCCTTCACTTGCAAAACTTCTACTAAAAACTGCGTCAGTTCATACGTCTTATCTGCGACAGCCTGGGCACGTTCGTTCCACTCCGGTTCATCCTTCAACGCATGTGGATACTCCTTGATCATCTGCACACAGGAACCGGATGGACCGACAACATATTGTGATGCTTCAAAGGCTCGGATCATTTGTTTCATCGCTTTGATCGATTCTTGCTTGTACCCACTGTTGAATGCCGGTTGGCCGCAACAGGTTTGGTTCGCAGGGAAATCCACGTCACATCCGAAGCGTTCTAGCAGTTGGACCGTGTCTTTCCCGACGTCTGGTGTAAACGTGTCACAAAGACAGGTAATGAATAGTGATACTTTCAAGGCTATGTCCTCCTCTTTATACATAAGGTCATCAGATGACTTAACATTTAAGAAAGGATACTGACAGCAGAATCCTTTTCATGTTAAATATTCAGCTAAATGTTCTTCCACACTTTCCAAGTGACGGACCATCGCCTCTTGGGCTAAGGCTTCATCCTGAGCTCTGACGGCATCCAGAATTTGTTTATGCTGCTCCAGCAAACGGGTCGTTCCTTCAGGCGTATGCAAAAGTTTGCGGGTTTCCCTCATGGCCTGCATCATAATTTCTGAAACGCTGTTCATCAGGTTGATCAAAATCTGATTCTGCGTCGCCTGGACAAGAGCGATATGGAACTCAAGATCCGCTTTTTCACCGAGCTCCCCGTTGCCTTTCGCTTTTTCCATATCCGACAGGGCCTGCTCCATCGCCCGAAGGTCATCCTCCTGCCTCGTCCGGGCGGCTGTCCCGGCAGCGCCCACCTCCAAGATATGTCTCACTTCCATTAAGTCCTTCATATCTTCTTTTTTCATCAAAAACGCCACAGATACAGGTAAAGAAAAGCGCGACGGATCGAAGGCCTTCACATACGTCCCTTCTCCCTGGCGCATTTCGAGAATGCCCATGGCTCTCAAGGCACTCAACGCCTCACGGATCGCCGATCTTCCGACACTGAAGCTGCCGGCTAGACTCTCGACACTGTCCAGCTTGTCTCCCGGCTTCAATTCCCCTTTTTTCAATGAATCCAAAAGCGAATCGGCTACTTGTTCATATATTTTTTTCGTACGAATCGGTTTATAATTCATGCTGTTTCCTCCAAAGTTTCGCTGATCTCTTCCTACTATTCTAATCGAAAACCATATCCTTTAAAAGAGAACGCGATTTCTAAGTAAAGAAAAGATAAACAAAAGCAGCGGTTCCAACAAGCAGCCCATACAACAAAGCAGGGCCGATCGTTTTTCTAATGATATCCCCTTCTTTTCCTGCGAGTCCTACGACCGCTCCTGCAGCTACGACATTATGCACACAAATCATATTGCCTCCTGCTGAACCGAGGACCTGCAGAGACAACACGGTATCTTTAGCCAGGCCCGTTTCCTGAGCAATGCTGTACTGAACGGGTGAGAACGTCAGAGTCGAGACGGTAGCGCTTCCGGTAATGAACGCTCCCAGCTGTCCAAGAAAAGGAGCAACCATGACCCACATGGACCCGAATCCCGCGGCGAGTGTCTGGGCGATATACTGAGGCATACTCACAAGATCTTGAGCGTTCATACCTGAATTCGTAAACACCTGAACAAGCGCAAGTGTCGCAACTAACGCTAAAGCCGCATCCTTCATGGAGAGCACGGATTCTTTCGCCGCCTTCGCAAACCGGTCAAAGGACTTCCTCTGCACAAGGACCGCCATGATGGCAGCAAAGACTAATACAGATCCCGGGGAATAAAGCACTTGCCAAGAAGACGTAATGCCTTCCACACCTAAAATATCCGTCCAGGAAAGATCAACCCAGGTCAACGCGAATGATTTGACTGACGGAACGATCCTTGTCACAAGTAAGAGTAAGACAATGATCACATAAGGAGCCCAAGCCGCCCACAAGCTCATAGAGACAGGTTCATCGGCCCCCTTCTCCTCTTGAAGGGCTTCCTGCCAAGGTTCATCAGGAAGCAGAAAACCTTTCTTCGCCGTCAAGGTGGCAACGAGCAGGCCGGTCAAAGAAGCTAAAATCGCGACGAACTCATGACCGAAAAGGCTTGCATAAAGATAAGCGGATAATGTATAGGTGAAACCGACCAAAAGTGTCCACGGAATCATTTGTTTAATATCCTTGAGTTTCCGCTGATTCCCAAAAAAGACGGTTAGAATGACTACAAGAATAAGTGGAATGAAACTTCCTGCAAACAGATCAAAGAACGCGACTTGTACTCCGATTTCTTTGTAAAAAGAAAGATCTGCTCCCGGAATATTACTCAATCCGACCTGGATCGGGGTGCCAACTGCTCCATAAGAAACCGCTGAACTATCCGCAATAAGCGCGATGGCCGCGGCAGCCAGTGGTGAAAATCCTAAAGCCACCATCAAAGGCCCTGTCACAGCCGCCGGCGTCCCAAACCCCGCGGCTCCTTCGATCAAGGCGCCGAATAAGAAGGCCACAATGACAATCTGTACTCTCATATCTTTGGAAATGCTCCGGAATCCTTGATTGATCCTGTCCACCGCACCCGTGTTCCTTAAAGTGTTCAAAAGAACAATCGCTCCGAATAAGATAAACAGGATGGTTAACGTCTTATGCGCCCCCTCCAGTATAGAGGCAGCAATCACCTTCTCCCCCACACCCCATACGAAGTAAGCAAGGCCGATCACAATCAATGCGCTATACAACATCCCTTTTTTCGCCGGCATTCGTAAAAGGACCAGAAAAATAAAAGGAGCGAGTATCGCACTCAAAGCCACGAATAAAATCATATAAATCCTCCCCCACCACTCGATTTGTCAACGCTCTCAATACATGTATAAAAGTAAGGTCATCAGATGACCTGCTTTACTTATATTTTATACCGATGGTGTGGTTTTTGCAAACGCATTTATGAATTTCACAGAAAAGACAAAAGTTGCTGAACTTTTCTCTATTAGGTAAAAGGATTCATTGAAAATAGTTCAATCAAAAAGCCGCACATCTCTCATGTACGGCTTTCAAACTCATTGTTTTTTCATGTATTCAAGAACTTTCAAATCAATCTTACCGCGCTCCTGCTCACGGCTTTCGAAGTTCTCCGTGTGTAAATATGTCGTGAACGTATCGTAAAACTCATCAAGAGTAACGTCCTCTGACTCGAGATAACCGAGACGACGCAAGTGACTTTCGACCTCTGCCTTCACCTCACCATCCAGTCCTACGACATCCTCAGGATCGGATGCCCCGAAATAGAGTTGGTGCAGCTGATAGATGCGGTCCAGTTCTTCAATCGGTTCCGGATGATCATCGACTCGGAGATCGACGGCGACGTCACTGAGCTCTCCATACCCTGCTTTATCTTTCACGACGAGAATAGCTGCCGATTGTTTCCCACGGCTGTCTCCCCCCGCACGCTGAGCGGCTTTAATCGCAGCCATTAAACGGTCAGCAAGAGAACCTTCCGCCTGTTCAAAAGCTTCCCCCATATCGGTGACGGTCTCCTCATTCACAAGAATGTTCCCTTGCGCCGCATAGTGTTTGCCGGCTTTGCCACCAGCCCACTCGTAGCACTCCTTACCTGTAAACGTAGCTCCGTTTCCTTTCGCATCGACAATTCCGACTTGGCGGTCTTCCTTTTGTGGATCCTCGGAAGTTAACCGCTCGATCACTTCCTCAGCTGAAAGCCCTTGTTCGAGCAGGCTCAGTCCGTCCGGCCCGTACTGCGGGTTTCCTAGCGCCTGGGTTGCAATCGCTCCCACACCTGCTTTCGCCCACGGAACAATCGATCCAACACCTAAAAACTTCGACTGTACGGCAACGCCCCACTCCCCTGTTTCAGGGTCGTGAGCACAAATAGAAAACGTAGCGATGATCTTTGATTTCATTTTCTCCCCTCCAATCTTGTATGTAATTCGAGGTTTTTGGACAAATTCCTGCAAGATTTCGGTTTGCGGTTTAGCAATTAGAAGCTTAATTGTTATATCTAGATTTCAGTTGATTTATTGAATTTTTAATTGATATATGAAATTTTCAATTGATATTTTTACGTTTTGATTGATATCCTTTTCGTTTTGGTTGATAAAACCTCTGCCCATTCACACGTTTAATTCACCTCCACCCGGGTACATTCCATACCGTAGCAGCTATTAAAAAAAGGGAGAGATCAACGATGAAACCGACAGTGCGTGAATACACAAATGATGAAAAACTGATGGAAGATGTGAAGCGCTTAAAAGACGAAGGCATCGACAACAAAGACATTTACATCCTGTCGCACGATGACGACCGTACAGACCGTATTGCTAAAAACGTCAACGCCAATACCATCGGCCTTTCCGAACAGGACATCAAAAACGTAATCAGCAATCTCTTCAGCAAACAGGGCGACGAACTACGCACAAAACTTCAGGAAATCGGATTTTCTGAACAGGAAGCAGAAGAATACGAAGAAGATTTGGATGAAGGGAAAGTTCTCCTTATTGTGACAAACCCTGCTAAAGCAGAAACACTATTATAAAAAGAAAGGAGCGCACGGAATGTGCGCTCCTTTTCTATCAGTATGTCGTAAACCATGTCCATTTCTGCAAATAATAGGTGGCATAACGGATGAATGTTAAATTATCCTGGTATTCTTTATAGTCAGCCGTGTAATGTCCATCTTCATTGTTCCATATACGTGTAAAGTAATCATTTACATCTGTAAATACTTGTTCTTCTCCATTCCCTTTGATGACAACATCGGCTTCCAAGTTTAAGTTGGATAGGTTACGACGCGTATAGTTCGCAGACCCCGCGATGATGACATCCTCCTCAGGATGGTCGATATACAGCATTTTCGTGTGATACTGCTCGATATTGACGTCATACCAGCGCAAATGGATATTCTCATTACCAAGGCGCTGCAACTCGGCAGCTACAGGTAAATTAGGAATGCCGGTTTTTTCATGACCAAACGCCTTTTTGTTTGGATCCATCACAATGTTCACCGTAGCTCCTCGGTTGGCTGCATCATCAAGCGAGCTCATGGTTTTCTTATCAGCCAGATAGTACATTCCGAGCCAGACGGTATCCCCTTCACCTGCTTCCGACAATTCATCGAGAACCGCTCGATAAATTTTCCCTTCCGTTACAAATTGAGTCGTCAGAGGACCTTCCTGGGCCTCCCAATTCCGGTTCTCATATTCAGGAAAATCAGCCTCCCCTGAATAGTTAACAACGGCTTCTTCGGCTTCTAAAATATCTTTGATGATCGGCCCTGTCATCTTGAACGCCACGTTTTCATGATAACCACTGGCATCATGAGGGTTTGCTGTCGAGACAATTGCAGATTTCTCCGTGACAAGGATTTTCCTATGGTTCGCCTTGATGTTCAACAGTTTCATATACGATCTGAGCGTCACATCCGGAGCTTCTTTGGCCATAGGATTACTGATCCAACCGTTATCTCCGGTACCCATCCAGGAAAACAACAGCCGCCAAACGCTCGAATATAAAGGATTCGAATCTCTCAATTTATTCAAATTGGTCAAAACGACATCGACCCCTCCATCTTCCAGACGCTTGATCGTCTCCGATTCATACGACCCGTAAATCGTGTTGATTTGATCGGTTATGAAAACCACTTTCAAATCAGGGACTTCCTCTTTCCTTTTTAAAATGGCATCCACTAGATTACTTGAGATCTGAGGAAACTCGTTTTTCCCATTCGTGTAGCCATTGAATAAGAACATATCCGCTACAATAAAGTCTTCAGCTTCCGATATGGTTTGATTGATCTCTTCAAAAACCTGAAGGTCATGCACGGTCTTTCCTGCTTCATTTTCGTATGTTAAATCACGGAAAAACTCAATATTTTCCATCTTGTGCTTTTCCCCTTCATAGGAAACCCCCTCAGGAAGAGCTTTCCATGAAGTGTGATAAGCAATCGTAACACTTAAAATAGCTATAATGATGACGATAATCCAAAACCACTTACTTTTCCCAATCCGCTTTAAACGGTCCATTACGTAGCCTCCCCAACTAGAGTGCTTATCTTATTTTCACTATAATCGCCCGTTTCAAACCTCGATAGAAGAAAAAATCAAATAAAAAGCATTTTATTCGACTAAATGGCAGGATTGTGGAAGACTCGATTTCGAGACTTCGGGGTTCGTTTGCCGAGTTGAGTGTTAGGGGTGGCTGGGAAGCTACTCGCTTTCCTGTGGGGGAGTGGCAAGCTTCCTCGGACTTCGTCCTGCGGGATCTCGCCTATCTCCTTTCTCCCACGGGAGTCTCGCAGCTTCCCAACCACCCCATTCCATGAAGGTGAGAAACGAACCCCCTTTACTGTGGGAGGGTGCCTTCCACTATCCATGTGTTATAAGCATAAAGCGCTCTATAACAAGCTTTTCGTATGCAGAATAGCGTCCTTAGGAGTTCATTCCCCTCCAATTACCATGGGCATAAAAAGCGACTTATTCCGGAAGTGGTTTCAAGATACTTATATGGCAAAGGGGCGGAGGGGAATGGCGAGACTCCTGCGGGAAAAAAGTGCTTGGTGAGACCCCACAGGACGCAGTCCGAGGAGGCTCACCGCGCTCCCGCGGAAAGCGAGTCATACCCCGCAGTCCCCATCCACTCAACAAAAGTCTCGAAACTGAGTCTTCCTCAATCGGAGCGTTAATGAGATTGAACAATGATAAAGAAATAACTAAAATCCCCCGATTGATGCCGAAACACCAATCGGGGGATTCTTATTAATGGCTTAATAGTGTTGGTCGTTTTACAAATAGGAGACTGACGACGATACTGCTTAAGATAAACGCCGGAAGCATGTATCCACCATTATAGACGAGGGAATACAACCAGACCGGCTGGCCTTCAGGGGCGAACTCGCCATAAAAAACGATGCCTGCAAAAAAGTGTCCGAAAAAGCGCAGCACACTTCCGATCAGGCAGCCGACAATGATCCATCCGACCAATCGACGGGACTCTTTCGATTTGATCGCATTCCATAGCGGTTTTGCTACTAAGCCAGCTGTTCCAATCACAGCAAAGGCGACGACATAGTCAAGAAACGCCTGAAGAGGGGTCATAATATAGGCGCCTGTCATGATTTGATAGATTCCTAAAAGCAAACCGGTGGTGACACCACCTTTTACCCCCCAACGGAACGCCATGATGAAGACTGGGACCATGGCAAAGGAAACCGATCCTCCCTGCGCCCACAGTTTAAACGATAAAAACGGGATGATATCCAACAATAGTGCGAGTGCTGAAAAAATCGCAATCTCTACGAGAAATAAAACGCGACGATTTCTCATTTCAACATTCCTCCTAAAAAAAGACACAAAAAAAGCAACGCTAAATAGGGAAGCTTCCTGATGGAGGAGTCCCAACTTTGCATTGCACCATCAAAAAAGCCGCCATCCCTACGCCAGTGCTAACTGACAGGTTCGAAGGGTCAGAACTATACGTTCACTCTCAGCCGGAGGCTCCCCTTGAAGGCTTTATACCGTTTACTTTTCTTGATTTGTCTCTATTATAATAAATTTTTTACTAGATTACAAAGCCTTTTCTATTTCCCGGGCAATCACTTTGTGTTCGTGTACATTTGGAAAAATTCCAGGGTGCGCTCGATAATCATATCCTTATCATGATCAAGGGTCGCCACATGGTAACTGTTTTCCAGATGGATGATCTCTTTGTGTTCAGAAAATACCGATTCGAAGATGACTTCTGAATTGTGAGGAGGAACGACGTGATCCTCATCCGATACGAAAATCATAATCGGACAGTGGATTTCATCGAGCCTGTCCTTCACTTTGCCCATCAATCCGACGAGCTCTCCGATCGATTTCACCGGTGTGCGGTCATACGCAAGTTCGACAGTTGCAGGATCCTTGATATCCGATCCGATCGCATCTAAAAAGCGTTCGTCCGTTCCCTGGCTATTTTCAAGTGCGGGAATATCTATGGCCGCATTGATTGGAATGACTCCTTCAATGTCCCGGTACTCACTCGCCATATACAACGCAAGCGTTCCCCCCATTGATAACCCTACGACAAATATTTTCGAACACCTTTCTTTCAACCAGGTGTACGCTTCTTCTACTGATTGCACCCAATCCATATGAGAGGTCGATTCCATATCCTCAGGGCTTGTTCCGTGGCCTTTTAACCTCGGACAATAAACGGTGTACCCAGCTCTAGCATAGGCTTCAACTAAAGGCTTCATGCTTTGCGTCGTTCCTGTAAACCCGTGAGACACGAGGATTCCGACTTCATTACCCTCGAAGCGCATCTCCTCCGCTCCATGCATCACTTTTTCCATTCAACCCCACTCCTTTGGCTTTCTCTTTTCCTAGAATTTTTTGTAACACAGTCTTTTCCAGCCACTTCCACGGCAGCAAACGTTTGAACCAAACATTGGCTCTCACACCGGCACCGATCGGATAGCGGAGTTTCACTAGCGATTCTTTTTCCATCAATCCGGTCATCAGGTCAGACACATCCTGAGGATTGCCGTGCGGTTCTTTGTTGAGCGCACTCCACAACCCTTTTATGTATTCGGCATAAGGAGATTCAGGGTTCTGGACTTCTTCCGGCATCTCCAGCCCTGTCGACCATATATTCGTCTGGTAAGAGCCCGGCTCGATCAAAGCGACATCAATTCCGAACGGTTTCACTTCAAAACGGAGACTTTCTGATAATCCTTCCAATGCATGTTTGGAAGAAACATAAGCAGATAAGCCCGGAAATCCGATCAAGCCACTCACACTGCTCACATTTAAAATCTTTCCTCTCCCCTGTTTACGCATTAATGGCAGAACCGCTTTGGTTACGGCAATGACACCGAAAACGTTCGTATCAAATTGCTTGCGGTACGTTTCAAGCGGCACCTGTTCAAGAAATCCGCCAACAGCATAACCCGCATTATTGACGAGTACATCCAGTCGTTCCAGCGTGTTCACTTTTTCTGAAAAACGCTCAAGCGACTGTGCATCCGTCACATCCAACGGCCATACTTCGATGCAGTTCTGTACCTCGTCATCGAGCGTTTCATACGCAGAGGCCTTTTCTACATTTCTCATCGTGGCGATAACACGAAAACCTTTTTGTGCACATTTCACTGCTGTATGGAAACCGAATCCACTGGATGCTCCTGTAATGAGTACGGTTTGTTTCATGATCTGAATCCCCCTTGTGCTAGTCGTTACCCCATATCATTCGATGTCACACCCTTATTCTCCTCTTTCCATAAAAGCTTCGTAAAAACTAAACAGGTTCTTATTGGCATGTCACGGCATAATTCCGATACATATTGTATGGTTTTAGACATATTAATGGTAGAATGGTAAAGGTTATCGACCGAATAAATATTAATAGAAAGGAAGTTTCATATTTTATGAGTACGAACATGAAGCTTCAGTCGCTTACCCCTTCTTATGACCCGTGGGAAGCGTATATGGACGTGGAAGAACACGGAAAAATGACGTTATCGAATATTGAATTTACGACGACGACGCTCTGCAACATGCGTTGTGAGCACTGTGCGGTCGGATATACGTTAGGTGCGAAGGACCCCGAGGCTTTGCCGATGGACTTGCTCAGAAAGCGACTCGATGAAATCCCTCATTTGAGGACGCTCAGCATCACGGGCGGGGAACCAATGATGTCGAAGAAGTCTGTAGAGAACTATGTGGTCCCATTGCTGAAATACGCGCACGAGCGGGGAGTGCGGACACAAATCAATTCCAACTTGACGCTTCCGTATGAGCGTTATATCCCGATCATTCCTTATTTGGACGTTTTACATATTTCCCACAACTGGGGAACGATCGAAGAATTCATCCATACCGGATTTGCCCGTATGGAGCGGAAACCATCCGAAGAAAACCGTAAGAAGTTTTTTGACCGGATGGTAGAAAATTCCCAGCGACTTTCTGAAGAAGGGGTCATGGTCTCGGCTGAAACGATGCTCAACCGCCGTACGTTCCCATACCTTGAATCGATTCATGATCATGTGAAAGAAATGAAATGTGCGCGCCACGAAATTCACCCGATGTACCCGGTGGATTTTGCCAGCAGCTTAGAGACGTTGAGCCTTGAACAAATGCGTGAAGGCATCAACCGTCTTCTTGATCATCGCGATGACGACATGTGGATGTTATTCGGAACGCTTCCCTACTATCCATGCAGCTCTTCACAAGACGATCTCGATATGCTGAAGCGCCTGTACAGCGAAAAGAATGTGACGGTAAGAAATGATCCAGATGGACGCTCCCGCTTGAACGTCAACATTTTCTCAGGCGATATTATTGTGACAGATTTCGGTGACGAGCCTGGGCTTGGGAACATTCAAGACACGAAGCTTACAGATGCTTACAACAACTGGCTTACTACTAGTACAGCGAAAAGCCTGAACTGCCATTGTCCAGCCGTGAAATGCCTCGGCCCGAATGTCCTTGTCAAAAACACGTACTATGAAGGTGTCGATTTCCAAAAACGGAAAACGAACCTCACGTTGTAAGGCAGAAAGGAGGCTATGATGCCAACTGTTACTTTTGATGAAAGAAAAATTGCTTATACTGTAGAAAAACAAGAGGTCTCTTTTATCAAAATTTATCTCGACGATTTAAATGGTGTAAAAGTGACCGTTTCGCCTCAAAAAGAGGAAGCAAAGGTTCAGGCTTTTGTTGAGAAAAAAGCGGACTGGATCTTTGAAAAATGGCAGAAGACGCATGAAGATCTATACGCGGTCAATGAGCTTATCGCTTCCGAGAACGAAAAGATTTCTTACCTCGGCCGCTCTTACCGGCTGAAAATTGAACATAAAGATGAAGCACACTTCGCTTTTCGAAAAGGAACCTTTCTTTTTGTCTATCCTGAAACATGGACAGCGGAAGAAGTGAACCAACAGCTCAGAATAGAAGCGAGCCAATGGCTTAGCCGGAAAGCGGAGGAAAAGTTTTCGAAGCTTTCAGAGTGGCAGGTCGTGTCAGAACAAGACCACCTCAGGCTAGGTGTAAAAGATCAAGACCGCATCCACCTCAACTGGCGGCTTGTTCAAAGATCGAAACAAAAGATCCAAGAGACCATCGAAGATCTAATCCACGCGAAAACGTGTTAACAAAAAATGCCCAGCAAGCGATATCGCTTGCTGGGCATTTTCTTTTAGATAAATAACAGAAGGCTCAAAGCCATGACCGCCATTCCGGCGACGACCCCGTAAATCGATAAATGCGCTTCTCCGTATCTTCTAGATGCAGGCAGCAATTCATCAAGGGAAATGAACACCATGATCCCTGCCACCCCTGCAAATAAAATACCGAACACCATGTCGTTCAAGAACGGCATTAATAATAGATAAGCTAAAATCGCTCCCACCGGTTCAGACAAACCACTCAAGAATGAAAGCTTGAATGCTTTCTTCTTGTCTCCGGTTGCATAGTACACCGGCACGGATACCGCGATTCCCTCTGGAATGTTATGGATCGCAATCGCCGCAGCAATCGCAATCCCGAGTGCCGGGTCGTTCAAGGCTGCCGTAAACGTCGCGATTCCTTCCGGGAAGTTGTGAATCGCAATGGCGAGCGCTGTGAACGTTCCCATCTTCAATAAATCAGGATCTTTCACGGCTGTGTCTCGTTTCGACATGTCTTCCACTTTTTTCACTTCGTGAGGGTTCCCTGACTTCGGTATGAATTTATCGATGAGTGCAATGACGAGCATTCCTCCAAAGAAGGCACCAACCGTCATCCACCGGCCTGGTTCGTTCCCCATTGCATCAACTAAGGCATCCTGTGCTTTGAAAAAGATTTCCACCATAGATACATAGATCATGACCCCTGCTGAAAAACCGAGCGCAAGGGAAAGGAACTTCGTGTTCGTCGTCTTCGCAAAAAATGCAATTAAACTCCCTACACCTGTGGCTAATCCGGCAAGTAAGGTCAGCCCGAAAGCCAATAACAAGTTTTCCATTGTACCTCTCCTTCAATTCGAACATTTTCTCTAAGCACATTGTAACGAAGGTTTTTCCTTAGAGCAACTTTTTTAGTTTCAGTTATATTTTATGAGCCCATAAAATAAGTGCTACACATTATTCCCAACTTTTATATTCATATTTAGGTCCTCCCGTGCATAATCTTTCCTTTTTTGCCCATAAAAAAACCACCCTCCGGTTTGGAAAGTGATTGATTACGGTAAATATTGAAAATGTGCTTCCACCCTGGCAACCGTTTCAAGCGTCCCGGGTTCGATCGGAGTGGCAGTCGCTCCTAGTACATCCGCTTTTTGAAAACTTTGCACGGGAACAGCAGGCGTTGTGCCTAATTCAATGATTTTAACAGGAGTTTGATCCAAGTTCAGCCCCATAGTGCCCGCGATGGTCTGCGCATTCGCTAGCGAATTACCTAGTGCGATTTTTAACGCCTCTTGATAATTTTGATACGGATCACTCACTGTAAAAGCAATATTCGATATCCGGTTTGCCCCGGCCGCTACAGCTGTATCTATGACATAACCGGTTTGACTCACATCATCGATCGTCACTTTTAAGGTATGGGTCACTTGATACCCGCGGAACTCCTGCTTGCCATCGACATAATCATATTCAGGAAAAATGAAGTAGTCTGCGGTCTGAATGTTTTCTTCCGGAATGCCCGCAGCAACCAACTGATTACGTACGTTTTCCATCGTCTGAGCATTCTCCTGCTGTGCTTTTTCCAAGTTTTTGTCCTGTGTTACAACACCGATATTCACATTCGCAACATCAGGACGCACTTGAACTTTACCGACGCCATTGACTTTAAGAAGCCGGTTCTCCCCTTCTCTTCCTACCTGTCTCATACCAGGATAATACATCTCGCATCTCCTCCTTTTTTATTTAATGAAGGAGGGCAGAAGATTATGTCCTTTCTCTAGATAAGGATTTCTCCCTATACTTTTATTTCCATTTTTTGAATAGATAGTAAAAGGGGGTGGCGACGATGCATCGTGCATATGAAGAAAGAGTGAAAGAATATAAACCCTATATTCTCAAGGGGTTACCTAATTACGGACGGAAAAAACGGATTCTTATTTTAGGTGCGGGTATGGCCGGGCTTGTTGCCGGGTCCCTTTTAAAGAACGCCGGGCATGACGTCATTATTTTAGAAGGAAACGATCGAGTCGGTGGAAGGGTCCATACCATCCGGGAACCTTTTTCAAACGGAAACTACATAGACGCCGGGGCCATGAGAATTCCAAAGAACCACCAATACGTCCAAACGTATATCGATAAGTTTGGCATAACGACCAACCCCTTTATTAACTCTAAACCCAACGATCTTTTGATGATTAATGGTCAAAAGGTGTTCCGTTCGCAATATGAACAAAATCCTGACCTATTACAGTTCCATCTCCTCCCGCACGAACGAGGGAAAACGGCGAAGCAATTGTTTCTTAGTGCTGTTCAGCCATTTTTAGACCTTTACCAGAAAAGTACAGATCAGGAAAAGAAGAAATTGGAGGATCAATTTTCTGATTTTTCGATGGGGGAGTATTTGAGAAACAACCCTTACGGCCCTTCGATGTCTAATAACGCTGTACGTATGATCAAAGTCTTGCTTGGCATTGAAGGCTTTCCTGAGTTTTCTTTTCTCGACATATTAATTGATATCACCTTTCCTATTTTTAATGGCCAAACAGAGTTCATTGAAATCCAAGGAGGAAACGATCGTCTCCCCCATGCCTTTCTTCCTGAACTCATCGATAACCTTTACTTTGAACAAAAAGTAACGAAAATCGTTCACAACCACGACCGTGTCACTGTTCACACAGAAGATCAGCGTTTTTTGAAGACATCGTGCTGGAGTGGTGATTTTCTACTGACGACCATTCCTTTCAGCGCCTTTCAATTCATTGACGTCTTTCCCTTCGGCTGTTTATCACAAAAAAAATGGCAGGCCATTCGAGAGGTCATTAACGTACCAGCCGTCAAGATCGGTATCGAATTCAAATCCCGTTTTTGGGAAAGGTATGCGGTCGGAAACCTCATTTCTGACTTACCGATCCGCTTTGCTTATCAGGCGAGCCATCATCAGGGCATGCCGGGCCCGGGCATTCTGCTGGCCAGTTACACCTGGGGGCAGAACGCGCTGCTTTTTAACAGCCTCAGCCAAAAAGAAGCGACCAAGCAAGTACTAGAGAATCTTGCTCGTGTGTATGGAAACGTCGTATACGAAGAATACATGCAGAGCGTTGTTTACAATTGGAGCCAAAATCCGTTCTCCGCCGGGTGCTTCACCTTATTCACACCGGGACAGAGCCGCGACCTTGAAGAAGTGATGCCGCTCCCGGAAGGTCGGATCCACTTTGCCGGGGAACAAACATCCTCCTACCACGGCTGGATAGAAGGAGCTGTAGAATCCGGCATCCGTGCTGCGAAAGAAATTAATGAACGTTGATGGTCGGGTGACTGATGTTGACGAGGTGCCTTTGGCGGGGTGCCAGGCACCGAATTTCACTTTTTGGTGCCTGGCACCAGTCTGCGCGTGGAATTGCCTGGCACCATAAGAAGCCCTCAAGGTGCCAAACATTCTGTTCGCCATTTCACATTCGCATATACAAAAAAACCCCTTTCCACTATTCAAAGTGGAAAGGGGTTTTTATAATTAGGATGCTTCTTCCTGCTCGGCACTTAGCTCTTCACCGGAACCGCTCCAGATTTTGACGGATTGATTCTCTTTTTTGACAGGATAGACGACTTTGTATTTCTTCATCTGCACCTCGCCATCGACCGTTTCTTCGGCCGTGAGGAAAGCGGTGACTTCGACATGATCGCCCTGCGGGTCTGCGACGAGATTATCCACTTTCACACTAAGCGTATTGTTGTACCCAGAGCGGAAGTTTTCAAAAGAAATGTCTTCCTGCCAGCTGGCGCTGAGCAGGGAATACGCTGTGACGAAATCACCTTGATTGATACTGTCATAAAAATACTGCACCATATAACTTGCCTGCTCGGCATCCGTCCCTGTTACGGGTGAGTAGACCTCACCGGTGAGTTCCGGGAATTCCGGAAGGGAGCGCATCGGAGATTCACTCCAACGCTTCACCATCGGAAGGACATCGGTAATAGGGATGCTGAAACCGATTGATTCGTCATCCATTTTAGCCGAGTTAATGCCGATGACTTCACCGGTTTCCCTATCAAGAAGGGGTCCCCCACTGTTTCCTGGGGAGATCGGTGCTGAAATTTGGTATAAGTTTTTATAATGGAAGGGCTCGATGTCGAGCGTCCGTTCAAGGCCGCTGATTTCCCCATTTGTAACGGTGTTTTGCAGCCCTAAAGGACTTCCGAGCGCCAAGACTTCATCGAGCAGCTCTGCTGAATTTTCTTTTCTGATTGGCAGTGGCTCTTTCCCTTTTAAGCCTGGTACTCGTACGACAGCGACATCAATGTCACGGCTGACCCCGATCACGTCGCCGGGCATTTTCTTTCCATCGGATGTAATGACATTGACACTCTCTGTATTCGCAACCACGTGCGCGTTCGTTATGATATCTCCTTGATCATTGTACAAAAAGCCTGAACCGACAGAACCATCTTCGAGCTCTAGTTGCACGACAAGCTTCTGCGATTCAAAAATGATTTCCTGTGTTTCTTTCGGTACTTCTCCCTCTTCGTCATCCTCAGCCGGTGGTTCATTTAAAACCGCTGAAACCGCCACATCCTTTTGGACGGTATCCAAAACGTAAAAAACGCCCGCGATCCCGCCACCGAGGATCAGAAGAGTGGCGAGAAGGCTGATGATCCAAGAGCGTTTCATCTTCCATCCCCCTATTCTACGAGCCACTCCATCTCTGTCATTTCGACGGAGTATTCTCCCTCTTCTAATTCATAATGTACTTTATCAAACGTTCCCTGATCTCCAGGGTTCAAATAGTTCGGAAAAACTTTCACAGATTCAGAGCGGACGACGTTTCCTTCTTCATCAAGGATGTCATACTTCACAGTCACCGTACTGATGATTTGTGTCGCCACACTTTTCAAGGAACCCTTCACTTTATAATCACCGAACTCATCTTTTGTAATCGAAAGGTCGACAACTTCAAGTGCCTGGGTCTGGTTACGCAATTCATCCTGTGCCGCTTGCTGCATGGCACTTTCCAGCCTTTGCTGTTCCGCTTGTTCGAAGGCCTTCTTCTCCTGTTGGATCCGTTCCTTCAACTGAATCAATTTTTCGTCATTGGAAACGTACTGCAAGCCCTGATCGATGATGGCAATCGCTTCGGCATAACGCTTTTCCCCCGCTGCTGCTTCCGCTTTTTTCGTCGATTGGTTCACGATTTTTTCAAAAATTTTATCCCGGACTTTGGAAGCTTCCTCCAAATTCAGGTCGGACAATGTATTCAGTTTTGCTGCCAGTTCATCCACATCTGTGATTTTCGAAAGTTCCTGATTGATTTCCTTCAATGTCAGTCTGGAATCCATTTCATTCATTTTTGGAACAAGGGTAACAAGCAAACGGCTGTCTTCTTGTCGCAAAGACTCTTGAATGGCCGTGAGCTTCTCATTCGCTTTTTTCAATGAACCTTCTTCAATCCACTTGCCAACCGTCTCAAGCTCCTGATCCCAGGTCAATGCTTCCTGCACAGATCCGAGCTCCTTTTGAAGCGCTTCAAGCTCCGGACGGCGGTCGATCGCTCCGACGAGCAGTTTTTCCGCTTCCCGGTACTCCCCGGCAAGGGCTTCCTGCTCCGCTTCTTTTTTCATAGCAACGACTTCCGCATTCACATCTTTCTGATAGTCATAAACAAAATAAAGGGCCACCCCCATTACGACAAGCATGACGAAAGGCGTAATGATTGGCAACCACGATCGTTTAGCCGTGCTATTCGGTTCGGGTGTTCGCATCAAGTTCTTTCCGCATTGGGAACAGTAACGGGCACCGTCATCCACCATATGCTTACAATGAGGACATTCAGTCATGGTCCCGTCCTCCTTTTCTATCACTTTCATAATTCTGGAATCTCTAAGAATCCTTATCTATTATAGCATGCCTTCCGCTGGATGAGTAAACGACATAGGTCCCTTTTTTCAAAAAAATTCACTGATGCAGGATAAGCGCACGGCCCGTTCTTATTTGTCCGCATAAAATGATATATCTTAAACCCGAGAGGAGGGTCCTCATGTCGAATCGCCCTAATGAAAACAAGCCGAGCAGAAAGCCCTCAAAACCGTGTTGTGGACGTAAACGCAAAGGGACGTCCCGCTGAAAATAGCAGGAGCCGCACGAAAAAAAGCGGCTCTTTTTCAACAGGGTGTCATTTGTCACAGGAATGTAATCTATTTGTAGGTATTTTGTCTTTGTATGATGGTTTAGTGGTTGGTACAATGGGCGAAGTGAAATATTGAAAGGGGACCTTTACTTATGAACAAACGTCTATTTTCCCTTCTTCTTCTGCCTATGATCATCTTCGGACTTACACTTCCGGCAGCTGCCGATGAAGTGGACAAGCCCGCTCAAAATATAGAAACGAAATCTCTCTCTTTAGATAAAAAAACAAAAGATCTCGAACGTTTTCCTGACAAAGAAAAGAAAGCCGTCACAGCATCCGCTACGAAAAACGACGTCAAGCGTACCGTTGCTGTTGAAGCGACTGCCTACACAGCTTTTTGCGAAGGATGCAGCGGAGTCACCTACACAGGTATCGATCTCCGTGCCAATCCGAATCAAAAAGTGATCGCCGTCGATCCGAATGTCATCCCGCTCGGCTCTAAAGTCCGCGTGCCGGGCTATGGCACAGCCGTGGCTGGCGACATCGGCGGAGATATTGAAGGTCACCGCATCGATCTCTTTATGGAACAGGAAAAAGACGCCTTCGACTATGGGCGCCGACAAGTAAAAGTTGAGATTTTGAATTAAACTCTTCCTTACAGGGAGAGTTTTTTTATTTTTTCTTCACTAAGAGGAAATCATTTAATCTAGAAGCGTTCCTTGTTTACCCACTCATTCTAATGCCTTGACGAACGGAGCATGAATTCTCGTCATCGAGCACGCTGTCATGAAGGCCGACTCCTTCAACCTTAAAAGCGTATAAAAAATAGGCAGCTTCCTTTTCACAGGAAAGCTGCCCATTTTTTTAATCTCTGCTGAACCTTGTTTTCTTCGCACATTTGTCCAAATAAAAACTCTCCACACTACTGGTATGAAGCGCTACACCATCTTCCAAAAACCACCATGTGCCCTTATCCAGCTGTTTGACGATGAATTCGGACGCCTCACGCTCATCCATTTCTTCACTCAGCTCAAGGTCGTGCGTCACGACACGCTTGCTATCCAAAAGGAAAATCACGTGCCACTCTTTTTTCTTCGCCATGTTAACCACTCCTTTTCCTATATGTAACTTACTATTACTTACCCACCTGTTTTTTAGTTTAATCTTAAAATTAAAACTCATACATCAACTTCTAGTACTGTGCGCCAAACCTGGACATAAGATATCCGCATTGCCTTATTTATTAGCGGCTTTTGCAACTATATTAGCGGCTTCCTCCTGTTTATTAGCAGCTTCAGCATACATATTAGCAACTTTCTCCTTATATTAGCCACTTTCCCCCATTTATTAGCGACTTCCACAAAACACCTTCCCTAAACAACAAAAAAGCCACGCCAGCAGCGTCGCTTTCGATCAGTCTTTATGTAGGGGGAGGTGCGCCAGATGTACGCCAAGAAGTTCTTCGATTTGCTTTTTCACAAACAAAGAAAAACCAGCGAGTAACATATGAGCGAGCGACAGGTATAAGACATCCCTCCAATAATTGTTTTAGGTCGTCCTGTCTACACATTTATTTTACCACTTGTCCTCGTTGAATCATGTTAATTCTACGTAAAGACTGAGCTTTGTTCTCTTTGTACAACCATTGTATGCAGGATGATTTACAAATAGACGAGTCTCCGTTACAATATCAAAAGTTCATTTAAAACTAAGTAAACAAATCGGATTTAGGAGGAATGAAACATGCAACAACAAACTGTCCAGCAGACGGTTGAAGAAAACAACACCCGTTCGACCGTCATCGCTCCATTAGATCCGGTACAGAAACCATTCGTATGGATCGGTGCGATCGTATCGCTGCTTTTATTTATAACGATAGTATCTGTCACAACCTTCACGCAGGGCGTTCTGTTCTTGATCGGCCTTGTTTTCGGGCTCGTGCTTCTGCACGCAAGGTTCGGCTTTACTTCAGCATTCAGACGGCTGATATCGGTCGGTAATGTCCAAGGTCTTCAAGCCCACATGCTCATGCTCGCTGTTGCAACAACGCTTTTTGCCATTATATTAGGGACAGGGTTCAGCTTCACAGGTAACGTCCCTCAAGGCTATGTATTCCCTGTCGGCATCAGCGTCGTCTTCGGTTCCTTCATTTTCGGTATCGGCATGCAGCTTGGCTCCGGCTGTGCATCCGGAACGCTATATACTGTCGGAGGAGGAAAATCGTCGATGATCCTCACGCTGCTAGGTTTCATCGGAGGCTCAGTGCTCGGTGCGTATCATATCGGGTTCTGGCGCGAGACGCCGACCCTACCGGCCATTTCTTTAGCGGAATCCACCGGCTTTGGCTATTTCGGTGGCTGGATTCTGCAGCTGGCGATTTTCTTAGGGATCTACGGCATTACCGTTAAGGTAGCCAGGAAAAAGAACCCACCGAAAATGGCTCCACTCAAAACGACGACCGGTTTGAAAAAATTGTGGCGCGGGGCGTGGCCGCTGCTGCTTGCTGCCGTCATCCTAGGCGTATTGAATGCCATCACCCTTGCTGTCCGCGGCAACCCTTGGGGCATCACCTCCGCCTTTGCGCTTTGGGGATCGAAGTTCATCCAGATGTTCGGCGTAGATGTCGCGAATTGGACATATTGGTCCAATGACCCGGAACCATTGAATCAGACGGTCCTTGCCGACTCCACGAGTGTCATGAACTTCGGCATCATCCTTGGGGCCTTCATTGCGGCAAGCTTCCAAGGTAACTTCAAGCCTGGAAAAATTAAACCAGGCATAGGGGCTGCATCCATCATCGGGGGTGTTCTTATGGGATACGGCGCACGCCTTGCGTTCGGTTGCAACATCGGCGCCTACTTCGGCGGCATCGCATCCTTCAGCCTGCATGGCTGGGTATGGATGATCATGGCCTTAGCCGGAACATATCTCGCTCTGTTCCTGCGGCCGATGTTCGGCATGAAAAACCCGAACCCTAAAGATTCGATATGCTAAAAGGAAAACCTCCAGCTTTCGGGCTGGAGGTTTTTAAGGTTTATTGATCTATGGAATATTCAGCCGATATCTGTCTTCCTTTCATTGATATATTGAGATTTCAACCGATATATTTAAATTTCAAGCGATTTCATCCAAGTTCAATTGATATCTGTTCGAAACACTCACCTGTTTCTTTTTCAAAAAATGTGGTATGATAAGAACAGATAAAGGATACACATAAGAAAAGGACCACAGCTGGCACTGCGGTCCTCCCGGATCAGCGCTTAAGCCAAAGGGCGCAGCCTTAAAATAGACTCACCCGCATTCACGTCAGAATAGGGAGTCTATTTTTTTATGCGTAAAATCGCGACAACTAAGCCGAGAACGGACACGATGAACGAACTGAACGCGATCATCACCATCAACGATTCATACATACTCAGAGGCATCACCCCCTTTGCGCTGGGGTTAGCCGACACCCTATTCAATTGGCGAAAAGCGTGATCCACTTTAAATTATACCATGTCCTTCCACGGAAACAGACAGGCTTTTTGGACTATCCCTACTTCCACTATCGCTCCCGTTTGTTGAAGACGGAGTTTCGAGACTTTTGTTGAGTGGATGGGGGCTGCGGGGAATCGCTCGCTTTCCGCGGGAGCGCGGTGAGCCTCCTCGGACTGCGTCCTGTGGGGTCTCACCATGCACTTTTTTCCCGCAGGAGTCTCACCATTCCCCTTCGCCCACTTGCCGAAAGAGATTCTCGAAACCACCTTCCAGTAATAAGAGCTTTTATGGTTAAGGATCCTATATCGACGCAGTTTAAGCAGGATTTCACACCAAAACTAGGCAGGTTACTATAAGAGGGATTTCGAGAACCTCATTTGGTAAAGGGCGGAGGGAAACGGTGAGACTCCTATGGGGTGTGCGGGACAGCTGAGACCCCGCAGGACCTAGTCCGAGGAGGCTCAGCGCCCGCCCCATGGAAAGCGAACCTTTTCCCGCAGCCCCTAAACTCATACAAAAGTTTCGAAATCAACCTTTCAATAATACTGCCATCATCTAAAAAAGGAAGGCACCGAAGTACCTTCCTTTCTCCTTATAATAACTTCGCGACAAACTTCCGGCTTCTCGGTCCGTCGAACTCACAGAAGTAAAGTCCCTGCCATGTACCGAGAACGAGTTTTCCATCTTCCACAAGCAGCGTCTGAGCATGTCCAAGCGTGCTCGTTTTCATATGTGCGGCTGTGTTTCCTTCCGCATGACGATCTTCCGGGTGGTCCCATGGATACACTTCACGGAAGCGGCGCAGCATATCGGTTTTCACGTCAGGGTCGGCGTTTTCATTCACAGTCAGGCCTGCCGTCGTGTGCATCGACTGCACAACGACAACACCGTCTTTGACGCCTTCTTCACGGATCCAGTCCTGGACCTGGCTGGTCACATCAATCATTTGATCATGATGATCGGTTTTAACATGGAATGTTTTTAACATAGAATCAACCTCCGATTTCTGAAGCGGCGAACGCTTCTAGTTTTTCATAGGTCGCATTTTCTTCTGCAAAAAATTGCTTCTCTGAAACTTCAAAAGTAAGGGCTCCCAAATCGACATCAACCTCTGCTTGATAGACATTGGTTCCATTCCCGCGCAGCTGGATGGAGAAACGTCCGTTGTCTTTTTCGACGACACAGTTGACGAGTCCGCCTTTATTGATGACAACGATCGGTGTACCCAAATCATTCGGTCCTAGAATCGTTGATACTAACGAAGAAGCGCTCATGGCAGTACCGCAGGCGTTTGTCAATCCGACACCACGCTCGAACGTACGGACGAAGATTTTATTTTCCTCAAGAATCTGGACATAGCTTACGTTTACACCATTCGGAAAAACTTCCGGCAAATCGTTCGCCTTTTTCCCGACCGATAGCAGTTCCTCCTGATCGACAGAATCGACGATGGTCACGATGTGAGGGTTTGGTACACTTAGAGCTGTAAATGTTCGCTCTTCAGACAACTCGGGAATCTTCACATCGACCGCTTCTTTCCCTGCAAAATTCATTGGCAGTGAATCGACCTCAAAACTGACAGGCTCAATCATGACAGAGAACGTATCGATCTCAGGGAAAATCTCTTCTACTTGAGAAACGGGCAGCACGGCTTTCTCTGTTTCAATCGCAATTTCCTTTTTCCCGAGTTTTTCAATCATATGGCGGGCGACACAGCGCAGACCGTTGCCGCACATTTCCGCTTCCGTGCCGTCTGAGTTGAACATCCGCATCCGGCCTTCCGCTTTTTCACTCGGCATAACAAAAAGAATGCCATCAGAGCCGATGCCTTTTTCCCGGTCACATAATAACAGCGACAGCTCCTCTCGCTCTTTTTCTGAAAAGCCAAAGTCATTTTCAATCTCATCGATCAGGATGAAATCGTTCCCCGACCCGTGGCATTTGATGTATGGAATCTTCATAATACAACTCTCCCCTGGCGTTCATTTTTTCATTATCATAGCATACATACGCGCAAAAAAAGAAGCGTGTGACCGTTAAGTCGCACGCTTTTTCATCAACCATAAAAAGTAAGGCGCTCCAATCAGGGCGACGAGGATCCCTGATGGAATTTCATTCGGTGCAAGCAGTGTCCGGCTGAACAAATCCGCAACCACTAACAGCGCCCCACCGATCAGCATCGTAACAGGCAGCAGCTTCTGGTTGACGCTACCGACGAGCAAACGCGCAAGGTGTGGAGCAATCAGTCCGACGAACCCGATTGAGCCGACAGCAGCTACACTGCAGGCAGCAAGCAGCGTTGCAATCAACGCCATTTGAAAACGCACGTTCACGACACGAAGTCCGAGTCCTTTGGCCGTATCATCTCCGAGTGACAGGACGTCGAGCGTTTTAATGTAAAACGCAAGGAGCGGGATGAACAACAAGACCGGCCAGATCAAGTATTGCAACAGCTCACTCCACCCTTTGGCATAGGTCGTACCGGAAAGCCATGTCAACGCAGAGGCCACTCCGATATCCGCCTGGACGACCATGATTTGAATTAAAGCCGAACCGAAGGCCGACATCCCGATTCCAAGTAATGCGAGCACAGTTGGTTGGAATTCGGCTTTTACCCCTAAAACCATGACGATGATGAAAAACACCAAAGCACCGGCCATCGCGCCGACGGGAATCCACACGGCCGAGACACTGAACCAGTACATCGTCATCAACGCACCGACACCGGCACCGGAAGTGATCCCGATAACGGAGGGATCTGCAAGCGGGTTCCGTAACACGCCTTGGAAAATGAGACCACTGACTGCGAGAACCGCCCCACTGAACAAAGCAACAAGTGCACGAGGCAGTCTCAAGTCTATGATCAAACTTTGTAAGAAGGTGTTCGCTTCCCCGAAGAACGCATTGTAGGTAACCAACGGTTCGAATCCGTAGTTCCCTGAAGCAAGGCTGACGAGCAGCGTAATCGTAATAAGCGCCAACAATACGGGCAGCAATTTTTTCATGGACAAGGTAGCGGAATTCTTCCCGGCCATAATCGCCCCGCTGTTCTGGCTGCCTGTCCGCTTCATCCGCATCACTAGCCAGATGAGCCACGGCGAACCGACAAGTGCGGTAATAGCACCTACCGGCAGTTCATTGAAGGATGGATCAATCACGCGGGCAAGGACGTCCGCTAAGAGAAGCACGTTTCCTCCCCATAAAAACGACCCTAAGATGAGCGGCAGGTGGGCACGATAACCGATTAGCTTGATCAAGTGCGGCGCCACAAGTCCGACAAAACCGATCGGACCGACGATACTGACGGTCACACTCGTTAAAAGTACAGCAGCGATAATTGTGACGACTTTAACGCTGCGCACATTCTGCCCGAGCGCTGTCGCGACATCGTCTCCGAGTGTTAACGTATCAAGCTTGCCTGAATAGATTAAAGTCACAATCACTCCAACGATGATTACCGGCAGAGAAAAGGTCACTCCATCCCAGTCATTCTGAATCAGTGTTCCAGATCCCCACAAAAACAACCCCTGCGTTTCATTTTCATAAAAAATCTGCAGGACGGATGTAAGCGCTGAGAATAGGAACGTAACAATCATCCCGGCAAGCACCATCCGGACAGGCGTTGCATCAGAACCGCCCGATAAGACGTACACGAAAAGAAAAGTCAGAATTCCACCGAGAAAAGCGGTCATGATTCCATTTCCGACCATAGCGGCCGGCAGAAAAATCGTTGTGACGACAACGGCAAAATACGTCCCTGAATGGATGCCGAGCGTACTTGCAGACGACAACGGGTTTTTCGTAACGGTCTGTAAAATCACACCGGAGACGGCCAGCGCACCACCAGCAATGATTCCCATGACTGCACGGGGCATCCGTAATGTACGGACGGTATGGTGCTGCAGGGTATCCTGAGGATTGATGATTGATTCAACAACAACCCCGAGCGGGATCTCTACATTTCCTTGATTGATATGTATAAATGTTAAAAGACACAATAACGCGGTCCCACCTCCGAAGGTGAGAACCGCAATCATTGTGTTCTTAAGTGTAGAATTCATAACATCCACTCACTTTATTTTTCTTCAAGGGCTGCGTTGACCACTTGTTCAGCTAAGACTTCTGCAGATAGTGGTCCACCGAACGTCCAAGCATCTCCTGGCATTTGATACGTACGATCTTCTTTTACGAACGCAAGGTTTTCCCATACCGGGTTGCCCGCCAACTGATTTTTGAAAATGTTGTCTTCTTCCTGAACGATGTAGAAGAAGTTGGAGTCCTGATAGTTCTGAAGCGCTTCTACTGTTGTTTCCGTGTAGCCGTACACTTCAAGCTTTTCAGACTCATAATCGTTCTTCATGCCCATACTGTTCATAATTTGTGCGACCATGGAGTTGTCTGTGAACAAACGAAGCGTCGGCGTATCCTGCATCGTGAACGCTTGTGTGATCACGTAGTTCATGCCATCTTTCCCAGCCTCTTCTAAGCGGGCCTGCTGCTCTTTGAATGTATTCTCCATATCAGAAAGGACCTGTTCAGCCTTGTCCTCTTTATCAACGATTTTCGCCATCGTGTTGAACTCATCTTTCATGTTCTGGAACTGATCCTGTGCTGCTTCTTCAGAATATGGTGCAAACATGACCGTTGGCGCGATGCTTTCCAAATCTTCTTTGATGGCATTGTGACGGAAATCGACACCAATGATCAAATCAGGATTCAAACGGGAGATCGCTTCCAAGTTCGGCTCTTGACGCGTTCCTACATCTTCCACTTTTTCGCTGAATGGAATACCGACATTGACCCAGTCGCCATATTGATCAAGACCAGCGACACCAACCGGCTCCATGCCAAGTGCCTGAAGGTTTTCCGCATACGTCCACTCTAAAACAACGACTTTCTTAGGTGTTCCTTCAATCGTCTGTTCTCCGTTTGCATCTTCAATTGTCACGGAACGAGTTTCCTCTTCTTCCGTTGTTTCTTCTTCCTGATTTTCTGTTCCTTCACTCTCGGAACCTTCTTCAGATCCGCCACCACAGGCAGCAAGAACGACTAGCCCAAGCATAAGGGCAAACAACCAAAACTTCTTCATGTTTGACATCCTTTCACACGTTTCTTTTATGTAGAATCCTTTATCCGTCGCTTCATCTTCATACCCTTACATAGAAAAAAATAACAACTGATAAAGATTCTCATTATCATCACAATCACTATCCTACCTCAGACTCAAATTTCTGTCAATGAAAACTTTTCTCAATGAAACGCTTGTGAAACATTAGGCTGATATACAACCACGTTCAGTCGCTATGGCAAGTGGTTAGGGCGTTACTTCCCTGCGCTAGGTCGTTACTGGTTCTCTTTAGAGCGCTATCCTCACAATTACGAATGCATACTCCCCAGCCAATCATAAAAAATTAAACCTTTCCCCGACTCAAAGCCCTCCTTCCGCACCATCTGTTTGAACACTTCCATCAATCCCCCATAAAAGTAGCGCAGCAATTCTGTACGTACCATTCCTTTTTTATAAGCAAAAACCGCCTGCCTGAACGTCTCGTTGATCTTATCCAAATAATGCTCGATCGGTTGTTGCAGCTTCCATTGTTTAAACGCACTCTGCACCGTCCGCCAAGCCGGCAGCACCTGTTCCGCGCCTACAAATGGCTGAGAGGTTTCAATGAAGGAAGAGGGGATGAACGATGGCAGAAATGTCGCATCAAACGGTACAACTTTACTAATAGAAGATTCTCCCTGTTTTTTCTCTGTTTCAGGTGTGGATTTGGCCGCTTGAGGGTTGTCCTGTTGGGGAGTTGCCGTTTTTTGTGGGGTGTCAGGAAGGGTGTCACGAGGGGTGTCATCCGAGGGTAAAAAAAGATCCGGCTGTTGCAGGAACACGAGCAAATTGCCACCCTGTCGTCCGTTCGGCTTCTTCGTTGTCACTTTTTCAATCAAATTCTCGTTCACTAAGCTTCTTAATGCACGAACCACTGTGCTCTCACTCAATCCAGTCCCTTTTATGATCGTCGCTCTTTTCGGAAAAGCGACACCGGGAAACTTGACGGCATGACGCCAGATGAACGTCAGTACCTTGAGCGTTCCCTCTGACAATGCTGCCTTTCTTTTGTATAAAAAACTGCGCACATGCAGATCGAGCTCCTTTTTATCTTTGAAGCGTTGATGTTCTTTTATATTATTCCAATCCATTTTCCTTCCACTCCCATTTTATAGTCTCAAACTATAATCGATAGAAGTGAGAGTTTGGTGTCTAAGAAAATGAAATTTTTCATAAAATTTAGAGTTAGGACACTTTGTATTGGTGTTAAGGTACTTCCCTATGACGTTAAGTCACTTTAATCGCAGTTAGGACACTTTCAACCTCCGTTAGGTCACTTTGCCTCCCCGCACGGTCACTTTCACTCATGCCGCCTCACCCGAACCCTATAAAAAAAACCTGTTTAAACAAGGGCCAAATCGGTAATTCTAAAATTGTCAGCCTAATTATGAACATTTTGTGTCCAAAGTGCGAATTTTTTGTTACAATGAAATCAAAGAAAACGTTTACATTAAGGAAACATCAATAAGGAGATGATTTTCATGGGTGCGATCGTAATGTTCTTGTTATTGGCGACAGTAGCTCCATTTCTATTTTTACAAGCGAAAAAGATGGCTTTTGCCGTCGCACAATCGATTCTGCTCATCGGCATGTGGCTGTACTTCTTCCAGGTGACGATGTACGCAGATCCAGGTGCCTTCTCGATCACATGGTCGATGTTCTATCTTGGATTGATCGGCGCGCACGTCGCATGGGTGATGTTCATCGTGGCGACCGTCAAATCAAGCCCTGGGTACCAAGACAGTTTAACCAAAGAAAAAGAAACGCTCCTTTCCTGATTCCAGGAAAGAAGCGTTTCTTTTTTTTAATCTCTCGGCTGCAGTTTGTACAGCTGGATCATGGCCTGTACAAAACCAAAGCCTGTTAATAGATAGAGTACAAATTTAGGGTCATAGGAGGAGTAAAGCGCTCCGCCTAAGGAAAAAGCCGTCAGCAATATGCAAAGAACGAACCCAACTAAATCTTTCCACGGCCAGCCGGCCTCCATCGACATGTTCTGCTTTTGTTCCATCCTGATAACCCCCATTTGTATTAATGACCGCTATGGTCTTCTGATTCTTGCTGCTCGTGCTGTTGGTGTTCGCCTGTGTCTCCATGATCATGCCCGAAGGACATTACGAAAAGGGAGCCTGCTACGATGATGCCAGCGAGGGCGAAACCGTGAAACATCATGTTCCATGGCACATGTCCATTTCCACTTGAAGCTTCCGTGACGTGCATGAACATGAACAATTGAACGCCTGCTTGAAGCAGAGCCAAAATCATGATGCCGATGATGACCCATGTGACAGGCAGGTCGGATTGAATCGCTGCCCATGCGGCAACAAGTGTCATGACAAGCGACAAGATAAAGCCAATGACGTGATTCATCGGTACACGTTTTTTCGAATCTGCCATATTAAATCACCATCCCAATCAGATAGACACTCGTGAAGATGAAGATCCAAATGACATCAAGGAAGTGCCAGTATAAGCTGATGATAAAGAATTTGCGGCTTGTGACATTCGTCAGACCACGCTGCTTGATTTGGATCAAGAGCAGAATCGCCCAGCCGATACCAAGCGTGACGTGCAGTCCGTGTGTTCCGGCAAGGATAAAGAACGCCGACCAGAATGCACTGGACTGGATCGTTGCGCCTTCATGTGCATAGTGAACGAATTCGTAAATTTCAAAACCAAGGAATCCAAGACCAAGAGCCAGCGTAATGACCATCCAAAGAATCAGCCCTTTGACCGACCCCCGTCTCATTTCGTGAATCGCAAGTCCACAAGTGAAACTACTTGTAAGAAGCAGGAAGGTCATGACAAGAACGATGCCCGGCTCAAACAATTCGCTTGGCAGTGGTGCATCAGCTGTACGTCCGAACAACACGGCATATGTTGCGAAAAGGGTTGCGAAGAGGACGACTTCGGCTCCGAGGAAAATCCAGAAGCCCATGATGCCCATCTGCCCTTCTTGGGTGCGATATTCTAAAGGACCTGTTTTCAGTTCTTCCGCAGCCATATCATAACCCCCTCGCTTTTTTCTCTGTACGTTTGATTTCTTCAACCGGTACATAATAACCGTCGTCATAATCGAAGGAACGGCGGATCATCATGAACACCGCACCGATTAATCCGAAGACAGCGACATACATCCATTCAAAGACAAGACCGAAACTGGCAAGTCCAAGGAAGGCCATCATAATAAACGGCTGTCCTGTATAACTCGGCATGTGGATCGGCTTCACTTTGTCTTCTTCAAACGTCGTTTTGCCTTCTTCTTTCATACGGATATATGGATCGATTTCATCGACATATGGCACCGTTGCAAAGTTGTAATAAGGAACTGGTGTCGTTGTCGCCCATTCAAGCGTACGACCGTTTCCATTCCAGGAGTCGCCTGTTGTTTCGCGCTCACTGTAACGGAAGCTGTAGTAGACGTTGTAAACGAACACGATGAAACCAAGTCCCATTCCGAAAGCACCGACGGTTGAAATGACGTTCAATGGAAGCCACTCGGCGACGTTCGTGATGAACAAACGACGCGGCATGCCGTCTAAGCCTAGGAAATATTGTGGGAAGAAGCAGACATGGAAGCCGAAGAAGAACAACCAGAATGCCCATTTACCCAAACGCTCGTTCATCTTGTGACCGAACATTTTCGGATACCAGAACACAAGACCTGCGAAACAGGCAAATACGGTACCTGCGATCAGCACGTAGTGGAAGTGCGCGATCAGGAAGTACGAGTTGTGGAACTGATAGTCCGCAGCCGCCATACCGAGCATGACACCTGTGACACCACCAAGGATGAAACTTGGGATGAAGGCCAGGGACCAAAGCATCGGTACAGTGAACTCGATTTTCGATTTATATAAGGTCGCGAGCCAGTTGAAAATCTTCACTCCGGTCGGTACGGCGATCAACATCGTCGAAACGGAGAAGACGGAGTTAACGAATGCGCCGGCACCCATCGTGAAGAAGTGGTGGACCCATACTAAGAAACTAAGCAATGCAATGACGATCATCGACCAAACCATCACATTGTAGCCAAACAGACGTTTTTTCGCGAATGTGGCAATGACTTCGGAGAAAATACCGAAGGCAGGAAGGATAACGATGTACACTTCCGGGTGTCCCCACATCCAGAACAGGTTCGCCCACATCATCGGCAGGCCTTCTCCTGTCAAAGTAAAGAATTGTGCACCGAAAATACGATCAATCGTAAGTAGTGCAAGAGCTACGGTCAAAATCGGGAAAGCGAACACGATGATGAAACATGTGACCAATGTCGACCATGTGAAGATCGGCATATGGAAAAGCTTCATGCCAGGGGCACGCATTTTCAAGATCGTCACCATCAAGTTGATCCCTGTAGCAAGGGTACCAATTCCTGATAGCTGCAGTCCCATCAGATAGAAGTTTTGTCCAGGTCCAGGGCTCATCGCTGCACCGGAAAGCGGGGTATAACTTGTCCACCCGGCATCCGGAGATCCTCCGATGACGAAGGAAATGTTGAAGAGCGCCATTCCGAAGAAGAAGGACCAGAAACTTAAGGCGTTCAAATATGGAAACGCGAAGTCACGCGCTCCGATCTGCAATGGAACGATGATGTTCATGAGTCCGATCAAGAACGGCATCGCCATGAAAATGATCATGATCGTTCCGTGCGTTGTGAAAATTTCATTATAGTGCTGGGAGTTCAAGAATCCCAAATCAGGGAATGCCAGCTGCACCCTCATCATCATGGCGTCGACGCCACCACGGAATAACATGAGAAGGGCACTTAAAATATACATGACACCGATTTTCTTGTGGTCAACGGTCGTCAACCATTCGCTCCACAGCCATTTCCATTTTTTGAAATACGTCAGAATGAAAAGGAGGGCGAGCCCAACTAAGGCCATTGATACCATGGCACCATAGATGATCGGTTCACCGGTGACTAGAATATCTGTAATGTGCATGTCTTCACCTGCTTTCTTTACGTTCTATTGGAAGCTTTCCTGTTTTTCAATTTCATACAAATGAAGCTTTTCTTTGAATTGTTCACGGTATTTATCGACGACATAGCCCATATCTTCTCTCGTATGGTGCTTCACATAATCCAAGTGTGTGCTGGAATAGGATTGTTTGTCAGTCAGTCCAGGTGCAAGCAGCTCATCATAACGTTCCGCTGTCAGCTCTGGTGCTTCATTGTTAATTTCCTCTGCCCATGTGTTGAAGTCTTCTTCACTTTCGGCATGTACTTTGAAGGTTTGAGCAGCGAAACCTTCTCCATTGAAGTTGGAGTTACGACCATCGTAGACCCCTTCTTCATCTGCCTGCAGATACAATTTTGTCATCATACCTGCCATGTTGTACTTTTGACCACCAAGTGCCGGAATCCATAGGGCTGACATCGAATCTGCCGAAGTCAGTCGGAATTCAATCGGACGATCGGTAGGGATGTGTAAGTAGTTCACGGTTTCAATATCCTGTTCCGGATAACTGAAGAACCATTTCCAATCCGCCGTCGTTGCGTGAATGACTAGAGGTTCCTTCTCCTCTTCCCCTGCGGCAGGTTCGGGAGCTTTCTCCAAGTCGAACAATGTCGTAACGGTCGGGATGGATAAAAGAATGACAATGATGAACGGAATGACCGTCCAGATGACCTCGATGGTCGTATTCCCATGCAGATTCGGGTCATAGTCACTTTCTTTACGTCCCGGTCGGTTCTCACGGTACTTGATGAGCATGTAGGCAAACAGAGCAAACACGACAACAATGATACCAAGCATGAACCAAAGGGAGTATACAATCAGGTCATATTGACTTTGAGCGACCGGCCCTTTGGGATCGAGCACAGTCATTTCCAACTGCCCGCACCCGCTTAAGAAAAGAATCAAGCCGAGCGGCAGCAAACCAAACCATCTATTACGGAGATGCTTAGCTTTCATGAATCTTAACCCTCCTATCAATCTGTTAAATTTTAAGTATAAAACTCGGAAACTAGGAGCTGTTATACGTATCAGGGCTTGACTGATTATATCAGATTTTGCGGAATTAGAAATACAAGTTCACAACTTTGTCATACATCGTTCACGAACTTTTAATAAATCCGCCACATGATGGACGCTTTCAAGGAAATTACTAACAATTTAATAAAAAATAGGATGAACAACCAGGAAGGGAATGGTATTTTCAATCGTCGAAAAAGCCAGAACAATCGGGGATGGTGAGCTTCCCCCTCTCCTTACCCCTCTTCCAGATGTGACGAAACCTTTTTCAGCCAATACCGGCCCCTGCACGTTTCAACTTTCAGGCAAAAAAATAAGAACCTGTTTCACTATAAAAGTGAAACAGGTTCTTTAAATGGATGAAACACCTTTTATGGAAGAAGGACGATTTTTCCTTTTTTACCCGACTCTTTGAAATACTGCTGCGCTTCCCGCGCTTCCTCTAATGGAAACGTCCGGTCGATGACAGGCTGTATTTTCTTTTCAGAAATCGCTTTTAACATCCGCTTGAATTCTTCGCGTGTCCCTAAGACCGATCCATACATGGTGATGTGCTTCAAATAAAGGGTACGGAAATCGAGTTCTGTTTTTTGCCCCCCGGAAGAGCCGGATGTGCAAAATTTGCCGCCCTTTTTAAGCACGGTCAAGGCCGTGGAGAACAGCGCATCTCCGACGACGTCAAGCACGGTATCAATGGGACCACCGTTGGCTTCCAAAATTTCTTCTTCCAGATTCTCGGATTTATAAGACAGCACATGTGTCGCTCCGAGTTCTTTCATTCTCTCTTCCATACTCAAATCCCCAACGAGCGCAATGACATCCGCTCCGAAAACTTTCGATGCGATCTGGATGTTGAGCGAGCCGACGCCGCCGTTTGCGCCTGTGACCATCACCGTTTCACCAGGTTTCGGCTGCACTTGTTCGACCATATGCCAGGCCGTCATACCACTGACCGAAAACACACAGCTTTCGGTGTAATCTTCAAGCGGCATATCAAAGCAAAGCTCTGCGGGCCACACGACATACTCAGCATATCCGCCATCATATTCGGAACCGATGAAGGACATGTCTTCCGAAATGTGTTCTTGTCCATCCGGGCCACTGGAAGTGAACGGAAAAAGAACGACGTCTTTCCCCATCATCGTTTCATCGACTTGTTCACCGACCTGGACCACTTTGCCGGTAATATCAGAACCAGGGGTACGTGGGAATTGAACGCCTTCGGGACGCCAGCCTGACTTGCCGCCTTGGCCGTAAGCCCCTTCCCTCATCCAGATTTCCGTATTATTGATAGCACAAGCTTTCACCTGCACGAGCACTTCATTTTCTTTCGGTTCTGGAGTTGGAATGTCCACCAGCTTCAACTGATCTACATCGCCATATCCAGTTACTTGAACAGCTTTCATCTTAAGGCACCTCTTTCCGATTCGCTTTTCTCAACTAATATGCGATATTCATCATAAGGTTATTCATGGCGTGCATCAAGTCATCCGCTCACAGTATGCATTCATGAATCGAGTATGGGCAGGAACACTTCAACGTCTTCCCCGTTTTCCGTAGGGTGATATGTCTCTACAATATAGGTCAGCCAATCCCGGGAGAGTTGTTGTTGAAATATCCACTCCCCCACTTCCTTATAAAGGACATCTACATGATCGATGGGTCCTCTAGATGAAGCATAGGTTCCGGAAACCTCTAAATACTCCATCCCTTTAGGCACCTGACTCGGCTTATCTTTTACCAGAACCCCTACATAATAGTGACCCTCGAGGTGATCCTCCCCCATCTTAGGCTCAAAGAGAGCGATCTCGATATTGGCATGGTTTTCGATTTCCCTCGTCCGATGTAACAGCTGTCTCGCAAAGTCCGGGACTTCGGTTGCAAAATTTTCAAAAGCTCCGTGGCCTTTGATGGCGACGATTCGAAAGGTTCGTTTCAACGTGATCATGGTAGAACTCTCCGTTCTGAAGGAGCCTTTTGAATACTGCTTAAAGATCCTTCTTTTAAGTTTTTATGCTGGTAGTCTCTTTTTTTCAGCTCCATCATTTTCTTATCTTCGATTCACTTTTAGACGAGTTTCTTCCATTGATTATCTTTCTTCACATGTTCAGAAATGGAAAGCGTCTACCGCTTTATGAACGGGTATTCGCAAACGGCTCTCTTTCCTTTTTTCTCAATCTTTGTTTCGCTGAAGCCGTGTTGGGTAGGACGGGGACATGCTGGTAGGCTTTGGCGAGACCAAACAAGGGCATATTCCCGTAAATGACTTCATGCGCCCCGTCCTTCACTTTGTAAGTTTCATGGTAGATTCCGACAGCCGGGTTATCTTTCACTTTGCGATTGAAGTTTCTCCACGCCTTCAAATGCTTCGGAGCTCTGGCATAAGCATAAAGTTCGTTTTCCGAACGCCAATACTGGATCATCAATGTTGTTCGAAAGTTTATGAAATTCTCTAAGGAAAAGAAACCATTGTCCTTTTGTGAATAAAGCTCCTGAACCATTGGCGGCATCGCCAGAAGAACGGGCAGCCATTTATGTACAGCCAGCCATTTGTTAATCCTCATCCCAATCAAAAACACAATCACTTCATCATCAGCTTCGGCTGTATAACGACCTGGAAATATTTTAGCGGCCATGAGCTTCCTCCTTTTATGTAAAACGTGCCATCAAGATCGTCGAATAATAGTTACCATCAGAAAGTCGCATATCTTTTTTCAGCACACCTTCCACCTCAAAACCGAAACGCTTATACATTTCAATCGCTTTTTCGTTTGTTTCAAGAACACGCAGGGTAATTTTAACGATCCCGTTTCTTTCCGCCCAGCGGATCGACTGCTGCAAAAGCTCTTTTCCGACATGGTAGCCCCAGTATTCCTCTAACACTCCTACACCGAACTCCACATGATGGGAGAGCCTTTTCAAATCACTGCCGGCACACCGACTGAAACCAATGAGGGTCCCTTCTGTTTCGGCAACCAGAAACAAATGGTTGTTCTCATCTGCATCTTTTTTGATGAGCTCTTTGAAATCCCATTCACTTAAGTGTCCTTCTCCCTGTTCTCGATCCAGGTATTCGGTTTCACCGTCAACACGATGCCGAACTACAGAAAGCTCTTTCGTATCCGCTTCTTGAGCGACTCTTACAACATAGGACAGATCCCGAACAACATATGTACGACTTTCCATCTTTTCCACACACCCTGCCAATCTCATAGAATTCTAAATATTTCCTTAATTATAGCATGATTCATGAACGATTATTGGATGGAAGATAAAGTAAGACCTGGTCACCCAATTTTTGGGTGACCAGGTCTTACATATTATTCCATATTTGATTATTTCCTACGAATGCCGATGGTGCGGCCGACTTGTTTGGGTTGTTCTTGACCAGAGGTCTGATTGTATTCCGCTTCCACTTTCCGAGCTACTTCATCAGGAAAGGGTGCCGGACGACCTTCGTTTTGATCGATGCCCATCAGCATCTCTTCAAGCGTAGCGACAACTTCCCCATCAGCATTGTGCATCTCCAAAAACAGATGGATGCGCTTCGCATCATAATCCAATACGCGTGCAGACACTTCAAAACCTGCGTCTTCATGCATCTCTTTCAAGTAGCACGTATGCGTCTCCAGGGTGAAAATCGTGTACTGGAACTGCTCACGCCCTTTTTCACCAAGCCCAATCCAATCGATAAACGCATCTGTAGCAAGGCTGAACGCACGATTGTACTCCGCATCGTTCATGTGGCCGTTGTAATCGACCCATTCACCTGGAACAGTCTGTTTGTAAGAAAAGGATGACACAAAAAACCCCTCCTTTACGCTTTTGCTTTTTCTGTTTCTTTCGGCCAGTATTCCTGGACAAGGTCATAGAGACGGATTAAGAATTCGTTCCGGTTCTGATCCAATTCCGACATGCTCATGCCGTTCGACTGCGCTTCACAACCGGACACGACCCTGTCGTAAAGCTCATCCGTAAGTTCTGGTGCCTCAAGCTTCGTCCACGGTTTTTTCAATGCCGGTCCGAACTGTTTCAGCATGTGACGCATGCCGCCTTCTCCGCCAGCCAAGTGGAAGGTGAGAAAAGGCCCGTACTGGGCATAACGCAAACCTGCCCCGTGGGTGAACGCTTTGTCCACTTCTTCTGTAGTGGCAATGCCTTCATTGACGATATGCAGGGATTCTCTCCAAATCGCTTCAATCAGACGGTCAGCAATGTGCCCTTCAATTTCATGACGCACAAGCAAAACACTCATGTTCAAGCTTTCGTAAAAAGCCTTCGCTTTGTCTACGTTCTCCGTCGTCGTCTGTTTTCCTGCCACGACTTCCACAAGCGGCAGAATATACACCGGGTGGAACGGATGTGCGACAACTACGCGTTCCGGATTCTGCAAATTCGCCTGCAGCTCGGAAGGCATGATGCCGGAAGTACTGGATCCGATCAAGGCATCAGGCTTTGCATGCTGATCGATGTTCTGAAGAACCGTCTGTTTCAGCTCTTCTACTTCCGGTACGTTTTCCTGGATAAAATCCGCATCCTTCACGGCATCCGCCAATTCTTTTTCAAACGTCAAACGGTCTTTGGACGCTCCTTCGGCAAGTCCCAGCGCTTCAACATATGGCCACGCCTGATCGACCGCACGGCGCATGCGCTCTTCAGCTCCCTCTGCTGGATCTGTCGCGACAACGTCATACCCTTGTGCAAGCATGCGGGCGATCCAGCCGTTTCCGATGACTCCTGTGCCGACGACGGCTACTTTTTGTACGGTCATGATTACTTCCCTCCGTGTGGATTTCTAAGATTGTAGTATTCACGTGCTTCCTGAGGCGTCATTGGCTCAAGGTCAAGACCTCGCAGCATCGTCACCGCTTTGTCGACAAGCTGTTCGTTCCGTGCCACCACACCTTTTGAAAGGTAGATGTTATCTTCAAGACCGACGCGAACATTTCCGCCGAGCATCGCCGCCTGGGACGCCATCGGCATTTGCATACGGCCGATGCCGAACGCAGACCAATGCGCATTTTCCGGGATACGATTTTTCATATATAGCATCGTTTCCGCATCGGCTGCCGCTCCCCAAGGAATGCCAAGACAGAACTGATACATCGGATCCCCATCAATCAGTCCTTCTTCCACTAATTGATTAGCAAAACGGATATGCCCTGTATCGAAGCATTCAAGCTCAGGCTTCACACCACTTTCCTGAATCATTTTCGCCTGATCTCGAAGCCAGTCCGTCGGGCTCATATAGATCATGTTGCCGAAGTTCGTACTTCCACAGTCAAGCGTGCACATTTCCGGCAAAAGTTCTCCCACAGGTTCATGACGCTCCGCCGGCGTTTGGATGTCTGTCCCATCGCCACCAGCTGCCGGTGTACTCAAACTCGGAATAAAATCACCGCCGCCTCCGGAGGTAATATTAATGATGACATCCGTTTCTGATTCCCGAATGCGATCGACGATTTCACGGTAGTGCTCCAAGTTATGACTGATGCCACCCGTTTTCGGGTCACGGGCATGGACGTGAGCAACCGTCGCTCCTGCTTTGGCCGATTCAATCGCAGATTCCGCGATCTCTTTCGGTGTCACAGGGACATGTGGATTTTTCTTCATCGTATCTCCCGCTCCTGTCACGGCAGATGTCAGCAATACTTTATTTTTCATTCCAAAGGTCCTCCTTTGAATTCGTTTGTTTAATCAACCACCACAAACTATACCATCTGGACTGTTTAGTTTCAAATGCTTTTTATAGATTTTTCTATAGATCCTTTTTTCTTCCCCTAAACGACGGGCGTGCACAATTCAGCTATTTGTCAATTTTCACTTTATACAATGGATGAACTGGCACTAATACTTAAAACACATGAAAATAAGTGAAATATAACTTCACACCCTATCATTCCTTGAATATTGCTTAATATTCTCCCATTTACACCCTCATCCATGTTTTGAAACAAAACCGTCCAGATTGTACAGTTTAAAAAGTCACACACGAAACATCGCATCTGAATAAAGGAGGAATACCCATGAAGAAACAACTCATGGATTGGAAAACGTTCGGAGGGGCTCTTGCCTTATTACTATTTGTATCCCTGCCTCTGATCATTTTCCCTGAACAAGGTAAAGAAATTGTGCTGGCGGCGAATGAGGTCGTCACGCAACGATTAGGCTTCTTATTTTTATCAGTCGGATTAATCATGCTGCTTTTCTTATTGTTTGTCGGAGTGAGCCGCTATGGAGATATCAAGCTCGGAGACGCTGAGACAAAAGCAGAATTCAAGACGAGCTCCTGGGCAGCGATGCTGTTTACGAGTGGAATTGGAACGGGGATTCTTTATTGGGGCGTTATTGAATGGGCCTACTACTATCAAGGACCTCCCTTCGGTGTTGAAGCAGGTTCCAATGAGGCGATCCAGTGGGCATCCACGTACGGATTTTTCCATTGGGGGCCGATCGCATGGGCGATGTTCGCCATTCCAGCTCTTCCGATCGGCTATATGTTTTTCGTGAAGAAAACCGATGTTTTCAAAATCAGTGAAGCGTGTCGTCCAGTGCTCGGTAAATACACCGACGGCTGGGTCGGACGTCTTGTCGACATTCTGTTCATGTTCGGACTTTTAGGCGGAGGTGGAACAGGCCTTGCGCTTTCCGCACCGATCATTTCAGCTGGTCTGAACAACTTAGTTGGCATTCCAGATACGATGACGACGAAATCGATCATTCTGCTTTTCTGTACGTTGATCTTCGGATTGAGTGCTTATTCAGGTCTGCAAAAAGGAATTCGCGTCCTTAGTGATATCAACTTGTGGCTCGCGTTCATCCTGTTGATTTTCATTTTCACCGTCGGGCCGACCACATTCATTACAGAATCGACGACTTCAGCCCTCGGCCGGATGATGGACAACTTCTTCCTGATGAGCTTATGGGCAGAACCGTTCAACGATCTTGCTTCATTTACCCGGACTGGATTCCCTGAAGGCTGGACTGTCTTCTACTGGGCATGGTGGATTGTATATGCTCCGTTTGTCGGGTTGTTCATCGCACGGATTTCCAAAGGACGGACGATACGCCAAGTCGTTTTCGGAACCATCCTGTTTGGAAGCTTAGGGACGATCCTTTTCTTCGGAATCTTAGGAAACTATTCCATGTACTTGGAATTGAGTGGTCAGTATCCGGTCATTGATACCTTGAACCAACAAGGCGCACCTGCTGCCATCATCGGTACCTTGACTGAACTCCCGCTCGCAACACTTGCAATCATCGTCTTCATTTTGCTCGCCACCATTTTCTTATCGACGACCTATGACTCTGGATCGTATGTCATCGCATCCGTTGTACAAAAACACGTCGAAGGTGAACCGCTTAAATGGAACCGTCTGTTTTGGGCTTTGGCCTTATCCATTCTGCCGATGATTTTCATGAACATGGGCGGACTGACGACACTGCAGACGATCAGCATCGTCGGCGGTTTCCCACTGTTGATTATCCTGCCAATTCTCGGATGGTCCTTCATCAAAATGGTCAACGAAGACCGCGCGAAAGAAGAAAAAGAAGACAAGAAAGCATCTTAAGAAAGGAAGAGACACCATGAATACACGTTATGAAAAAGGATTGGAAACCCTCCGTTCCTATACAGATGAAGAAAAAGGCACCAACCATTTTGAACTTATGAAAGCACTGGAAGATATCGCCCCGGATCTCGGAAAATACATCATCGAGTTTGCCTACGGCGATATCTACAACCGCGATCACCTAAGCAAACAATCCCGCGCACTAACGGTATTGTCGAGCCTTGTCACGCAAGGCTCCGGCAGTCTGCCGCAGCTTGAGCTGCACATCAATACCGCTCTAAATGCTGGTCTTTCAGAAAAAGAAATCATTGAATCCATGATGCAGCTGATCCCTTACGTAGGCTTCCCATCGGTCATCAATGCTCTCACACAGGCACGAAAAGTGTTCCAGGAACGCACCGAAAAAGCTTTCGCCTGAAATTTTTTCATCATAATCAAGATTTCTGTAGCCAAATAAAAATCACCAGCTCTCCCAAAGAGCTGGTGATTTTTTATTTCGATTTGTATGTTTGCTCGTTCAATCGTTCAAGAACCTGTTTTCTAAGCGTCGGTGGCAAAGTCCCGAGCCCGAAAATTTCCGACAGCCATAACCCATCGACCGCAAGACGCAAAATCGTCGCATCGATTTGATCGAGGCCGTCATGCTCGATATGATTCTGCCAGTCGGCATATGTATCCTGAAGAGGTTTCAACAACTTGGGATTGATCCCTTGAGCGGCCAGCATCCCTGAACTGAGCGGTCGGTTTTCCGTACTTTTATCATGCATGACGTTAATGAACGACCTTGCCCATTTCCCCGTCTCCGCATCATCGTTTTCTACTAATTCTTCCACATTCTCCCGGTAGACATCGTTCATGTATTGGACGAGCCCTTCCACGAGCGCTTCTTTTGTGGAAAAGTGATACAGCAATCCGCCTTTGCTCACTTCTGCGCGCTTAGCAACAGCGTCCAATGTGAGCGCATCGCTCCCCTGCTCACGCACGATGAGTGCGGCTGCTTCCAAAATCTTTTGCCGTTTCGATACTCTTGGCATGTGCTTCCCTCATTTACGTTCATTTTCTCTACATATTATCAGTATTCATGGGGGTTTTCAATTTGAGTGAGCACCATATTCCTTCCTTTGTTGTTTCTTTTCGTATGTATTCCCGACAACATAGCTGCCTGCAATCGCCAGGATTGGCGAAACAACAAAAGGTACACACCTGCTTTCAGAAGTGTGTACCTTTCTATTCAATCCGATGAAAGCGTCCACCTTGATTCACGCGTGACTTTTCACATTTTCCAACGCCATAAAATAATTGAGCACAAATTGGCGCACTTCCCATTCAGGAACTTCCTTCACGCCATCCGTAAAAACCGACTGATGATAAGAGTAATTTCCGAAATGACGACGTTTGCCTGAAATCAAATCGGCCATCACTTTGTTCGTCTTCTCCATGTATTGCATGCTCATCATCCTTTCTATCACTAGCATAGCCAGAATACGAGACTCTTATACTAGGACGAGAGAAGATCAGCTATCCTCCTGATCACATCCATGACCTCTCCCTCTTTTTCAATGGTAAAAAAGTGGTCCACCTCTTCATCAGACGGGGGCTGGATATGCGGTGATTCTTCCTGCTGCCGCCTCAGTACTTCAGCAAAAGAAGAAGCAGTCCGCAACACCGATGAATCCCGCTTTCTGTCTGCTACGCGTTTTTCAAGGAGAGTGATTGGCACATCAAAATTTACAAGAATCGTAGAAAAACCTTTCCATTCAAAATCATCCAGCAGCGCTTTCCTTGCTTTTGGATTCCGGTTCGAATTACAGATGATGAGATGCAGATCCGTTTCTTCTACCGCATAATCGACGAGCATTTTCGTCATGCTGTGTTTGATCGTATTCGGTCCATGTCCAGGAACCAGCCGGGAATAATGTGTATTCAAAAACGCCGCCTGATCATCCTGGTCAATCACGACCGTGTTCTTCAACGCTTCCTCCAGCATTCTCGCAAACGTCGACTTTCCACTGTGCGTCATTCCGACAGTCATCACCACATATCTATTCATAACTTCTTCTCCCTACCCATTTTTGGACGAGATTTGTTTTCCACACGTGGAACCCAAGCCAGGCACCGAATAGATTCAAAATAAAATCATCGATATCAAAGCTACCCCTTTGGGTGAGTAATTGCGCGACTTCTGCTGAGAGAATGATCAACACAAAGGCGAGCAAGAAGGCACGCAGTCGGTCCAATTTTCTAAACAGGGCAGGCAGGAAAATACCCATTGGTGTGAAGACGAGCACATTCCCAAGCAGATTTTTAACAGCCGTCCACGTATTCATCGTCCCTTCCTGTAGGGCGGTTATATAATTAGTGATGGTTTTAAATGGAATCAGATTCGAGCGGCTTTGTATATATTCAAATAGACTCAAGGACATCCCCGCCGCCCCGCGTGATTGGAAAAACATATAAAACGCGAGAAAGAGGATATACCCGGTAAAACCTAAACTCATGATGATGCGTTGAACCTTTGACATAAGAACCTCCACCAACTTTTCTCATCGATATATTCCCTAACCATACCCCGGAGCAATGACAAACCAAACCATCCCGAGGACCTTTTCATGAAGATGTAACATTCCATCATTAAAAAAGCACGACCTATATCGCCGTTTGATTCACTTTCTTCTCTTTCCACTGGCGATTGTAATAACCTAGAGCTAACGTTACCAAAAGCATCATCAACGATCCTCCTATAACCGCCGTTTTTATCGAAACCCACTCTGCAGCCGCTCCTATAACGACGGTCGCAAAGATGACGAGCACACTTTCCAATAAACCGAACACACTCGTCACTCTCCCCATCACATGAACAGGGATCCACTCCTGGTAGAACGTGTGAAAGCCTGTATTCGCAAAAGCAAGCGCCAACGATAGCAAGAAGAACCCGACCGCCGCTCCTGAAAAATCTACCGAAAAGGCGTAAATCAAATAGCCGGCCGCTACAAACAACCCGCCGCAAGTGAGGAGGATTTTCGTCGAGAGATAATTTCCGAACCATGTAAGGAATATAGCCCCAACAGCGATTCCTGCTCCCGCAATACTGACAAGAAAACCATACGCCACGTCCGTCAACTGCAGGACTTCTTTTGAAAAAGCGGCCTCCACCGAATCAAGCGCTGCCGCCATCACCATCATCAGTCCGAACAGAAAATAAATCGTCATGATCAAAGCATGATGCTTCGTAAACGACCGCACAATGCCCCAATCTTTTTTCAGCAAGGTCACTGACCATGCTTCCCTTTCTTTTTCAACCTTTGTTTCCAAGCGGGGAAGCAGGAAAGAAATGATCCCTGAAATGAAAAACGTCCAGGCATTAAAATAAATCGCCAGCTCAGGAGTTCCGATGATGAAAAGAACGCCTGCAATCGCAGGTCCGATCAGAAATCCTCCCGAATCAATCAAACTTCTTAACGCATTGAATCGTTTCCGCTGATCGCTTGGAATCAGCTTCGTCACATATGTCATCGAAGCGGGCTCGAAAATAGACCCTGCCATATTCACAAACAGGACAAGTGTGTACATGGCCGAGAGAGAAGACAAAGCAGGAAGAACGACAAGCAAAAGAGCTCGGAACACATCGAGCCCAATCATAAGATTCCGCTGATTGACCCTGTCCACCAGAGACCCTGCCCACACATTTGTCATAAGCGTCGCTACCTGCTTCAGCAAATACAAAACCGTGACCGCAAGCGGCGAACCGGTCATTTCAAGCACGATCAAATTCAAGGCAATCAAATAGATCCAATCTCCGATGTTTGAAAGACCTACCCCTGATAGCAATAGAAACGGGTGCTTCCACGAACGAAACCTCTTTTTCAATTCCATACACAGCCTCCTCGCAGCTATTTTAAGAAATAAAAAAACTCACCCCCAAGACGTGTAAGTCTTGGGGGCGAGGTCTGTTTCATCCGCGGTGCCACCCCAGTTTCATGGATGTGTCGCCACACCCAGCTCATCGAGTACGCGCTTCATACCCTATCTCTGTAACGGGAGCTCCCGTCCCATGATCACCTCCACTGGTTCCCATGAGAAGCTCAGAGGTTTGTTTCGATAAAAGAATCCTTGCCCCTTTTCAGCACGCGGAGCTCTCTGTGAAGGCTTCTACTTATCTACTCTTCTCTTCAACGCCGTTTTCATTTCTCTATACTATGCAAGAATATTCCATTATTGTAAAGGGCATTTATTGAACTTATCCCATTAAGTAAAGGATTCCCCTTTATCCTTTTTCTACTATCAGACCCCTTTTGAGGTCCTGAGAAATGATAGGTTTCGTGATTCTTACGCTTTTCATTATCGAATCATAAACACTTATCTATGTTGATCGATGAGGATAGGGTTACCATCAGGGTCTTCAATTGTAAAACTTTCAGGTCCTTCGCCCGTTTCATCTGCTTCGGATAGGATTTCAATTCCTTTTTGTTTCAACTGGTTTTGTAATTCCCGTACATCTGTAAATGAATCGGTATTCTCTGCTTGTTGATTCCAACCAGGATTGAAAGTCAGTATGTTTTTCTCAAACATCCCTTGAAATAATCCAATGACACAGCTTTCATTTTTCATGATGAGCCAGTTTTGCGAAGGATCTCCACCATAAGATTGAAATCCTAATTTTTCATAAAAAGCTTTGGATTTGTTGATGTCTTTCACCGTTAAACTTACTGAAAATGCACCAAGTTCCATTTCATATCCCCCTTTAATTTTGCCCTATCCTGTAACATGTTCGCTTTGGTAAGGTAAAAAACCTGCCATTCCTTTTCCATATGGTTAATGAAGCGGAAGACGTTTTGAACAGAAAGAACAAATAAAAACAGGATCGTCCACAAGTGCGGATATGTTCAATTGAAAATTAGCGGCAAATAATCTCCATGGCCCCTGATCAGTTCAACCTCATCGATCGAAGAGATCCAAAAGAAATGAAACGTAAGCCCCTCTTCTTCTCCCCCACCTGTTGGATCGTGGTCCCATTCATCATCTACATGAAAGACCGGTAACTCATAAAAAAATCGGTGATGTATAGACCCGTCATCATTTTCCCACAAATCTTCAGCAAGGAGTTGTTCAACTCGAAGGTTTCTTAATCCCGTTTCTTCTTCCATTTCTCTTAGAACGGCATTCTGAGTTTCTTCACCCGGCTGCACCGTCCCCTTGGGTATTTGAATCCCTGCTTCAGCGACAGGATGCTGCAACACTAATACTTGCGGTCGACCTTCTATTATTCTCGTTACGTACCCATATGCTTTTTTGATAGAAGTCACTCTATGATATCCTCCTGATTCCTAAAGGTGCGGTTATCCTAATCGGACAGCTGCCACTCTATAAGTTTTCTTAACACCATAAACGACGTTGACCAAAGGAGATAGAGAATTTTCACCATGATTACGTCCGTCTGTTCTTCATCTCCCATAAAAAAAGAATGCGTATCCACTTCTACAACCCCATCTTCTTGCAGAAAATTATAGCATTCTCATTTCTTTTCCACACACCCAGCCATATCTTCTATTTATTAAATTCCAACGCAATTTTCACAGCTTCATTTAGCAGATACTTCCCAAATCCAAGCCTTTAAAATTTGTTGATTTAACGGCGTTAGAATAACATTCCCGTTTGATGAAAGGGGAAAGACTATACCTCCAACCATAAAAAGCGCCTGCCTTACTCAAAAGTAGGGCAGGCGCTTTTCCTTTTTAAAGAGAAGCAGGATCTTCAGAGGCACTCTTCGAACTCACCCGCTTCAACATATATTCAAGCAGGAAAAGATAATCCTGCTGATGGCCTGTGTTTTGAGCAAGTTCGGCTAACTGCTCTAAAATATACAGGCAATCATTTTCGTACAGACTGTAGTTATCAAACCCTAGAATCGTCTGACGGGCAAATTCCCATAGATCTTCGTGAACATTCTGATCCATCGTTTTACTGAGGAGCGAAATCATGGTCAAAAGCTCTGTCATCACGGTCGAGTTCTGGTCCGCGTACTCGCGGATGGAGGCAAATCCCCTATGAAGGTAATACCGGAAAGTTTTTTGATTCAAAATGATCCGAAGCTCCTCTTCATTGTCAAAAAGATAGGGAGAGAAATTGGTAGACTGACCGATGCTTTTCAACAGATCCGCAATCTGGTGAATCGTATTCGTCACCGTAAGCGGGTCATTATGACCTAAAGCCTTGATGGCTACCTCGGCCAGCTTATTGAGCCCGTACTCCAGGTCTTGAATTTCTGTTTGTTTGACCCCGATTTCCATCGACTTCAAATAGCGGTCGGGATGAATGGTTTGACCTTGTTCCCAATACGTAAGGATCGGTGTTCCTTCTAAAACAAACTCCCCGATTCTGACATCAAACCTAAGAAGGCTGTTGTCACTCTTCGCCTGCTTAATCAATCTTGAAAAGTCAGCCACTTGAAGATAACCAGACTGGCGGGTCTTGATCACCTTCCCATCCGCATCAGCGGGGAGTGATTCTACCTCTATCTCCTTTTCAAGGTGGTAAGGCTTTAATTCTTTTTCCAGAGAAGCCTGGACCTGTTTCGACTTGGTATTCATATTAAAACTGATGTTATGCACCTGCATCCAGGTGGTCGTATGGTTGATGAAATAAATAAACGTCACCGCAGCTGTAATCGCTGTGAGGATGGATAAAACCGGTGTTGCAACAATATACTCCTCTTCTTCATGCGTCACGTACAAAAAGTTCAGCAGTACATAAATAAAACTTCCGTTAAAAATACCAAGCACATGCTGGGTCGCCCGGTCACTGACAAAGTTCACAAGCATCTTGGACGAAAATTGCCCGCTGAACGTCGTCAAAGCGACGAGCAGGGAGTTAATGGTAAACGCGCTCAAGGTCAGTACCCCACCGACAAGGGCACTCAGAAGCACCTGCAGTGTCTGTCCGCTGAAACCTATGGCTGCTGGCAGATATAAACCGACATCCACCACATAATCAAGATAAAAGGTAAAGGCGGATAAACCGATCGCTCCCACGATATACCAAAAAGGCATAAACCATAACGTTGACTTTAATTCACTTTTCCGCTGTCGTCTCGACATCTTAAAATATTTCTTTATATAGTAAAAGATCCCCATATGATCCCCAATCTTTTCTTAAGACTTTTGAATCCTTCTATTTCCTACCCTGCAAAGAAGGAAGTGAACCTGTTTTTTTGTGTTTCCATCAAAAATAGGGATAAATATCGAAATCATCCCTGGGCTCATGAACCTAGAACTATTCAAACCCCATTGAATATAGAAAATTATTCAATTCAGTAGAGACCTCACCTCTTGTTATTTCCTTTATTCTTTCAAATTAGCTTTCCTATTCCATGCAATGAAATTCACGTTTAGGTGGAAAAAATTTGAGGAACTACCTTTAACACGTTAAATAAAAACACGCAGCACCGTAAATGGATGGGGCGCCCCATCCATTTACGTATATGAGTTCACTTTCTCTGACCTAGGAAAATTACGATGACTGAATATATAGGAGGCACATAATGAGATACGCAGGTGTAGGATTGGTTATACTGGCAGCAATATGCTGGGGCATTAGTGGAGGAATCGCAGATATTTTGATGAGCAAGGGCTGGGACCCTATCACCATTTCCTTTTACAGAGGTGCCGTTGGGTTCTTATGTTTTTTTGTTTGGTTTCTCATCCGATTTAGCAGGAAGTGGGTTTACACCAGCCGCTTATATCTATGGTCTCTGTTGGCTGGTGTAGGTGTTGCTGGTAACTTCACTTTATATTTTCTGAGTATTGAATCTGCAAGCGTAGCTGTGGCTGCTACTCTGATGTACACTGCACCTGTCTTTGTCCTTTTGATCTCTTTTGTATTAGGGATTGAGCGTTCATCATGGTTGAAATGGGGATGCATCGCAGGCGTACTCATAGGGATCATCCTTCTTACAGGTGCCTACAATATCGAAACGCTGTCCGGGAGTTTTCTAGGGACAGCCGCTGGACTCGGGGCCGGAATCTGCTATGCGGTGTTTATATTCGGATTTAAAAAGGCTTCTCATAAGGGCAGCGTGGAGACAGCGTTAGCCACCGCCTTTTTCTTCTTTTGTGTCATTCTCTTTGTTTTTACAGACAAGCAGGAAATGACAGATGCGTTGACGTCCAGCGACATCGGATGGTTCATTCTGTTAGGGCTCGTCGGGGCTGGAGTTTCCTTCATCCTCTATATTATCGGTATACGCAAGACGGCACCGTCCACAGCTTCGATGGTCGCTATGGTCGAACCCGTCACAGCGTCATTATTCGGTGTGCTGCTCCTTGGGGATCAATTGGGCATGATCCAGCTCGTTGGAATGGCTCTGATCCTGTTTACGATCACAACTCTAAGCGTGAAGCAGTCCGACTGAAGGAATTTAGTGCAGGCACGTTTAGCCGTTTCACAAAAAAACACGGCCTCCATTTAATTAAATGGAGGCCGTGTTTTTCATTTTCCCTTTAGGATTTCCGTAAAATCTTCTCCATCGCTTTCCCCTTGGCCAGCTCATCGATCAGCTTATCCAAGTAGCGGATTTCCTGCATCGTCGGCTCTTCGATCTCTTCCACCCGTACGCCGCAGATGACACCTTTGATCATGGCTCGTGAAGGGTTCAGTTCCGGAGCTTCTGCAAAAAAGGTTTCAAAGTCTGTCTTTTTTTCCAAATGCGCCTCTAACTCTTCTTGATTATAACCTGTCAACCATCGGATGATTTCGTCGACTTCAGTTTTCGTACGGCCTTTTTTTTCTGCCTTCTTCACATAGTGAGGGTAGACACTTGCGAAACTCATCGTATAGATCTTATGTTTGGTCATCATTCATCCTCCTTTTCTTGTCTTCTTCATTCATTGTTTTAATTATATCATTCCATAGTTTTGACTTGTCATAAATAAATGGTGCCATGACGGTGCGGTTTGGAAGATTTAATTTATCACTCGTGAAATTTTCAAATAAAGGTTTCGTTGTTGTTTGGTTTGTCATTGATCTGCCTCCTTTTTCAACGATGTATGTCATTATCACAGAGAAAAAGGGAAACGAAAGAAATCTGTTTCTATGCAGCACATCCATTTTTCGATTAGAACTGGTGTAAAGACTAAGACATTGAACTTTGTATTTAATCCCGTTCCTGTCATTTACCTTTTAGCATGGTGAGGGACAGATGGCAATAATAAAGAAGAAAGCCAACATTAAACGTTGACTTTCTTCTCAAGTAATTGCAATGATTCAATGGCCTTGTGGAGGCTGCTGAACGTATGGATCCCTTTCATATCAATTCCCAGACTAACCATTGTCTGTACAATATCAGGACGGATGCCGCTCATTATTCCATTCACACCTGTAAGTTTTAATGAATTAATGACTTTAAATAATTGGTGAGCCACCATTGTATCGATGATACTCACACCCGATAAATCTAAAATGATCGTGTCAAGCTCGTATTCTTCCCCTTGCTTCAAGGCATTCTCCATAAGCAGTTGGGCCCTTTTCGTATCTATTTCTCCAACGATTGGAATGACACCGACTGTCTCCGTAACTCGAACGATAGGAACGGAAAGTTCATCAACCGCATAATTAGCCGTTTGTATCGTATTTTCAAAGTCATCCATATACGATCGACTCATGAATTGCACCGCTTGGTCAACCGCATGATGAAACTGAGTAAGGATATCATAAAAATCGTCAAGGGACAGATTCTGTGTTTTCGCTTCGTCTTTGATCATAGCGCCAATGACTTCCCTATACTCATTTATTTCTACGAGGGCCAAGTTCAAAGGCAACCTTAATCCTACTAGTTCCCCTGAAACGTGATCGCTCCACTTTTCAAGATTTTGAGTCACTTCCTCAAAATCCTGACTTAAAGAGTTTGCATAGGCTTGAATCAATCCCATTCTCCAAGTAATTAATTGTTCTGAAACACCTTTTCCTATTTCATTAGGTATTGCAACCGCTCGAGCCAACTGTTCTTTCTGTTCAAGTATTGTAGTCGTTACAGGGCTCAATGCTCCTGACTTTGCCGCCGTCATTTATTTTCCTCCTCAAAAAATACAAATGAATGATTTAAACAATTTCCGCTGAAAATGTATCTTCTACTTTTATCTTTTTAAGTCCCAAAGGATATTCATTAATATATTACAATAATACGTACTATATTTCGAGTGGAAATATAAAACTCTTCTCATAGAACAATGTTCAGTGGGTGATGAGGCCCTGCAAAAGTAAAAACCCTGATTTCTCATGAGAAATCAGGGTTTTCATAACTATTAAAGAATGATCTAGTCTTTTAAGAACCCGCCCATACATCCTTAGCCAATCGGCCGGATCGCTCAAGCTCATCCAACCATGAAACAGCTTCCTGCTCGCTTACTTGATGGAGGTCCTGGTAACAAGCGATAAGCGTATTCGTTACTTCTGGGGCCATTTTGCTGCCATCCCCACAAATATAGAGACGGCCTCCTTGATCCAATAAAGAAAGGATAGCTTCCGCATTTTTCCTCATCATATGTTGGACATACACCTTTTCACCATGCTGATGTCTTGAAAAAGCGGTATGCAGGTCAATCAATTCTAAACGTTCCGCTTCTTTCAATTCCTCTTCGTACAGAAAGTCCTGTTCTGGGTGACGGCACCCGAAATAAAGGTGGGCTTCACCAAGCGTTGTCCCTTCCTGCTGCATCGCTTTACGAGCCTGAATGAATCCTCGGAAGGGAGCGATTCCAGTTCCCGGTCCGACAAGGATCATCGGGGTTTCAGGATCTTCCGGCAGTTGGAAATCTGATTGAGGTGTGCGGACGAAACAGGCGATTTTGTCTCCGATATCTCTTGATGCGAGGTAGTTCGAAGCCACACCTTCATACTCTCCGTTGCCGCTCCAAGCCTCTCCTCGAACAACACTCACCGTCACACTCGGTTGATGGGCATCAACACGAGGGGAACTGGAAATTGAATAATAACGGACTTTCAAAGCTGGAAGCAGGGAAATGAATTGTTCAAACTCCATTTCACAGGAAGAATAGGCTTCCAACAGTTCAAGCATCGTTTGACGTTTTTCCAGAATCTCAGTTTTATAGTTTTCATCCTCTACGAGTTGTTCCAGCTCGATTTTGTGAGGCGGGCAAGGATTACTCGCTGCGAGGGCACGGATTTGTGCACGAGTCGCCGGTTCCTGCAATTCCACGTAAGACGATAACAATTGGTGGAGTTGAACGGGTTGGCCTGTAGGCAGATGGGATGCCCGGCCGGTTCCTTCGCTCAAAATCACGTGCTCTTCTCCTTTGATTCCGAACCGATCCAACACCCTGTTGATAAGGGCCTGTGTATTTTCCGGCACGACACCCAAGTGATCTCCTTCTTTGAAAGTCATGCCTGCAGGAAGTTCAACCTCCACGTGTCGGGTGCTGCGCTCATCAGACTTCAACAGCTCCCTGTTTTCAAGCACAACAGCTGTGAAGGCGTCATAGGTACGAGCGACAGGCGTGTAGCTCGTTCCACTGACGAATTCCATGGAAACGGGGCTTGAGAGATCCTGTCCTTCTTCTAAATCCAATTTAAAATGGTCGGCTAAAGACGGCCATAGTTTCTCTTCCCATTTTTCCAAATCACCATCAAAGTCTTCGCTGGCATCACCTTCTCCTCGTTCAAGCAGGCGGACAGCTCCTTTCGCATCGAGCTCGTGATCGATCGTTGCAGGAACCCGTTGATAAGTGCTCGCCCAATTGCGGTCTCCACAGCCAAAAACCGCGTAAGTTACCCCATCGAGGTCTGCTTCCTCAGCAGAAGTCAGCCACTGGACAAAAGAGGTCGCGTTGTCTGGCGGATTGCCATTGTAGGAGGCAGATACGATCAAGGTAGCTCCTTCTTTTGGAAGACTCCCTGTCCATTCATCGAGTGGAGCCGTCATTACGGAAAACCCTTGATGGCGGGCGGTTTCTACAAGCTCCCGGGCCACTCCTTCTGCTGTCCCCATGTTCGACCCGAACAATACAAGGAATGGAGTGCCATGGGACTCACGTGCGGGAATATCCTTCACATCTTCCTTTTCATCAACGTCTTGTGGCTTGAACCCGTTGAATTCTCTTCTCGCTTTCACTTTCATCGTCAGCCCGTCAGGCTTGAACGTCAACGTTTCTTTGACATCCAGTTCATAATCGGTATGATCTTCAAGATCGAAATGCTGCAAAACCATGCCGAGAACGAGGGTCGCTTCATGGAGGGCGAACTGCTGCCCGATGCACGCTCTTTGTCCATTGCCAAAAGGCTTATACGCATGATGCGGGATGCTCGCTGGATTTTCAAAGCGTTCCGGATTGAATTCCTCCGCATCGTCTCCCCAAACGGTCGTATCCCGGTGAAGCTCCGGAATAAGCAGGGTGAACGTATCCCCTTTTTCCACCTCGTATTCGCCATCAAGCGTTGTATCTTCCTTGGCATACACAGAAAACGCTGGAGCGGTCGGCCATAGGCGTAAAGCTTCGTTCAATATCATCCGCACGTATTTCAACTGTTTCACTTGTTTATAGGAAGGGGTATCGTCACCAAGCACTTCATCCACTTCTTCATACGCCTTCTGTAACTTATCAGGATGTTTCAACAAATAGTACATGGCAAAAGATAGGAGTCCACTCGTCGTTTCGTGTCCGGCGATGAGAAAGGTGATGATTTGGAAGCGGATATTCTCATCATCCAGTGCTTCCCCTGTTTCAGGATCTTTCCCTTTCAGCATATGCCCAAGCAGGTCGTCCTCTCCTTGATCTCCTGCTTGTTTCCTTTCTTCGATTAATTGATCGACTAAGTTGAACATGTAATCGATATCTTCTTTGAATTGTCGTTTGGAACGGACCATCAGCTTATCCTGGATCCCGAGACGCTGCGTCTGGCTCATCGATTCATCAAGCGCCCGCACCATTTTTTCTATGAAAGGATGCGAATCTTCCCGATAGAAGCTGTTGAAACGATAATTGAATCCGCACAAACCGATGGTATCAAGCGTCAGACGTGTCATATCATCAGGTACATCAACTTCTTCATTCGGATTCAGCCTCGCCCATTTTTGGATCAGCTGGGAAGCAAGGTCGATCATTTTTTCATGATAGCCCTTCATGGCTTGCTGGCTGAAGCTTGGCAGCAGGATATTATGAGCCTTCTTCCAATTCGGTTCTTCCGTTCCACTTGTGAACAAACCATCACCGCCAAAAGCGCGTACTTTTTGGAGGGCAGGCCCTACTTTTTTATCAAAACGCGTCTCGTCACAGATTTCAGCAGCAAAACGTGCGTTTGAAATAAATGTACTGACCCGGCCCGGGAATTGGAGTTGATAGATCGGACCAAGTTCCCGGGCATGCTTCATAAACGACTGCACGGGTTTTTCTTTGTCAATGCCCGGTAAATTCCCGAGCGGTCCATAAGATTTCGGTTGTGGAAGATTTTCTGTATGATTCATGGACAAACACCTCTTTGATCGTATTGAAGATACCGGAATGAATATTCATTCCGCTTATAGGAGAAGAAAGCTCTGCCTCATCACTCATGATGACGCACAGCATCCCAGCAACTTTCCTCGACACCTGCTAATAATGCATCCGTCGCTTCGACCTCACCCGCACGGATCAATTTGAATAGCTCAAGAAATCCGCCGAAGATAATCGCAATCAACGCCTTCGATGGCAGTCCCCTGATTTGCTCTTTCTCCTTCCCCTCATCGATAAAGCCTTCAAGAATCATCAACAGATGATTGAATTGACTCCGGCTTGTCTCGTCAAGGAAATAAGCGGCGTTATGAGTTTTTATAAAATAAAGCGCGTGCTCATGCTCATTTGTAAAACGAACCATCCCTTGGAAAAGATGATGAAATTGATCACGGATCCCCGCGTCTTTAGGGTAATCTTCTTCAAGCGTCTTCGTGAACAAGGCCGCGTAATGTTGAAACAATGTATTGACGAGAACTTCCTTGTTCTCGAAATAGCGGTAAATCGTTCCCGCTCCCACTTTCGCATCACTCGCAATCATCGGAATCGTTGTGGCATCAAAACCGCGTTCTGCGAATAGGGACAGCGCGCTTTGGAAAATATGATCACGTTTACTTGTGGATGTCGGCATAAGAACTTCCTCCCTTCTATGCGGAATGAACATTCATTCCTGTTCAGCTTAGTATATTTTACCTCTTCTTTCAATCAAACGAAGGTCTCATAATTATTCGTTCATTTAATATAAAATCGGTGCCTGTCCCCGCTCCGTTACTATTGTAAAAGAGCTTGGTTCTGGCACCGATTCTAAACAACAATCATGCAGTGGCCTGTTGTTTTTTCGTCGTCAACGTAAAAAAGATCACTGCACCAATCGAAGCTGTCGTAAACAAGATCGCTCCCATCGGTACAGCCGTCGTCTCATCAAGACCGACAAGCGGAGATACTGTCGCGCCAAACAACAACGGCAGCATCCCGAGCACCGCACTGGCACTTCCTGCTCGGTGGCCTTGATGCTCCATCGCCAAGGTAAATGTACTTGTCAAAACCATCCCCATCGCTGTCATGTAAATGAAGATAGGAATGACAATGGAATACAACGCTCCTTCGACAATTGTCATCACTAAAAGGAAACTCGTCGCACTGACAGCAACGAGTACAGCGGTCCGAAGCAGATTCCTTTCATGGAAGATCCCCCCGAGACGTCCGACTAAAAAGCTTCCTGTAATGATTGCCAGGCCATTAATTCCGAATAGCACACTAAATGCTTGAGGGGACACGCCATAAATGCCCTGATAAACGAACGGTGTTCCGGATACATAAGCAAAACTTCCCCCATGGACAAAACCGATGGTGAGGGCGTACCCGATGAACGAGCGGTCCTTCAGCAGGCGGCCGATGGTCAGAATCGATTCTTTCACAGAGCTTGGGATCCGCTTTTCTACGGGAAGGGTCTCCGGTAATTTTCCTGCAACGGTTAAAACGATTGCTACACCTAAAATACTTAAAACGAAAAAGATCGTCTCCCATGTAGCGAATGGTAAAAGTAAAATCGCTCCCCCTGTCATCGGGGCAATCATCGGAGCTGTCGCATTGATCACCATGAGTAAGGCGAAAAATTTCGTCAGCTCCCTCCCTGAAAACACATCACGCACGACGGCTCGTGAAAGGACGACCCCGGCAGAAGCTGTGAAGCCTTGGAGGAAACGAGCGATGACGAGCACAAGGATATTAGGCGCAAGCGCACAAAGAAAGGACGCCAGTGCGAAGAGGGAAAGGAAAATGATGAGTGGTTTCTTCCTCCCTTGCGAATCACTGACCGGGCCTACGACGATTTGACCGACGGCAAGACCGATCAAACAGGTCGTTAAGCTAAGCTGAACAAGGGACGCGTTTGTCTCTAAATCGGATGCGATCCCCGGAAAGCTGGGCAGATACATATCAATGTTCAATGGCCCTAGAATTCCAAGCATTCCGAGTAGGAACGCGAGGCCAATTCTTTCTTTTCCTTTTGGATTATGCAACATAATTAAACACCTTCTTCAATTCTATCTACTTTTTTTAAAAAGACCCCTGAGTAATATCCCCACGTTCTCTAAGCTGTTAAACTATGATTTTATCTTTATTCACCAAGGAAGTCTATTCATCAGCATAGAAAAACCGTTCCATAAAACAAACATGGAACGGTTGGGATCTCATCGTTGATAATACTCTTTAACAAGCTCCCCCATCACCCTATTGGTTCGAAGCGCTGTTTTTCCCGTGCTCGGACAAGTTCCTTCTCCCAGCAGCTCATCAACGATCGTTTGAATATGAGCCTTTTGAATATGTTTTGGACGCTCGAAGTAAAAAGATTCTTCCCCTGAATCGTTTACAAGGACAACCGGCTTGTCATCAAAGGTGGAAAACTGTATTTCTCCTTTTGTTCCAACAATTCGGTTATCATCCTCATTCTTATAAGAAGAAAAATTCCATACCCCTGTTCCGACAGCTCCGCTCTCAAATTTCCATACACCGCTGACTGTGTCTTCAGCTAGATAGGAATCAGCAAGGTTCAGCCCAAATCCTCTCACATCTTTTAAAGGTCCAAGCAGATAGTCGAAGAGATCTAACGTATGAGAACCGACATCGTAAAATAATCCTGCCCCGCTTTTTTCCGGAATCACTCGCCATGGCCAATTCCCATGCTCATCCTTTTGCACGATCTGCTGGGTCTGCTGCATTGAAGCGAATCGTACATCTCCGATGGCTCCTTCTTCCAAAAGTTCCTTTACTTTTAAGAACCTCGGCAGGGATCTCCGATAATAAGCAACAAATAAAGGCACACCATACGCTTCGCAAACTCGGACCATTTCTTCACATTCTTCCAAACTATTTGCCATCGGTTTTTCCACATAGACAGGCTTTCCTGCTTTGGCTGCCATGATTGTATATTCTTTATGGGAAGAAGGTGGCGTGGCAATATACACCGCATCCACTTCGTCATCATGGATTAAATCCTCCGCCTTGTCATACCATCGAGGCACACCATGACGCTCGGCGTAGTCTTTCGCTTTCTCACCATTTCTTCTCATAACAGCTTGAAGTGAACTTTGTTCGATCAACTGAAAAGCTGGACCACTTTTCACTTCTGTCACGTCCCCGCATCCTATGATTCCCCATCTGATCGTTTTCATCTGAATTCCTCCCCGCATTTCTTTTCTTAGAATTCGATACATAACTACTATTCCGTTACAACTTTAGCATAATAGGGACGGACACTAAATTATGGAAGCCTTCCCCTTTAAGAAGAATCGGAGGCCGATATTTTTCGTGAAGACCATTCCCCGCATATTACAAGGGCATGGCAAAGGAGTGGTTCCTTTTCCATGAATCATCGATTCGATTTTTTTCGACATTTTATATAAAAAGCGTTTTCAAAATTGAAAAGTTGTACTACACTACTTGTATACAAGTATACAAAGTTACACAAATGAGGTGAATAGATGAAGGATTCCAATGAATTTCTGTACCCGCTCCAATGGTTATCAAAAGCATCCGCTGGTGAACGCGTGGCCTGCGAGCTCCGAATGCGTATCATTTCGGGCACTGTTGAAAGCGGTTCAATCCTATCTGAGAATCAGCTGGCTTCCGAATTTTCCGTAAGCCGCTCCCCCGTAAGGGATGCATTGAAAGTCCTTGCTTCGGAAAACCTGATCCGGTTGGAAAGGATGGGAGCACGCGTTCTCCATATCACAGAAAAAGAAATCCAGGAAATGTACGATGTTCGGTTACTCATTGAGAGTTTCGTATTTGAACGTCTCGTCCATATGGAGACAGAGGAACTGGTCAAAGATCTCAGCAAGATTTTTGAAATGATGAAAATAGCGATTCAATATAAGGATGCCGATGAATTTTCCAAGCAGGACCTGGAATTTCACGATACGATCATCCGCTCGATCGGTCATTCTCATATTCAGATGATTTGGAACAACCTGAAACCCACACTCGAAAGCCTCGTCCTCCTTTCCATGAGATACAGGTTTGAAGAGATGTATGGAGACTTTGAAAGAATCATAGAGAACCACGAATTATACATTGAAGCCATTCGCAAGAAAGATCGCGACCTTATGGTTCAATCCCTGCACCAGAATTTCGATGATGTCGCCAAAGGCCGGGTCGAAGAACTATGGATGGCGCAGGAAACCTTTACTAAAGGAGTCGAAAAAGAAGATGACTAACTTCATGCTCGGTATCGACATCGGTACCACAAGTACAAAAGCTGTATTATTCAGTGAAAAAGGCGATGTCATTCAAAAGGAAAGCAAGGGCTACCCCCTGCATACACCGGACATCTCAACGGCTGAACAAGATCCGGATGAAATTTTCCAGGCGGTTGTCACTGTCATGACCGCCATTATGAATGATCATAAAGACAAGAATCTCTCGTTTGTGTCATTCAGTAGTGCCATGCACAGTCTGATTGCCGTAGACAAAGACGGCCACCCCCTGACCCCATGTATCACCTGGGCGGATAACAGAAGTGAAGCATGGACGCAGAAAATCAAACACGAATGGAATGGTCATGACGTTTACAGACGTACAGGCACTCCGATTCATCCCATGTCTCCTTTGAGTAAAGTGACATGGATGGTTCAGGAGCATCCTGAAATCGATTCCATCACCAGCAAGTACATTGGAATTAAAGAATACATTTTCCATAAGTTTTTCGACGAGTATGTCCTTGATCATTCTCTTGCTTCCGCTACTGGAATGATGAACTTGGAAAAATTGGACTGGGAGGAGGAAGCGCTCCACATCGCAGGGATTTCCCGGGATAAGTTATCAAGGCTTGTACCAACGACGGAAGCTTTTACTTCCTGCAACCGTTCACTGGCAAAGAAAATCGGATTGAACCCGGAAACTCCATTTATTATCGGTGCGAGTGATGGTGTTTTATCAAACCTTGGTGTAAACGCTATCGGAAAAGGAGAAATCGCGGTTACGATCGGGACGAGCGGTGCCATCCGTACGATCATCGATCAGCCGCAGACCGATGAAAAAGGAAGAATCTTTTGTTACGCACTGACAGAAAATCACTGGGTCATCGGTGGTCCTGTCAACAATGGCGGGATGATTCTGCGCTGGATCAAAGACGAATTCGCTGCCGCTGAAATTGAAACCGCGAAGCGTCTCGGCATCGATCCTTATGAAGTCCTGACAAAAATCGCCGATGGTGTGAGACCAGGGGCAGAAGGATTGATTTTCCATCCTTATTTAGCTGGGGAGCGGGCACCGCTTTGGAATCCGGATGTCCGTGGGTCATTCTTCGGGCTGACCATGTCCCATAAGAAAGAGCATATGATCCGCGCCGCCCTGGAAGGAATCATTTACAACCTGTACACCGTCTACCTCGCCCTTGTGGAATGTATGGACACACCAGTAACCCGGATTCAGGCAACGGGTGGTTTTGCCCGTTCTCACGTATGGCGCCAGATGATGGCTGACATTTTTGAATCAGAGGTTGCTGTACCGGAAAGCTATGAAAGCTCTTGTCTCGGGGCTTGTATTCTAGGACTCTATGCCACAGGAAAAGTAGAATCGTTTGAAGTGGCTTCCGAGATGATTGGAAATACCCATCAACACACACCGATAGAGGAAGCTTCACACGAATACCGGCAATTGCTGCCGATCTTCATTGATTTATCCAGAAGGCTGAGCAGCGATTATACAAGAATTGCAGAATACCAGAGAGGTTTAATTCACAAGTCATAAACACAACATGGAGGGATCATCATGCCATTAGTAATGGTTGCTATAGGAATTGTCGCCCTGTTGATCTTAATTATGGGGCTTAAACTGAATACATTTGTTTCTTTGATTATTGTTTCGTTTGGTGTAGCTATATTGCTCGGAATGCCGCTTGAAGATATTGTCGGAACGATTGAAACCGGATTAGGCGGTACACTCGGACACCTGGCACTGATCTTTGGTCTTGGTGCGATGCTCGGTAAGCTGATTACAGATGCCGGCGGTGCACAGCGTATTGCCATGACGTTTGTAAACAAATTTGGTGAAAAGAACATTCAATGGGCGGTCGTTTCCGCCTCCTTCGTCATCGGAATTGCGCTCTTCTTTGAAGTAGGACTTGTCCTTCTCATTCCTATTGTTTTTGCGATTTCAAGAGAATTGAAAGTTTCTATTCTTTATTTAGGGATCCCGATGGCCGCTGCTTTGTCGGTCACCCATGGATTCCTGCCGCCTCACCCGGGTCCAACGGTAATCGCCGGTGAATATGGCGCCGATCTTGGGGAAGTCCTGCTTTATGGAATCATCATTTCCATCCCAATCGTTATCGTAGCGGGACCCCTTTTCACGAAGATGGCTCAAAAAATCGTGCCCGATTCGTTTACCAAACAAGGGGATATCACTTCATTAGGAGAACAAAAGAAATTCGACCTAAAGGATACACCGAAGTTCGGCATCAGTGTCTTCACGGCTATGCTTCCGGTTATTCTAATCGCCATTTCCACGATCATTACATTGATCCAAGAGATGGCTGGGTTTGAAACAAACGCGTTCTTATCCATTATCAATTTAATCGGTAACGCTTCCACGGCTATGGTCATTTCCCTGCTTGTGGCTATGTACACGATGGGGATTGCGCGAAATATCCCTGTGAAAACCGTCATGGAATCCTGCTCGACAGCCATATCTCAAATCGGTATGATGCTCTTAATCATCGGGGGTGGCGGTGCGTTCAAACAAGTATTGATCGACGGTGGAGTCGGTGATTACGTCGCTGAACTCTTCGAAGGGTCTACCATGTCCCCGATTGTACTTGCATGGTTGATCGCTGCTATTCTAAGGATTTCTTTAGGTTCAGCCACTGTTGCTGCTTTGACAACGGTCGGACTTGTCATCCCTCTATTAGGGCAGACAGACGTCAATCTGGCTCTTATGGTTCTTTCTACAGGAGCAGGCAGCTTAGTCGCCTCCCACGTCAACGACGCCGGGTTCTGGATGTTCAAAGAATACTTCGGCCTCACGATGAAGGAAACGTTCGCCACATGGACATTGCTTGAAACGATCATCTCGGTCCTTGGCCTTGCCTTTACACTATTACTGAGTTTGTTTGTATAAAACTGAATCTGAACAAAAAAAAGACTGTCGAGACTTTCTCGACAGTCTTTTTTTAGTATCTTTTCAGCAAACCAGATGCCTGATCTCATCCTCCGATTCATTTCAAATGACCAGCGGCAAAAAACCAAATGAATGAGTATTCTATTAAATGAGGCTATTGTACAAGCGCATTTGATAGATTTTCATAGAGTATCTATGTAAGAGACGTCTCCTACACACATTCTTGTGATGAAGGAGGAAAAACGATGAATTTCTTAAGAAACTTAGTCGCTGTGGTCATTGCTGTTTTGTTTTTGCTGGCGCTTTTGGTCGCTGTTCTACTAGGATCAAGTGAGCAACGCCAAATTGTCATCTCATGTATTAATGAGATTCTTGGAACCATTAGCTAAATCTTAGAGGGCTATGAATAACAACATAGCCCTCTCTATTATAAATAGAAAGGGGTCATTCCTTTGAAAAGAAAAAAACTGAAAAAAGAAAACACATCAGACTCTATTGATTTAAATCTAGACAGTCTGCTGAAGCTTGCTTCAAATTTATCGAGTCAACATTCATTATTGGATACTCTCTCACATTCAAATGTATCAAACGATTCTGACGACGTCGATCTATCCAGCATCATTACAGATATCTCTGAAGCCGCTTCTCATACATTTGCTGGAATTGAAGAAAAGTTAAGCAAAGTTCTTGCAGAGCTGGAGAAATTGAACAAAAACATAGAGTCCCTCAATCATAACACCGAACAATAGGTAAGAGGTTGATTCGTCTCTGCCTCCCCCACCCGGTAGCATTTTTTGGATGTTGCCATCAAACATCAACACAAGTCCATCCACCTTTGTATGATTACCACTACACCCGAATACAGGAATAAAAAAAAGAAGGTTCCTAAATGAACCTTCTTAACAATATTTTCTTATCTAATGTTTTACCGATTTTCCAACCTGTCCAACAATTCATCCAGGTTGGGATCACTAATATAGTTTTCAATTGTGATAATCTCTTTGTCTTGATGAGCGTGTTTCGCTCGGTCATAGAGATCTTTATGAACGACGATAATATTGGAGTCCTGGGGTGCATCTTCAATTCTGTAGTGTTTCACTTCGATCCCGTCGACTCCTCTCTTCTGCAGTTTCTTTCTGAACGTCGTGGCACCTAATGCACTACTACCTGCACCGGCGTCACAAGCGAAGGAGACTTTATCGATGTTTTCATCTTTTTTACTGCTGTTCGCCACTTGTTTTCCTTGTTGTTTCATCGCTTTGGATTTTTCGATGGAATCGGAAAGCTCATCTTCTTCCTCATCTTTATTTTTCTCCATTTTTAAAATCAGCGATGTGATCAAGAAGGTCACAGCCGCGGCAGCCAGTACGCCGGCGATAATACCGATAAAGCTTCCTTTAGGAGTCAGTCCTAGATAGGCAAAGATCGAGCCGGGACTTGGCCCTGCGACGAGTCCTGCATCAAACAAACTGAACACGCCGATCCCTGTCGCGCCCCCTGCGATCATTCCAATAATTGTAAGGGGTTTCATTAATACGTAAGGGAAATATAGTTCATGAATACCGCCGAAGAAATGAATAATAATGGCACCTGGTGCTGTTCGTCGAGCCGTCTTTTTACCAAAGAAAGTAAACGCCAGCAGCAATCCAAGGCCTGGGCCAGGGTTGGAAGCGACAGTAAAGTAAATGGACTTTCCTGTTTCAGCCGCCGCCTGCATGCCGAGCGGGTAATAAATCCCTTGATCGATTACGTTATTTAAAAACAATACTTTTGCTGGTTCGTTTATAAGAGAAAGTAAAGGCAGTAAGCCGGTAGCCACCAAAGCCTCGATGGCTGAAGTTACAAAATTGTTCGCCGATTCGATCACTGGACCGATAAAGAAGAACGATACGATCATCAGCAGGAATCCTAGAATCCCGAGGGAGAAATTGTTCACAATCATTTCAAACCCGGCAGGAATTCTGTTTTCAACCAAGCGATCAAATTTCTTTATGATCAATCCGCCCAAAGGACCGATCACCATCGCTCCTAAAAACATCGGAATATCCGATCCGACGATCAAACCAATGGCCCCGATCGCCCCCATCACAGCTCCACGCTGACCTCCGACCATACGACCACCCGTGATCGCGAGAAGCAGGGGAAGCAAGAATTTAATGGCTGGATCGACAATTTGAGCAAGCTGCTCATTGGGAATCCATCCTGTTGGTATAAATAAGGCGGTCAACAGACCCCAGGCGATAAATGCGCCGATATTCGGCAGGACCATGTTGGTTAAAAAGCCGCCGAAAGCTTGAACTCTGGCCCTTGCAGAAGGACGATTAATGTCTACTACATTGCTATCCGTCGTTTCCTTAGCTGGACTTGCCATCTGAATCATCCCTTTCCAATTTTTTAATAATCATCTTCGCTGCCTATGATGATCAGGAGACCGGACTTATTCGACCGTCTGAAGCAAGTCCAGGATCTCCTCTTCACTGTTGGCTTGTTCGAGTTTTTCTCTCACCTCATCTTCGATCAGTAAAGAAGATAAATCTGAGATCAAATCCAAGTGACCTGAAGTATCTTCAGCAGCTAATGTGAACAGAAGATTGACTTTTTTGTTTTCAGGAAATGGCACGGCCTCTTCTAACTTCAAAAGCGAAATCCCTGTCTTCACAACGCCGCCTTCATTTTTGGCATGAGGCATAGCGATTCCTGGAACGATGACGATATACGGTCCATTTTTGTGAACGTTCTCAATCATATCCTCAACATATTTAGGAGTTATGGAACCGTCATCCAGTAAAGGAGTCGCCGATTCTGAGATCGCTTCCTCCCAAGAGTTTACAGATTTCAAAAAATGGATATTACCTTTCAATTGTTCGCTTAGCATATAGTCAGCACCCTTTCTAATCAGCTTTTTAAAGCTTGTTCTTTTTTCAATTGCAAATATTGACTCTTGATCTTCGATACGATCGTGGTTTCTTTAAATTCAGTGAAATGAGTGATGGCCTGTTCGATTCCTTGATCATCAATATAGCTTTGAAGCGTCACAGACTCCTCATCTTCGGGGTTATCGAATAAAAACGCGGCCGCTATCGCAGTCGTCAGGTTTTCGATCGGCAGGTCCAAATCAAAAAGAACTTGGGCTGGTTTGATTAACCGCTCCTCTGGCCCCAACTTTCGGATCGGTGACCTTCCCACTCGTAAAATGTCATCGCTTATATTTTCGTTTTTGAAGCGATCGACGGTTTTTTCAATAAACGCGTCCATTTCCTGCTCGTCCATGTGGTGGATGTGAGTGAAATAACGGGCAGACTCTTGAAGGGTTGCTCTTAAAAACTCCTCAAGTCTTGAATCCTGCAATGCACGCTGAATGGTTGGATAGCCCTTCAAGTGCGCCATATACGCTGTAGCTGCGTGCCCCATGTTCACCATGTATAATTTGCGCTCAATATGGGGTTTTAACGTATCTACGTAGGTGGCGTTTTTTATTGGAGGCAGATCCTTATTCACCATTTCCGACCGGTTGATGATCCATTCGTAATAGGGTTCTACAAGGGCAACTTCCCCTTCACTCCTATTTTCAGAGAGCGAAAGACGGTCAATCGCCGAGTTCGGAAATCCAACAAAAGACATGATTTCTTCCATATCATGTGCAGAAACTACACTTTTCACTTCCTCTTTCAATTGAGAAGAAGCATTGATTGTATTCTCATTGGCCATCACATTGATGGGAGGTTTGCTCTGTTGCTTTCTTGTTAGAAGGCCTTTGGATAGGATAGGAGCAATTCTGGAAAGATTTTGTGCTCCTACAGATGTCGTAATGATATCTGCTTCTAAAATAGCTTCGATAATCTCATTCTGAGCAGTTGTATGCAACGCTCTCACAGGAGAAACGGTTTCTTGTGTATGATTTTCATTTAGCAATTCTATAACATACTGCTGGCGGTCGTTGATGCTTTCAACCAGCTTTTGGTCTGCATCCACAAAACAGACTTCATATCCCGTCTTGTTCAAGAGATATCCGATTAAACCTCGCCCGATATTACCCGCTCCAAAATGTAGCGCTTTCATTTGTGGACCTCCTTTACGTCAGGTTCTCTTCATTCGTCCAAACGCCAGTAAACCATAAAAATCAGTATAATATGACAATGGGAGAGCGTCTATAGAGAAAAAAGAAAAATAACTCTTTTTGTATAATTTTACAAATTTTATAAAAGGCTTTTGCGTAGATCGGGACTCACCAGAGGCCCCTTGACCGGCCCCTCTGACCTTCCTTTCTATATCAAAGGGGCTTGGAATTTGCATCAATCTACTATTCTAAGTTCGCATGGTATTCCCAAAGCGAATGCAGTTCGATGTTCTCTTTTTTTACAATCATTAACGCGATGGTATCTCCCAGTAGAAGAAGACTCTGTTCAAATAGACTCTTCATCGGCTGCTGGGATTGTACTTCTTCAACTGTCTCCGGATTGGAGCTTATTGGGAGACGGACGAACACATCTGCATATTGGCTCATCGAACTATTTGGGTTCGTACCGATATGAGCAACCGTTGCATTTAGTTCTTTCGCTTTTTTCGCAATGATGAGGGGAAAAGCCGTTTCGCCGCTTCCTGATCCAACGATCAGCAGGTCCTTCTCCGTCATGGCCGGTTCTGTGATCTGGCCAACGACGTAAGTCTGAACACCGAGGTGCGCTAATCGTTTAGCGATTGATTGCAATGATAAGAGCACCCGCCCTACGCCTACGAAGAATACTTTTTCTGCTTGATTGATTTGCTCGATCAATCGTTCAATCTCCTGGCTGTCCACGTTGGTTAATGTGGATGTGATTTCATTTGTAATGACCCCTGATGCTTCCTTATAGTTAACCATTGATTCCAACCTCCTCATGCAATCCTTCTTGTATCAGTGATTCCATCAATTTTTTGTTGTCTTTCAAACCATTGCTCTTTTCAAACAAACTCGTGCTTCCAGCCACTAAGATGTCCGCCCCGGCTCTGACCAGAGTCGGAATCGTATTCAATGACACGCGTCCGTCCACTTCAATCTTCGTATCCAAATCTCTGGACCGGATCAACCTAGCCGAATCCTCTACTTTTTTCGTAGCGTACGACACTTGCTGTTCCCCTTTATCTGTGGCGAAACCTGGATTGATCAGCATCAGCAGGACCGTGTCTATTTGCGGTAATACATAATCCAGTACCGATAATGGAGTGGCTGGGTTCAGGGCGATTCCTACTTTGGTGTCATGCTTTTTGATTAAGTTGATATAGCGGTCAATGTGGACACTTGTTTCCACATGGAAAGTAATTTGTTCGACCCCGATCCGGAGCATTTCCTGTATAAAGAATTCATTCGTATTCGCCATAATATGAACATCGAATTTCATATCCGTTATTTTTCTTAGTTGTTCAATGGTTTCGATTCCCAAAGGCATGCTTGGACTGAAAGTTCCATCGATGATGTCAATGTGCAAAGTATCCAATCCCGCTTCTTCAATTTCTCTGACACTTTTTTCAAGATTGCAGAGATCCGCACACATGATGGACGGTGCAATTGTTATATTTCGTTGCATGTTTGTGCCTCCTTGTTTGTGTTTATGCGCCTTTGTCAAAATAATAAGGCACAAACAAGAAAAAGTAAAGCGTTTTCTTGCATGTTTTTGCTTTTATTTGCACTTTAATGCTGTTTTTCGATTTATGAAAGGAAAAATCCGTGATATACTGGAAGAAATTAAGAGAAGGAGTCTTTCGTGTATGCTTAAACAAGAACGCCAACAAACCATTATCGATATTGTTAATGAAGAGCACAAAGTCATTGCCAGCGACTTAAGCAGACGGCTGTCTGTTTCAGAAGATACGATTAGAAGAGACTTGAAAGAATTGGACAGCCAAGGAGTGATCAAAAGAGTTCACAGCGGTGCGTTGAGAAAAGGCCCCCCCGTCCAGGATTTTTCAACAAGACAGGAAATTTACAATGAAACGAAGTCGAATCTAGCAAACAAAGCCTTACAATATATTGAAGATGATATGGTCCTGTTAATTGATGGAGGGACAACGAATTTACAATTGGTCCGGCAGCTCCCTTTGTCTTTGAAAGGTACCGTCATTACCAACAGCCCGCCGATTGCGATGGCCCTTTCCAACCACAATGATATTGAGGTCATCATGATCGGAGGCACCTTATTTAAACAGTCGATGGTGAATTTAGGAATCGACACCTATGAAGCTTTGAATTCGATGAGGGCCGATCTTTATATTATGGGAATTTACAACATAGATCCTGAAATCGGGATCAGCATCCCCCGTTCGTCAGAAGCACTCATCAAACGGAAAATGGCGTCCATTTCCACCGAAGTGTTAAGTATGGTGACCAATGATAAGTTAGATACGGTTTCCAATCATATTGTCTGTCCAACCGACCATTTAACATACTTAATCACAGAAAATGTGCATCCAGAAATTAAACGCTTATATGAAAAACAAGGCATAGACATCATTGATCACGCATAACCATTTATCTCGAAGGCTAAGTCAGGACCTTTATTCTTGAGAAAAATGAACCTCAAAAAAGCCAACCCTGAGAGGGTTGGCTTTTTCCATATTGATTAGTCCTTGAAGTGGTAGCTAGGCTCAAAAGTAATAAACATTCGCCTGGTTCCCATGTGCTTTTATTTTTAATCCCGTATGATACCGTGACTCGAACCAATCAACACTTCTTTCCCTTTTTGATTGCGATAGACAGACTTCATTTCCACTTTCTTATGCCCATCCGCTTGAACAACCTTTTCCAAGCTCACGTCACAGGTAATCGTATCCCCAGTAAAAACCGGGCGGAGAAACTCACTGACCATATCTCTTGCAATGTAGTGCAAATCGCCGCCGATCTTCGTCCCGATGCTCGCCGTCAGCAACCCTTGGACCATCAACCTTCCCTCTTTATCCGGCTCCACATGATGTCTCCCCTGATCTCCGGAAATCCGACCGAACTCCAATACTTCCTCATTCGTAAACGTGCGCTTCCAAGTGTACACATCACCTGTTTTCATCGACCTCTCCCCTTTTCATGATTGGTATTCAGCCCAGTTCATCATCCATCCTTTATTATGAAACCTCAAACCTCTAATGTTTTTTCAAAATGATAACGCTGACCATCATCCGAAACAAGGTGATAGCCATTCGATGTATAAAGCTGTATCGCACTTTCCCATCTGTTGTTCGTCTCCAACACAAGTCTTTTATACTCGCTGGATCGAGCAGCGTCCTCAAGCTTCGCCAGCATCCTCTGCCCGATTCCTTTTCTTCTATAAGTACCCTTCACAGACATCCGTTCAATTCTCCCCACCCGATGATCTTCTTTCGTAACGGCCCCCGTCGCAACAAGCCCCCCATCAGCCAAAGCAACAAAGAATCCATTTCCTTCCTTATTATAGGTACCCATCATATCTTTCAGATCAGGATTGAGAGAATGATCAATAAATCCAAAACGCTCTAAAAAACCAGCCAATATGAGATTTCTAGCTTCCTCCACCACCGCTTCATGTAAGGGCTGGATGTCCAGTGAGAGAATCTGCTTGTTTTCCTCTTTGTTCAAAAGGCGTCGCCCCCTCTCCAATTGTCACTTTCACATTAAAAATTCTCTAATTCGGTTAGATAGATGTGTAGACGCTTTTCGATTTGGTCTTTTGTTCCAAAGCGGATGACCTGTTCCTTTGTTAACGTTTCTTTCTTCAACATCTCAAGATGAGTATGAGCCATCGTCACAAGTTTCAAAAACACTTCGATATGTAAATCCATGCGTTTCTGTTTTGAATCTTGCGTATATCCTTCCACAAATCCATCCGCATGGGCTCTCAGAAGAGGTACATGAAGATGGTAGTTTCCTTTCCCATATCTTCGTGTGTCGTAAACGGTATGGAAAAAGGTGTGATAATTGAAGACATGATTGGCGGCAAGGGAGGTTCCTGTATAGAGAAGCGGAACAGGGTCGATCATTTTCACGCCGTTCTTCGTGAAGATCAAATTTTCAGGTGAGGTATCCTGATTGGTAAGGATCCGCTTCTCCCGATCGATGGACCGATTTGGGATTAATTCGTTTCCGATAGCAGAAACTTTTTCTTTATTGAATCCATGAGTATATGAAAGCAGGGCATGAAATTCTTCTTCATACTCTCCTCTCTCTTCGACGATACACGCTCTCAATTCCATGTCGAGGCCGCCTTTTAATTCCCCGTTTTCTCCGACTTCCAAATATCCGATCCCTTCATAAGGGGGAGCGATCTCTTCAAGGGCGCGAAAGAAGTCGCCGAGGTTTCTCCCGTACTGCTTCGATTGTTGCTGCGTCTGCCCTTCCAGCCCCAACGTTTTACCCACATAAGATTCAATCGTATAAGTAAGGTCTTCATCAATGAAATAATGGAAGTGTTCGGGACACATGCCTTTCTGTGCTTCGTTGGCTATCTTGTAAAAAGCTTCGGTAGACCCATATTCCGCCTTCAACTGATCACGGTTGAAGGCGACTGCTTCATCATAAGCGACCTTTTTCGGAATTCGGAGGACTAGCTGTTCATTCTCAATCAAGTAAGCATAATGCCAGGAGCCCTCACCTAAGCGTTTGATATCAGAGTCTCCAGACAATAAGTTTAACCCCTCGTTTTCCAGCGCACAGTTGATCTGTTCTAACTCTGTGACCGATTGTTTCGTCAAAAATTCCACGTTTCCGTCTCCTCTTTTCATTAAAAGTGTCATATGATTGAATTCTGCAGCCTTCTTTTTGTTTTTGTTCTAATCACGATCAATCTCTTCTATGATTCAGGAAAGCAAAGCAACCTTACATATTTTAACATATAATTCAGAACTATCTGAATAAAATCAAACGTTTCACTAAAAGAAACACAAAAAACTTCGCTATCGTCTTTAAATGATTTAGAAGAAATAGTGGAAGAAATATACTTTTTGACTCTTTCCCTCTTAAACGTTATACTAGACAAACTCTTGAGGCTTCGGTACTCATAAAAAATAGTGATCAGGAGTGAGCGTATGTCAGAATTAAAAGTGGGGCAGTCCATCATGGAAAGATGCACAAGCTGCTACCATAATGTTCTAAAAGTAATCAAAGTCGTTCCGAAAGAATTTGAAGATAAAACGGCTTATGTAGTCTGGACACAGTGTCCACAATGTGGAAACAATGATCATCAATTAACTCAAAAAGATGCATAGAGGACAGGCGATCTTTTCCATAGTCTTGTCATAAATAATGAGCAAACAGAGCAAAAGGACTTCCTTAATCAGGAAGTCCTTTTACTTTTATCGGAGAAATGACCTCCTCCATTCATAAAGAAAGCGATGTCACCACGATATTTCCTAAGAATATCGAAAAGTCTATTGTCCCTTGTGGAGATTCTTGTTAGCATTATCTTTATTCCTTTAAAGCAAACCAATACATCAAGAAAGGAACAAACCTATGAAACAGAAAAACTCATTCTCTACCTATGCCGTCATCGGGACGATGCTTTTCGGCCTCTTCTTCGGTGCTGGTAATTTAATCTTCCCTATTCAACTTGGACAAATGGCAGGGACTTCGTTTTGGCCCGCATTAATTGGCTTTCTCGTGACAGCCATCGCTCTTCCTCTCATGGGAATTCTCGCGATCGTTTTGTCTGGCAGCCGCGGGTTAAATGATCTTGCCGGTCGTGTTCATCCTTTATTCGGCATGACATTTGCCGTCGTGCTTTATTTGACCATCGGACCGTTTTTCGCCATTCCAAGGACTGCAACTGTCCCGTTCGTGGTCGGCTTTGAGCCATTCATTCAACCCGATCAGACCCAACTGTGGCTTGCTGTGTTCAGTTTTATCTTTTTCGCACTCGTCTATTATTTTTCTCTGAACTCAGCTAGAGTCATGGATATCGTCGGAAAATATTTAACACCGACTTTCTTACTGTTTTTATCCATACTCATCATCACCACCATCGTCAAACCGATGGGTGGTTTCGGTGCCCCGACTGGCGATTATGCTTCGGTCCCTTTCATGACAGGGTTCACAGAAGGCTATAATACGATGGATGCCCTCGGTGGCTTGGCGCTTGGAATTGTCGTCATCACCGCGATTCGTAATATGGGAATCACTGATACGAAGGCAATCGCTCAAACCACATGGAAATCAGGAATTTTCGCCATGGTGCTCATGATGCTCATTTATGGACTCATTGCTTACATGGGCGCCTCCAGCGTTTCTGTCGTCGGGAATCTTGAGAATGGCGGTCTGACCTTTGCTGCAGTCGCCGAGCATTATTTCGGTCCTTATGGAGCGATTTTACTTGCCATCATCATTGTCCTCGCCTGTTTGAAAACAAGTATTGGACTGATCATCGCCTGTAGTGAATTTTTCCATACGGTTTATCCGAAAATCAGCTACAAAACATTCGTGCTGCTCCTTTCGTTGATGTCGTTCATGATCGCAAACTTCGGTCTGACGAACATCATCCAGTACGCTATCCCTGTGCTGATGTTCTTATACCCAATGGCAATCGTCCTGATCCTTTTGGGGCTCAGCTCCAAACTGTTTCAGCATAAACGAAGCGTCTATGCCGGGGCTATGACGCTGACCTTTTTCGTCAGTACCATCGATGGCTACAACGCGCTTTTGGGAACGATCCCTGGTGCAGCCAACCCTCTGATGGAGTCCATCAGCAGCTTTTATAGCTCACACCTTCCCTTATACGGAATCGGACTCGGCTGGATCCTACCCGCATTAATAGGCGCCGTCATCGGTTACTTGTTGAAAGAAGGAAACAAATCCGAATCCTCTGTCCTCACGCGTGAGGCTGAACACCTATCTCATTAATAAAGAAAAGACCAAGCCCCACGGGTTTGGTCTTTTTTTATGCTATTTATTCTTACGACGGTACAAATCCAGTGATTTATTTCCTTCCGCTAAGATTTCTATCATCTGTTTTGCCCGTTTATCGCGAGTCGATTGCTGTTTCGCAGAAAAAAACTGCCGCGCCCAATCCGGTTTATAACCTGGCGCCAATCTCCTGTAAAATTCCTCTTCGACCGGATGATCCTTTTGTAAGTTTTCTACTTCCTCTACCTTGTTTTCATTGTCTGCGACACACACTGACTGGCTGGAGTGGTTTTCGGTGCTTTTTTCTTCTTCCGCTTCATGCCGACAACCGTGAACACGTCATCCATACTGACGATACGCGAAAATTTATGCATACGCCTTCCCCTTCTACACAAGACGATTATCTTTCTATTATAAAGAATATTTCCAGAAAAAATAGCTGGCTGGTGCCGAAAAGCAAATCTTTTGTCATCCACCTGACATTTTGAAATAATTGTAAAATGTCAGGTGTCACCATATAAATTTTCCATGTTATGAAACGATTTGAAGGGTTGCAATGCCTTGATACAGAAAAAGGTACCCCCTTATCCAACCACGCATGCAAAGAAGGAAGAAGCAAAGCCAGAAGCGAACTGCAGCTGTCTGATCAAGTGATCAAAGGAGATTGGCTGCGATACAAAGAGTAAGGAGTCATGGGACCATGACTCCTTTTTTCTTGTGCGCGTTCCTGTGCTTCTTGCGCGCGACTCACTCTTCCTGCGCGCGACTCGCTCTTCCTACGCGCGACTCACTCTCCCTGCGCGCGACTCACTCTTCCTGCGCGCGACTCGCTCTTCCTACGCGCGACTCGCTCTCCCTGCGCGCGACTCGCTCTCCCTGCGCGCGACTCACTCTCCCTGCGCGCGACTCGCTCTCCCTGCGCGCGACTCGCTCTCCCTGCGCGCGGCTCAGCTTTCCTGCACGATATACATTTTTCAAAGCAGCACCCATAGGCCAGCCTCCACACAAGTAATCGGTGCCTGACCCCCATTTCGCTAAAGTTGTAACGGAGTGGGGGTCAGGCACCAAGAAGGCACCAAGAAAAAAAAGAAAGGCCCAGGAGACTAGTGCTCTGGACCTTTCTAGTTTTACTTAATTTTTATTCTTCCCTTTGCCTTTAGCTTTTGATGTTTTCTTATCATTATGGAAGAAAATCTTCACTTTTTTCGTTTCATCTACAGGAACGTTAACAAACGTCGTTCCATTCTCTTCATCATAATAGTAAGTGTTTTCGTTATTCTTCACTTCTTCTTCCGAATCTACTTCTTTGTACTTCGTGGAAGAAGCCTGGACTTTTCTCGGCATATTTTCATTGTTTAATTTCAATGTGTAAGTTTCAAGAGCCGACTCGTAATTGGAGACTTCTTGATTGGATGTGAATTCTACATGTTTCCCTTTACGCTTCACATGAAAATCTGTCTGATTAAATTCACCATTTTTGTAGTCTTCCGTTTCTCCATCGTCTTCAATAAACGTATAAGAAGACTCGTCATCCAGATAGGTATCAAGGATCAAATTCTCCAGAGGCTTCTCACCTGTATGTTTTTGTACATTACGATGAGGGACGATTTCTCCTTTTTTGACGTAAAGAGGAAGCGTGCCTAGGTCAGCTTCTCGATTGATCGTCTGTCCGCCTTCATGTTCTTCTCCTGTCCAGTAATCGACCCACGTTTCTCCTTCAGGAAGATAGACGTCTCTTGATGTCGCGCCCTCTTCTACAACAGGAGCCACCATAAGAGAGGATCCGAACATGAACTGTTGGTTGATATCATATGTGTTTTCATCTTCCTGGAACTGATAGACGAGCGGCTGTTGGACAGGCGTGCCGTTTTCACTAGCCTCTATGAAGGCATTATATAAGTACGGCATCAGCTTGTAACGCTGCTCAATATATTTTTTACTGATGGCTTCTACTTCTTCGCCATACTGCCATGGTTCCTGACCTGGGATATCCTTAGCATCAGGGTCGAAGGCTACTGTACTTCCGTTATCCGCATGAATACGGGAGAAAGGAACGAAGACTCCGAATTCAATCCAACGGGCGAATAGTTCAGGGCTCGGACGCTTAGCGAACCCTCCAATATCATTCCCGACAAATGGTACGCCTGATAAACCGACATTGTTATTCATCGGAATAGCTAAACGCATGGATTCCCAAGAGCTTTCGTTATCACCTGTCCACAGTGTGCTGTAGCGTTGAGATCCCGCGTACATATCCCTTGTAAGAACAAACGGACGCTTGTTGGGTTTTAAAATATCGAAGGCTTTGTCTGAGGACATCGCTTCGTAATGAGCAAACATGTTGTGGAATTCGGAGTGCAGCATATCTCCGTATTGTACATCTAGAGGTTGTGTCTTTGTAGGAGTATCAAAAACAGCAGGTTCATTCATGTCGTTCCAAATGCCATCGACCCCTGCATCAAAGATTCGACGGTGACTCTCAGCCCACCAATCACGGACATCTTCTTCAGCAAAATCAGGGAAGACAGAATCTCCAGGCCATACTTCTCCAACATAAGGGGATCCATCCGGATTCGTAGCCCAGTAGTTATTAGCCGTACCTTCATCATACATGTAGTAACCTTCATCCACTTTAATACCAGGGTCACTGACAGCAACAGAACTCACGCCTTTATCCTCCAGCCATTGGTTGAAAGCGACAGGGTCTTCGCTGAAGTCTTCTCCCCAAGTGAAATTGCGGTAGCCGTCCATGTGGTCGATATCCAAGTGGACACCATCAAGCGGGATATCTTTTTCGCGATACTTCTCTACAATTCCTTTGATCTCATCCGCTGTTTCGTATCCCCATTTACTCTGGTGAAGTCCAATCGACCATTTTGGAGGTCGCTGCATCGTCCCTGTGAGTTGACTGTAGCGCGTCAACACATCCTGTATTTCGGGGCCATAGGCGAAATAGTAGGACAATTGACCGTCATTTGCGTAAAAGTAGTAGTAATCATCGCTCTCACTAGCCATCTCATAATACGAGCGGTGACTATTATCGAAAAAGATTCCATAAGCTTTCTCATCTTTGAGCCCGATAAAAAACGGAATCGTCGTATATAAGTATTTTGTATCTTCTTTATAATTATAAGCATCATTGTTCCACATACCCATGCTGTCTCCACGTCGGTTCAGGTCACCCGCCTGTTCTCCAAAACCATAGAAAGCTTCCTCGTTGGACGTGTCTTTGAACACATACGGTTTTCCTTCTTCATAACCAGCGCCATATTCCTGGTTGTCTTGGTTAATGACATTCCCTTCACTGTCCAAGAACTTGATACCAAATGGCTTTTTACTAATTTTCACGGTGATCTCATCAGTGGAAACAGAAATGGTCTCGTCGTTTTCTTCCACTTCAAAATTTGGAGTATCCCAGTCGTTTTCTGTGATCGCAGCCGTTTCTTTTTCTTCTTCTCCTTGCTGCAAGATCGAAATTTTAGCTACGTCTTCTGTTTTCAGTTTGATGTGAGCCTTGTAGTTATCTGATAAGACAATCTTCACACCATCCTCAACGGTTTGTACCGACTGAACCATAAGCTTTTGCTGCATCGCAGCAGCTTTGTCCAGTTCTTTTTCAGGGTAGGTATCCGCTACCGCTTGTACACTCGATTCCGGGATGACAGACGGGAGCAAAAGCGTTGTGGCTACTGTCATCGTAGCTAAACTTCTGCCCACATTTTTCGTTCTCTGTTTCTTCTTCAAAGCAATCACCTCTTTTTTGTTTTCGTGGAATAACTTCCACATTTAAAGTTTATTTCATTTTCTGAATAATTCGCAAACAATATCTAAAGCAGATTGTCGTAGGTCATAAGGAGGAAATATTGGAATTGTTTTCCCGTCATAGAGCTTTTTTTCCTTTTATTTTAACAACTAAAAACTAAGCTGATGGTAGGTAGTCGTTTACATGCCATTTACATAAGTCAAGACATATTGAGGACGGATCAGCCCTCATCGGTATAGGAACGCCCATGTCTAAATGAGGTGTAAAGTCCCATTATTAGTATGTAAATATAATGTTAAGTGGACTTTTACATCTTGTGCGCGGTCCTCAAAAATCGGTGCCTAGTCCTCATCTCTAAATGTAACAGAGCGGGCGCCAGGCACCATAACAAGGCCAGCCTCCACACATCATCCCCTCCACTCATGAATAGGATAGGTACAAGGACAAATGTTTCACTTCGTAAAGGAGGATCGATCCGTATGATCCAGGTATCCGGGATGCCGTTTCAACCAAGTGATTCGTGGAAAGCAGATCCAACTGAAACGTCGATCATAGAAGCTTTACAAAAGACTCCGAACGTCTACTCATTTTCTTCTGAAAAAGAGCTTTTATTTGAGGTCAAAAGCAGAAACAACATCATAGCCAGTGCGAAAGAAATGAACGACGGAGAGTCAACCTTTGCTACTTTTCGAACGGCACGCTGTAACCCTGATTATTGGCAGCTCACGACAGCCGGCGGTTTTTTATTAAAGCGTCAAGTCTCACCGGCTGATGCCCTTCGAGATATTTTCAAAAACAGTGATAAGTATAAATTCGAGTGTGCGACCGCTTGTGTCATCAACTTTTATAACGGCCTCCTGAAAACGATGGGCGCCTCTTCTTTTAACACACTTTTTCCGAACCTCTACTTATACAGCTGGCACACCGACGATGATCTCGGGTTGTATTCTTTTTTTGCCAATCATTATATTCCCGGAGATGTCGTGTATTTCAACAACCCTGATGTGGATCCGACCACTCCATGGTTCCGGGGCGTCAACGCGATAGCACTCGGGAATGATGAGTTTTTCGGGCATGGATTCAGCATCCGAACGGACGGAAAGATGATCGAAGGTTTGAATACAAAAAGAAAATCCGACAGCCAGCAGTCCGCTTATTTGTCCGGCTTGATCACCCGTCCTTCATTCCAGCCTTTAGCCAGGTTCTCGCCCGGTCGTACGATTCATAAAACGAGACCATTTATCGTTCACCATAACAAGACATCAGTATCGTTCAGGCAATACCTATATGAGCTGATCTATAAGCCTAAGTATTGAAAATCCCTGTTTTGTGTACTCGTGACATGCACCCATTTTTAAGGTTGACGGGCTCAACTTTCTGTTAGGCGAGTACAATATAGTGACAAAGAAACAAAACGAAAGGGATGTTTTCACATGGAAAATGTTAATGCTCCGTACACGATGGGTGCAAATGTAAACGCGCCATATATGGGTGCGAATATGCCTCACATGCCGTCCGCTCCTATGTATCACTGTCGTCCACGTCGAAACAATTTTGTTTTGATTGTGGTATTGTTCATTCTATTGATCATTGTCGGCTGCAGCATTAAGTGGTAAACCATCGCTGATTCCGTCCATCATATGAAACTTCTCATGGACGGCCGCCTGCCAAAGATGAAAACCTAAAAAAGGACGATGGCTGTTCATGAGCCATCGTCCTTTTTACATAGACTTATTTCATATACTTGTATTCCATCAAGCTGTTCAAAATATAGATCTCCTGCAGCAGTTCTTCCCCTACATTCGTCTCTAAAACCTTCTTCCTCTCAAGCTCCTTATCTACCAATCGCTTCACAGACAAAACATCCGTTCCATCCCGCAAGACTTCCTCCTTCGAGTTGAAGCGCTTATGGGCGACAAGCTGCATGCCGAAAGAGTTATACAATAAGGTATAGCCGGCAATTCCTGTCGTCGATTGATAGGCTTTCGAAAACCCTCCGTCGATGACGACCATCTTTCCTCCTGCTTTGATCGGGTTTTCTCCCTCGATTTCTTTCACCGGCGTATGTCCATTGATGATATGACCCTGGTCTGGATTCAAGTCGAATTCAGCAAGAATTTTCCGGCACACTTCTTCATCTTCCCGCAAATAATAGTATGGGTTTTTTCTCTCTTTGTGTGTGGTTTTATCAGAGATGAAGTAGCGCTCGAACGTCGTCATTTCCCTTTTCCCGAACAAAGAAGAATATTGCCCCGTCCATAAATACCAAACCATATCTGTCGCCAAATCATCCGTTTCTTTTGGATTCGCAAACGAATGACGTAGATAGTGCTCAAAAATATCGAGCAGCTCACGCCCGGCATAGGACTTGTCTTCAATCGTCATTTTCTCCATATTTCCTTCTTCATCGACCGGGATACACCCGTGAATCAACAAGTTTCCGTTGTATTTCAAATAAAGACTGCCCTTTTTCATAAGGAATTTCATATGTCTTGCAAGCTTCTCCGAATGCTGGATGGAAAAGAGCAGCTTTTCAATCACCTTCTCCTCTTCCTCCAGGAGACGATTCGGGTCTTCAGGATCGATCGTTGCAAAGCACGGATTTTCAAGAGGATACGTTTTCCCGTGAAGTGTGATTTCTTCACGGTCATAATCCACTTTTTCAAGCAGCAAACGCTCAGACATATTGAAGTACGGACGCCTCTTAATGATCGAACTCTCGAGTTTGAACTGGATCATCGCGATCGCCTGATGCATTTTCGTAATCTGCAGCTGCTCATGATCCGACGGTTTGTCATCGGTATGGATCTTAGGTCTGAACGCAGCATGATCGCCATAATATTTCTCGGCAAGATTGAGCAGCGGCCTTAAATTGATGCCATACGCATCTTCAATGATTTCCAAGTTGTTGTAGCGGGCGCAAATGCGTAGGATATTGGCGAGACACACCTTCGATCCGGCAAAAGCACCGATCCATAAAACATCATGATTGCCCCACTGGATATCGACCGACGGATAATGGATGAGTGTTTCCATGATTTTATCCGGCTCCGGCCCACGGTCATAAATATCCCCGACGACGTGAAGGTGGTCCACGACCAGTTTTTGTGTAGCGTAGGCAAGACCGCTGATGAGCTTGTCCGCCTGTCCAAGAGAAATAACTTGTTGAACAATTTTTTTATAATACGATTCTTTATTTGTAATGTCATCCGTTTTATATAGAAGTTCCTCTATGATATAAACGAATTGCGTCGGCAGTGCTTTACGCAATTTGCAACGCGTGTACTTGGAGGAAGCATAGGAAATGAGCTTGATCATCCGGTCGATGGTGTGCGTGTACCACTTTTCCAGCTCTTCATTATTGTCAAAACCGTTTTTGATCAGCTTGATTTTTTCTTCCGGATAAAAGACGAGTGTCGCGAATTCATCCAATTCCTTCTCCGTCAATTCATCTTCAAAAAGATCCCTGATTTTCTCTTTGACTCTCCCTGAGCCATTTCTCAACACATGTTGAAATGCTTGATATTCCCCATGAAGGTCACTGACGAAGTGCTCGGTTCCTTTTGGCAGGTTAAGGATCGCTTTCAGATTGATAATTTCAGTGACGACTTTTTCTTCGCTATCGTATTTTTGAGCAAGTAAGTCTAAGTATTTTGTATTCAAGGTATGTATCCCCTTTCAAAATTCACCATGAGATCATTTTTTAAAGACGAATTCTCTGACAAGCCCTGTTATTCCATTTAATTATTTCAAAGGATTCTTTCTAAAACAACACTCTTTAATAAAAAAAGAGGGATTTCCCTTTCGGAAGTCCCTCTACAAGAATTTAAGCATTGGAATTCACTTGCACCTCTCTACTCTTTACAGGCTCATTCGCATGGGGGATGGACCGTCTCCAAATAAGGTTCTGGAAGACAATCCCCAAGGAACCGACACCTACTAAGCTGAAGCCGATGATTTTAAAAGCCGTCGCTACACCGAACTGATGAATGAATAGACCACCAAGAAGCGGACCGATGATAAACAACAGACTCAAGGTGGAATCCACAATGCCGGATACCCTCCCAATGGCTTCTTTTGGAGGCTCTTTTTGAATCAAATAATTGACGGCAGTAAAGGCGAGGCCATTTCCTATGCCTCCTAACAGAGCAAGCCCGATGACTACAAAGAGGAAGGTCGAGGCATTCAGAAAGCCGAACCCGCCGGTCATGACACCAATGAGCAGGCTCGCTGTGCCGAAAAACCATCCGTATTTTTTGATACCATCCAATTTGTTCAGGGCAAGTACAACGAGGAGCGAACCGATCCCGATCGCGGAAATGACCCAGCCGGTCAGCTCCGCTCTTTCAGGAAAGACCTCACTGAATAAGGTGACGAACTGGGCATCAATCATCTGGATGGTCAAAGTGGTGACGATACCGTATAAGAGGCTGGCCGTCAGAATCCGGCTTTTCAATACGAAGCTCCAGCCTTCCTTCCACGATGTCCAAAACCCCACATCTTCCCCTTGCTTTTCTTTCTGCTCACCCTCCTCCTGCTTCTTTGGACGAATGAACAGAAGGATCACTCCGGAAAGGAGAAAAGAAGCACTATTGATCGCTATTGAAAAAGAGGGGGAGAAAGCAGCGGTCAGGGAGCCGCCGATCAAAGGCCCCACCACTTTCACGAGTTGAAACAAGCTGCCGTTTATCGTTACCGCCTTCATGATGTCCTCTTCCTCCACAATCCTTCTCACCAGTCCCTGCTGGGCAGGTAGACTGATCGCCCCCGCCGTATTCCTCAGGAAAATTAATGCCAGTGCAAGAAATGGGAAAGGAGTGAAAACGAGCACCAGCGTCAGGACACCTCGGACCCAATCGGAATAGACGAGGATCTTCAGCTTATCCTTACGATCTGCAAAAACACCAGCAAACTGGCCAAGTAATATGCTGGGAATCGCGTACATGACAGGGATCAACGCAATCAGTAAAGGATCCGCCTGCCACGTATATCGAAATAAAATCAACACAGCCACAAAGTCAAACCAATTCCCCAAATTGGACAACGCATTGGCTGAAAAGAACGTAACAAAATTCCTGTTTCTCCAAAATGAATGTTTCATTTTAATACCTCCCCGTTCTCTTTTAAAAAGCATAACGGAGAAATATCAGAGGAGTATCAGAGGGTATTATTTTTTCTGTTCAAATGAACATCCAGTTGGTATTCGATCTGACTCTTCAACTCAGAAAACCGGTATTCAAAAGCAAGGTCCTGCCACATCTCCTTGTATGTAGAGAATAAATCACTCTCTGATCGGAATTCATGGATGAAAAAGAGGATGACGTTCAGACTGATCATAAGTCCTGGAATATATTTGGCTTCCTTAAAAAGCTTAAATCCCTCTTGAAAGAAACGATCCGCTTTGTCTTCTTCATGATTCAAAAAGCAGTGGATCCCCTGCATAATTAAAAAAGTCGCTTGTTCCCGAGAGAAAGGGTACTTCTCAAGTGTCTCTCCCACTTCCTTCATCTTTTTCTCTATAGCCGGCTTATCGTTTTGCAAGAATACAAGGTAGAGTTCTGTTAAAAGAGTCAAAGGATACAAGTTTTGTAATCCTCGATCAACGATTTCTTTCTTTGATGCGGTGAGCTGGGTTTCTGCTTCAGGAAGCCTCTTCGTGAAGATCAAGAGACTCAACCGGTTCAACAATCTTATTTCTGTCCTATGGGCTCCGGGCAGCTTCTCTTCAGCCAGCGCTTTAGTGAAATAGTGCAGGCTTTTCTCTTTATCTGGTTGAATGTACGAATAGATATGCATCAAATAGTAACAGGTATCCCAAAACGAACGTTCATCCTTCAGAAACCACTCAAAATCACCCTTCATGAAGTGAAGATAACATTGGTGTTCAACGTCGAGTTCAAAACCGAAAATATCCTGGTTTTCCTCAAGCACCTTCAATGCTTTCCCCTGCCCGTAGAGATGGTATTTGTGAAAAAGAACTTTCGCACTGGAGGCAACATCCTGGTCCTGAGCGAGGGGGCTCCGATGGACTTGCTCATCCACTTTCAACAAATACCCCTTCCCCCTGACTGTGGCGATGCTTAAGAGAGAGGCTAACGGCCTCAGCTTTTTCCGGAGCCGGTAAATATGGTCATCGACGGTCCGGTCCGTCGGATTTTCCAGAGACCATACAGCATCAAGCAGTTCCTCCCTGGAAAACACTTGAAAAGGTCGTTCCCATAAATGTTGCAGCAACTGATATTCTTTTGGAAGCAAAAGAACTTCTTCTGCGCCATGTTTCACTTTCAGCTCATGATCGATCCACTTTAATTTCTCCATACCTTTCACCTTCACTTATGCGGTTCAGTCTCTTGAACATTCCTTTCTCTCAACACAACGACAATCGTACCTAGAAAGCACCATTTTCATTCGGTGTGTCTTCTGGAATCGGTTGGCCGATATCCCACAACTCAATGATTTTCCCGTTTTCAAAACGCATCATATGGACTACGGCTACTCCCGTGTCTTCCGGGTTTTGTTTAATGTGGGAATGGACGACAACAAAATCTTTTTCTTCAATCACACGATGGACCTCAAGTGCCTTATGAGGGTTCTTGGATGCGTCCTCTTCCATTGCCCTCATCAGTGAATCTTTATCCCCCCGGAAGTAAGGGTTGTGATGGGAAAAACCAGAAGAGATATACGTTTGATAAGCGTCCCTTACCTCTCCATCTGCCACCTGCTTCAGAAAAGAAACGGCTCTTTCTTTGTTGGACAATAACGCAGAACTCATATAAAACACCCTTTCATCCATACTACATCGATTTAGTTATGTACCTTTCAATTATTTCAAACGCTTTCAAAATACTCAAGATTTATGAAAAAAACGTAACCCCTTGAGAGGTTACGCTTTCCACATGGTTTGATGAATGCTTTTACTTTTTCTAAGCTTAAAAGGAGACGCCTCCCTGCTAGCCATTTATGAAAGGATGTTCACAACCGTTCTTCCTCTCACTTTTCCTTGTAGAATATCTGACAAGGTATCAGGAAGCTCTTTTAGAGAAACTTCATTTTCAATTTCTCCTAAATCATCCGGCTTCAAATCCGCAGCCATCCGCTGCCATAACTTCTCCCTCAAGTCTTTAGGACAATAAACGGAATCAATACCGAGCAGATTCACACCTCTAAGGATGAAAGGGAACACCGTTGTCGGCACTTCAACTCCAGCCGTCAAACCACTTACAGCAACAGCACCACCGTATTTCGTGTTACTGAGGACAGAAGCCAATGTTTTTCCTCCTACGGGATCAACTACACCTGCCCACTTCTGCTTGCCGATCGGGCGGATTTTCTCTGGTGTCACCTCTTCCCGGGAAATGATTTCTTCTGCACCTAACGTCTTCAAATATTCGTGTTCCGACTCTTTTCCTGTACTGGCCGTCACATGGTATCCACGTTTTGCGAGCATTGAAACAGCCATACTGCCGACACCACCTGTAGCTCCAGTTACAAGAATCGTTCCGTCTTCCGGTGTGACGCCGCTTTCTTCGAGGCGGTGGACAGAAAGCGCTGCCGTGAATCCTGCCGTACCAAACGCCATCGCTTCCTTCAAGGACATATTCTCCGGCAATGGTACAACCCAATCCCCTGGCACTCGAGCGTATTCGCTGTATCCACCATAATGAGAAACACCTAATTCGTAGCTCGTGACAACCACTTCGTCCCCCTCTTGATAGCGGTCATCATCCGATGAAACAACCGTCCCGGCAAGATCGATGCCAGGTACAAAAGGATACGATTGAACAATTTTTCCGTTCGGAATACTTGCTAATCCATCTTTATAGTTGACGCTGGAATAGTGGACACGAATCGTCACATCCCCTTCTGGCAGATCATTGAAAGATAAAGATTCTACATTCACTGAAAAATCTTCGTCCGTCTTGTTCACCACTAAAGCTTTGAATTCTTTGGTCATCGGTACATTTCCCCTTCCGAATAGTCATTTAATAGCTTATGAATCTATCATAAATCATTTTATACTGACTGGTCAATTTATTTTGACCAGTCAGTATAAAACATTCGTGTACTTCCCCCATTTCTTGTATAATGGAAAGGAATATCCTATGGAGGTTGTATTGAATATGGCAAAAAAAGCAGAACAGAGACGTAAGCAGATATTGAAAGCCGCCTTCCAAGCCGCAACTGAAAAAGGCTATGAATCCGTCACCTTACAGGACATCGCCGATTATGCGGATGTCAGCAAAGGGGTCACCAACTATTATTTTAAAAATAAATCCGATGTTTTCACGCAATTGTTTGAATGGATTACGACACGCATCTATGAAAAAGAAGCCGCATCCATCAGTGAGAAGGAAACAGCCATTGGGAAGCTTGAAGCCTATATAAACCGTGTGTTCATCAGTCCAGAAGAAAATAAAAACTTCTATCGTGTGTACCTGGACTTTTTATCCCAAGTGAAAAATAACGATTCGTATAAAGAGATCAACCAAAAATTTTACGAAAACTGTTGGTCCATCGGCAGAGAAATCATCCATCAAGGGCAGGAAGAAGAGATCTTTGAAGTCGGTGATGTGGAACAAGCGGCCATCAGCATCCGCTCTATGATTGATGGGAGCTTGATTCAATGGTTGATGAGAGACGACGCTCAACTGCACGACTATTACCGGACCACCTGTTTCGAGTCCATACTAAAAATCCTTCAATACAAAAAATAAAGCGACCGCTCACGGTCGCTTTTTTCTATGAGACAGGTGTCATCATTTGATAGTACTTATACAACGCCTGCGTCCCATCATTATCTCCACCAGCTTCACTCAATTCCTCATATAACTGTTTGGCAAGTTTCAAACCAGGAACCGGGATCTGCATGTTCTCCGCTGAATCAATGGCGATCTTCATATCTTTTATAAAATGCTTCACATAAAACCCTGGATCAAAGTTCCCGTCAATCATTCGAGGTCCAAGATTAGACAACGACCAGCTACCAGCAGCACCGAATTCAATACTGCTTAACACTTTTTTCGGATCAAGGCCGGCTTTTTCGGCATATGTAATGGCCTCACAAACGCCCATCATGCCAGATGCAATCGCAATTTGGTTACTCATTTTCGTATGCTGACCGGCTCCCGCTTCGCCCTGGAGGACGATGTTCTCACCCATCGCTTGGAAAACTGGAAGGATATCGTCAAACAGCTCCTCATTGCCGCCGACCATGATGGTAAGCTTCCCATTTCTTGCTCCAACGTCCCCACCGGATACAGGAGCATCATACGCATAAATATCCGCCGCTTCGGCTTTTTCGGCGATCTCCTGTGCCAAGTCAGGTGACGACGTCGTCATATCGATGACATAGGAACCAGGCTTGGCATTTTCTAAAATCCCCTCGCCACCGAAATACACTTCTTTCACATCGCTTGGATATCCGACAATCGTAATGATGATATCGGAATTCACCGATAAAGCGGCCACACTTTCCTTCCAGTTCGCCCCTTCGGCTAAAAGGTCAGTCGCTTTTTCTTTCGTACGCGTAAAGACGTTCAGCTCATATCCAGCCTTCCTCAAGTTGCGTGCCATGCTTTTCCCCATCACACCTGCGCCGATGAACCCAATGGTTTGTTTCGTCATCTGCCTCTCCCCTTCATAAATAGAGTTGTCTCAAGTATAGCAACTTCAGTACTCTATATAGAAGTGAAACCCACGATTCTTAAGGAGAAATAGTTGTCCCTATAAGACTGATCTTTTTTAAGCAGGCGTTGATTTCTCCGCTTCCACTTACCTCTCTTTTGTCACAAACTCGAAACTGAAATTTTACCATCAAGAGAGTGAATGTTTATATGGTTTCCTTTGTATATTTTTTTAACAATACCCGCCTTATGATCACCCCTATCCCTAAGCCAATCGGCAAAAATAACATAGGTAGCCATATCGGGCCAAATAAGTACCCAAAAAATGTGAATTCGGATGAAAATATTAGGCCTGTTGTTACAAAATAGGCCGAGAATACAAGAGGCAAATAGGCAAAGGGTTTGTCCATTCCCCCACCCGCATCCTTATATGCATCCCAAATAGAAAAGAAGTATAAACACGGATAAAACATGAGCCACAAATAATTGGTTTCAGCGATTGCTTCTTCAATCTTAAAATTAAAACTTAAAATAATGATTTTATTAAAGTTTCCCATGATATTAACCAGGATTTCTAAGATGACCAGGAATAATCCTTTTATATATTTTCCATTTAACAATTGTCCAAAGCCCGGCAAAGCAATACTCCATAATAAAACTTCTAATTTCTTACTTTTTTCAGAATTACCAATTCCCATAACTTCACCTAATTTGCTAAGCCTTTTCTATCACCAGCTCTATTTACTTATCTTTTGCTATTTCCTTTCTATTTGGGGCAAGTGGTGGCTGTTCCAACCAATTATTTTTGGTCATTAAATTAAACCACTCTTTTGTAATCATTATATTTTTTACTATGATTTTTTCATAAGTGGTTACGAGATCTACTCGCATTGCTGATGCCAGACCTGAACCATGGTAGGATTGGGCAGATTGTAATAAGAAACCCATGTGGTACAACATTAACTTGTCAGAAAAGGGCGAATCCTGTGAAGAAGTAACCTCTGACTCCCATGACATTGGAACAGGTAAGTTATCTCCTTTTAAGATATTACCTAATGATTGAATTTGTTTGTTGGATTCATTTTGCATACTCTCTAAAAATTTTCTAACCTCTTTTGATTGGGCCACTTGGCTAAATCCTATAGAAAGTGACTTTTCCAATATTTTTTTCTTTATATTAAGGGATAGAGCAACGATTTCTGTTGCAGCTAAAGGGCGTTTATCACTTGAAAATCCATGAATAAAAGAGTGACCTGAAACAAATTCAGGTTTTTTATCAGGGTAAAAGTAAGGATCCCTCTGAAAATGCCCCTTCTTCAATAGTAAGTCAGTCGTTCGCTGATACATGGTCATAGCATCATTACTGCATGATTCATAAAAATGTCTGAGATCCTTTCTAACAGAAGAACTAAGTGATGTCGTATGGCCAATTAAACCGTGTAACGTCATAATATGCAAATAGTGTAAACAGAAGATGTCAGAAAACAATCGATTGGTACCTTCATTAAGGTCGGATTCTGAAAATCCAACGGGAATTGGGAATCCATCATTTTCAATAAACCGTGCTATTTGCTGCTTTTGATTATCAGAAATTTTTATTGCATCTTCAAAGATTACTTTAATCTCCTCATCTTCTATGGTGGACAGCATATATTTATTTACAATATCAATGGCCGTTCCATTTACGTACTGCCCCCATAATGTTCCTATTTCAGCAGATGTGAGTTTTAATTCATCTTTATCCATATCATCACCTCTTTCTCATTTTGTCCAAAGTGAGAAGGTTTTATATAGATAATTGTTCAAGTGACTTTAAGTTTCTAACGTTTACCTGTAAACGTTAAGAAATTTGTTAGATAAAAACACTCAAACGAGACGATCAATCACATGTATAACACGAGAGTATGCATGAGCAGCATTTCCTTCAGGCAGAATAAATTCATTATATGGGTTTGTCTCCTTATCATAGTACTTTAATACCTACTATTTATGTAAATAGAACATTAAAAACAAAACTACTTTCTATCTGAATAACTGTTATCGTTTTTACGCCAAAACATAAAAATGAACTGACTTATTGAAACTCCTATAAAAATTCCGATAAAAGACGGCCAATCGACTGTAAATCCGTCCAACATATACGTAAACATCACGCCTAGTAGTCCAGCAATGATCGGATAGAAAATTAACTTCCATTTCACCAAATGAACACCCCCCTTTATCAAGCCCTTATGGATAGAAAACATACCCTGGACGCTTAGAGCTTCTATTACCTCAAAAATGACCTCACAAACTTTCCCAATCAAATAAAAAGGGTGATCCTCCCTGATGGAAGAATCGCCCTCTTCAGCTAAAGTTTTTATTTCAAGATTAATCAGCACCATTTGTTTTTCTTTCGCAAGTCACTCATAAATAAGAAGAACCTAACACCCTTAACCACCTCTGTTTTCTCCTTTGGAAACTGGCGTATTAATTAGTATATGAATAAGAGTAAAGAAATCGATCAAAACGAATACCCGGTCCTATACTTAAAAAGGCATCATGGAGATAACTTGGTGAAAACTGTTATTTCGGTGCCTGTCCCAAGTCTGTTACCACATAGGCAAAAGGCAGAGATCCTCATAAATAATCACGTTTAGATAAAGGAAGAGACGCCCCTACTTTCTCCTTTATTCTTTTTTCTAGTTCTTTTTCTTCAACGTAAACTTCATGCCTGCTTCTCCTGAAAAATCTACAAACAGCTTGGTCGCTCCTCCAGAATCAAGGGCCCCTGTCACGTGTAATTCAATCGTATCAAGCTCAAAGCCGTTAAAAGAATTGACCAGTTCCGTCAGTTCATCCGGTAGAAATTCTAAATACTTTTCGCTTGTAGTATCTGCGATCGATGCCTGTTTTTGTTGATCGGGCAGCATAAACGTTACCTTTTTTTCTTCACTCATCCGTGCACCCCCTCTTTTTCGCCATTATACCATCAACTGCCAATGTAAATAGCCCAGCGTTAACGTTGGAGAGGATCATTAATCATACCGAAATTATAAGGAAGAGTTTTAGAAAAAATGAGTAATAGATGATTGTGAGGGGTAGGAAAAGAATAGTAAAACCACATGAGGAGGATGCATCAAATGGAACATCGAATTTCACATAGAAATATGGACGAGTTATTGAAAGGGCTGGAGGATGATTATGTAAAAGCAGTCAGAGGTAATAAAGCCAAGAGTGTAGATGCATTCGTTGAACAATTTTTATACGATTCCTGGGATTATAATGATCAAAATATAGAAACAATCAAAGCTGTGATGAGCCGTTACACTCAAGGTGAAATCTATGAAACGACCTTTAGTGGTGCTTTCAATGAAATGGTCGATCATGTGCAGGAAAAATTGGAAGAGCTTGACTCTTACAAAGAATACCCAGTTATTCAAGACGGTCAAGGCGCTTCTATACTAATCGCTTTCGTTGATGGTCTCGTGATTCAATACTTTACGGGGTGTTGTACTGTAGACCAATTAAAAGGATTGGTCCCTCAGCATAAAAAGATTCTTTTGCAGGCACTGCGAACGGAAAAATAATTATTCCAAACAAATACTGAAATAAAGCAGAAGCTCAGAAAGGTTGAGAGATCCCTCCTGAGCTTCTGTTTAGTTCCACACCATAAATAGGGTAGGTTGGTCGTTATTATGATATACCTTAATTGCTTCGTTTACTGAAAGAGCCTTGAAGTTAATAGCCTTCTCCTCTTTCACTATATCTTCGTAATAATTTTAAAAAAGCCAATATTTTCGCCCCTACTTAGAAAGTATAAAGTAAATAAACTAATCCAGATGGCCAAGATGGATTTTAAGTCTGTCTAAACCCTCCTTCAATTCTTCAAAGGAATTTGTGGCAGCCATAGAAATTCTCAGGTACTTATTATCGGAAGTTTGTCCACCACTGATAAACCGATCTGAATGAAAAACATAAACTTGCTTCTTTTTTATTTCTTCCTCCACTTGAAGGCCGGGTGCTTTACTATGAATTGGCAGCCGACGAAAGTAACTTAACGGGTTTTCGTATTCATTACTTATAGGAAAATAGGAGTTATATATTTCATTCGCTTCTTTTAGTAACGACTTTTTTTGTTTGAAAATAGAATGAGCTTTCCCTGTAAGAATCAGTTGTGAAACAACCTCTATATCAAGAGAAGAGGGTTTTGTATTTATATTATAAATGCCCACTATTTTTTAGACAGACTTTCCCCAAATATCATGTAGGCTACCCTCAACCCGGAGCAGATGGTCTTCGATGTACTGTTAATATAAACGGTTTGCTCAGGCAATAAATTAAACATGGGTTGCTTGTAATCATCCAGTTCCTCCGCAATGAATAATGCGTTAATCTCGTCCTCTATGAGAATGAGCCGGTGCTTTTTAATGACCTCCGCGAGTTCCTTTTTTCTATGATCAGAAATCATATGTGCTGTCGGATTACAACCAGACGGCATTAGAAAAACCCCATGAATATTTGTTTTAGAACATATTTTATCGAGGTCACCGGCTGACATACCATCTGCATCTGCCTTTCTCCATCGAGATTCTCGTATTTGAATATCCCAGTTTCTTGTATAATCGATAAGCCTTCTCATTTTTTATTTCATTACTTTATAGTGAAGCCAAATTGATCCATTACCAACAGTTTTCATATTTTTTAGTTCGATCCTGGTCACATCATTTAATTCTTTCAAGTTCTCTGAATCGAAGATCGAGGGTGTAGTAGTACCTCCTATCGCTAAAGGGGCAATAACTAAACTTATTTCATCTATTAGACCTTGCCTTAAGAACGCTCCATTTATTACTCCGCCACCGCTAAGACCCAATTTTTTATATCCTAATTCGTATAATTTATGTAGAGCTAGAGGTAAATTTATGTGAGCACCGGTGCCTGCTGAAATATAGGTAATACCCTTCTCTTCTAATTGTTGAATATACTTTTCTGAAACATCTTCCCTAGTAACTACTAATAACCCCTCCGTTTGATACCAATCAATGCGCCCTCGACCATCAAATACAATATAAGCTTTTGATTTTTTCGGCTCATAAATGGGCTTCTCCAGCTCTACACCATTCGCGCCCCATACGATTAAACTTTCGCTACCTGAAACTAAACCATCACAGTCTAACTCATCGTATAGTTGATGCGTTACTTCGTGGGCTTCTCCATCAATACCTGCTGCTGTCCATTCCGCTACATCCCTTTTCGGAGTAGTTGTAATTTTCCCATCGATCGAAGAAAAGACATTTAAGACTACTTCGGGTTTTTTCAATACCAGTCACTCCTTTCACTGTTGTACTCATAATGGTAATGTATTCCAAAAAATAATGTCAGTGTTTTTTACAATTTTCTTTTTCCTACGATATAAAGCTCGTTAGTTAAATGCGGAATTTAGTTAAATGCCGAACATACAAATTTATCAATCGCCCCCGTTTCATTAAGACATTAAATCAAGATAATCTGAAGAATATTCTTATGCGGCATGCGTATCTGATCATTTAGGGCAGAACAAATATTTTTTGTAAAATATTCCAATATGCCATATATTAAACATAAGAATTTATTTTAGGAGGGACTGCATGAAGGATTTGGATGGAGCTCTTACTATACTTCTTTTTATTTTTTTAATCCTGGTAAACGTTTACACCATTAAGTGGTATAGAAATGGACGTTTACATTTATGGGGTTCCGGTCTTCTACTGGCAATTGCGGGTGTTATACTTGGCTTTTTAACAGGTGCCATTCTAATACCGTCGAGTGGCGCAGGAGGAGCGATGTATGGAGCATTCGTAGGTCTTGTTATCGTAGGCAATGGATTACTTCTTTTCCTTGCAGGGCTTGCCGTAACCATCGGAAAACGATTGACTAAAAAGAATACTCAAGCATAAGATAACCCCAAAACCGACCATCTCTTAATGAGATCGTCGGTTTTTTGGCTATGTTTAAGTTTAGTGATGATATTACCCATACAAAATGACTTCAACATTTATTACAGGCTCCTCATATGGATGGATACTTTTTATTAAATTCCTAATCTCCTCCATATTCTCGTAAGACGACTTAAACTCCATTTTACACTCTAATCAAAATTCCTTTTTATTCTTTTCACCTGAATAAGAGTTAACTAGACCTTGAATACCACCTTCTTTCAAAGTGCTTAGGATCCATTGTCTTTTCCGTTTAGATAAACCACAACTTCATCATACATATATAGTTACATAATGGATAAACTGAAGGTTAGACTACATTTGATTTGGAGTGAAGACAATGGAGTTCATTCAACAAAACGTCAAGTTAACATCGGCCGAGATATCAAATTTATGGGCTACATACATGAATGACAGTGGTTCCATTTGTCATTTAAAATATTATCTCAATACAGTAGAAGATACTGAAATTAAATCTGTTATTCAATATGCATTAGACATTTCACAATTGCACGTTAACACAATAACAGAGATATTTACTCGGGAAGGTTACCCTGTTCCTCATGGTTTTAAATTAAATGAAGACGTTGATGTGAATGCACCAAGGTTGTTTTCTGATACTTATTATTTAAATAATGTTAATCAATTGGGTAAGATTGGTTTAAATGCATATAGCATGTCTTTACCTGTTGCAGTAAGAGAAGATGTTTATAGCTTTTTTAGTCAGTGTTTACGTGAATCAGATAACCTTATCAAACAAACGAATGATATATTATTGGCAAAGGGTCTGTTTATCAGGTCACCATATCTCCCAATACCTGAATCATATGATTTTGTAAAACAGAAAAGTTTTTTGGCAGGCTTTTTTAGAGATAAAAGACCCCTTATAGGTACCGAAATCACAAACCTATATACCAACTTTCAAAGGAACGCATTAGGGGCAGCCACCCTAATTGGTTATAGCCAAGTTGCCCAGGATGAAGAAGTAACACAATTCCTATTAAGAGGAAAGCAAATCGCAAATAAACATTGTGAAATATTTGGTTCATTTCTAAAAGAAAGTGATTTACCTTGTCCTATGACATTGGATACAGAGGTTACTGATTCTATTACGTACACTTTTTCTGACAGGAAAATGATGTTTTATACAACAAGTTTAATTGCACTTAGTGTAGGATATTACGGAGGAAGCATGTCCATGAGTCCAAGAAGGGATATTGGCGTTATGTATAGCAGATTAGTTGCGGAAATATTAAAATACGCTGATGACGGGGCTAAAATCATGATTAAAAATGGGTGGATGGAAGCACCGCCACGGGCATTAGACCGTGATGAACTATCCAAAAAATGAAATAGTAGAGGATAAAAGCAAAGTTCTTGAGGGAATTTTTTAGAGTATTGCATTGCCTGGCTTTGCTCAAATCCTAAACGGAAAGATAATAAAGGGTTTTATGTTTATTGTTTTAGAAATTTTCATTAATGTTAAATCAAACTTTAATGAAGTTATTTATTTAAGTTTCCATGGAAAAATAAAGGAAGCTATTGTACAAACAAATTATCAGTGGTTAATGTTTTATCCTTGTTTGTATATGTTTGTTATGTGGGATGCATTTAAAGATACTGGGGACGGAAAGGAACCATATGCATTTATTCCCTTTGCCTTTTCTGTATTTTTTATAACAATTGGTTTGATCTATTCATCAACGTTTAAAATTGGTGGTGTTCTTTTGGGTTCAATGTGGCTACCTATACTATTCTTACCTATTGGGATAGTGTTTGGAAATTTGAAGGTCAATTATTATTAAAAATATTTAAAGCTAAAGAAGATACTTTTTGGTATCAATTCAAAGATATACAAAATTTATGTATATTTTTTTGTATAATTCAACTCGAAGAATTTATATAAAATTAAGCGTCTTGGTCTATAAAATTTTTGTCTATATGAGTATTCCTTCAAACTTAACCTGTGATTATCTTCTTCGGGATATTGAATAATATCTGGGGATTGCCTGGCAAATGCAAAAGCGAAAATTAATGGTCCTAATTTCTCCACGAGCATACATTATGATCGTTACTTTACCTAGTGTTGACAAACTTGCTGGATTAGAAAGAAAGTGGGCTTGTCCCATAAGTCTGTAAAAGAATTACAGGAGCAAGCCCCCTAGGTTGCGAGGACATTATTTATTTTTTAACAGAAGCAACGTTAACTAGGAATTGCCCCCGTTTATGTAAGACTCGGATTCGAGATATTTATAACCCTAACACTGAAACCTTAACTAAGACTTAGACATATTGTAAGTGCTGTTCTCCATGAAATACCTTTAATATAAATTCTTTTGCAGGCACATGAAACTTTTCATACGAAAGTAAAAAGTCTTTATTATCATAAGGAACTTCAATAAAAGAAACATCTACTTGTTCATTTGATCCGACATGCAATTTAACATAGGGAGCAACAGGTTTGTGGTTACAACCTAATGAACTTGGATTAAGGTAAAGTCTTTGGTTTGACCTAAAATGATGAACAATATGATGGTGTCCAAAACTGATAACGTCTGCTTCGCAATTTTCATATGTTGCATCAAGTTTTTCAGTTGTGGGTTGATTATCAATAGGTAAAAACTGATCCTTCTCATTTAAATGATAATGAACAAACAAAAAGTTTTTACCGTTTATCGTCTCATATTGCATATCTGGCATGCTTAACAAATTAGGAATGAACTTCTTATCTAATCCTGATGCAATCCAATTATGATGCTCTCTTTCCTCACCGACACTTCCTGGTTCTTTCCCATCAATTATTCTTAAAACAGCTTCATCATGATTTCCTTTAACAAAGGTTATATCGTTACGTGAAAACAATAATTCAAGAACCTCATTTGTTTCGTGACCAATACCTATTAAATCACCAAGACAATAAATATGTTCTATTTGCTTATCTTTATCAATGCTATCTAAAACAGATTTTAATGCAGCACTATTCCCATGAATATCAGCGATAATCGCAATATTAGTACCTATTTTAATCACATCCATTTTTTAAAATTAAGTGTTTCATCTTAGACAACCCTGTTTATTTAGTGAGAAACTGATCGATCATATTGAACAATCGCCCCATATAGTTGAAGACTTGATTTCGAGATAAATTGAAATTCACCTTTAGATATATAATCACCACACATTTCCATCTCGTGCCTAACTGTAGTCAATTATTCAAATGGAGTTCAAACCAATCTAATATTTCTTTCGACGAAGATTCATGATGACTTCCTCTGGAGTGGTCTGCATTTGGATACTCGATATATTTATATGTTTTATCATATTTATTTAATTTTTCAGCTATATCTCTTGCTTGTTCAACGGGGACTCTCTCATCTTTAGTACCGTGTATAATAATTGTAGGCACATCAATCTTATCAGCCCAATTAACTGCTGAACGTTTTTCATATTCACTTTCATTTTCTTTAAGACTTCCTACCAAATCCTCTAACACAAGTTTCATTCCATATTCTCTTTCTTCGTATACATTGATTAAATCAGATACACCGCTCACGACTGCTGCGGCCTGAATATCAATATCATTTTTTATTGCAAGATATGTCATCATTCCGCCTCTGGAAGTTCCTAACATAACTTTTTTATTATGGTCCACATAAGGAAGCTCTTCTGCAACCTCTACCAAATTTAAAACATCATTTATATCTGCACCACCAAATTCTTCTTTACCTTCTCCACCATCATTACCTCGGTATTGTGAAGCAAGAACAACATATCCTTGTGCTGCCCAGTAGGAAACATAAGAAGAGAGTGTTTTTTCTTCCAATTTACCAAATTCTCTGTTACCACCTCGATTGTAAATCATCAACGGAAGTTCCTCTTGAATGTTTTTGGGTTTAACAATAAATCCTACAACCTTTAAACCATCACTTAAATATTCTATTTTTTTCGCTTCTACATTTTTGGTATTAGAAGTATCTGAAAGAATAAATTCTTCTTGGGTAATAATTTGCTTTTCCTCTTCCTCGAATGAACACCCCATCAACGATAAAAGCACACTCGCCATAGCAATTAATAGTAGATTACTCCTCATATAACCACCAACCTCGTCAGCGTTTGTTTACTTACGTATAAAGTGACAAAAAGTTTCACATATGACAGAAAATTTGAAACTTTATGATTTTATTTTCGTAAAGTTACTAATGAGTTTTATAAATTAACATTTGGACGTCATTACGATAATAAAGAATATAGCTTGGTCAACGGGGACTATTTGTACAATGTTGCTAATAAATTGGGGAGTAGCAATATTTTTCAGTGGAGATTTTATTGAGTATTCTTTTTTGATCGGTATTGCTATCGTAACAATCCTGTGGTTCTTTAATTCAAAGGGATGTTTGGTACCAATTCTGTTAGGTTGCGTATACAAGCCCGAACTGGAATGAAAATGGAGGCGAAAAATCGAGAATTTAACCCAACCGTAGTATTTTATACTGCTATTGTTTATACCATAATATCCTTTTCACAACGGTTGTTTATTATAAGGATTATTTTATTGGGTGATTTTTAATTGTATATATAAAAAACAATGGAACTCCCTAGTAGCTATGTAGGAGGTTCCATTTTTCAATTGATATGAATACTACTTCTTTAAGAATAGCCCCCGTTAGTGAAAGACTCGAATTCAAGATAATCTAATTTGAGTTCGAGTATAAAACTCCTCTTAGCTGGCAGATTTTTCAAAGGGAGAAAATTTGATTTAACAATCTTTCTAACTGGAATTCCTCTTCACACCTTAAACTTTCCATTTCAATTTCTTTCCCCTTACGTACTGTTTTATCGACCTTCTCCCAACCTTGTTCTCCCCTCTTCAGTTCAATCATGACATTTTCATTAGAAAAATTTTTATATAACATAAATGCTCTATGGGTTGGATCGTCCAAAACGTAGTAAAGCCGGCGCTCTCCCTGGGCTACACCCGCAAAATATTTCCTTAAGCTTTCAATTTGTGTATTCTCTTTCCCCAACAATGCATTGATCATAGAAAGATCATCGGAAGTAAAATAATGGACGTGTTCATAGTTATTGAAATACTCAGATGAACTTATTACGTCCTCAAAAACTCTGTCCTTAAATTTCGCATCTCTTTCCTTCATTAAATTAATGCAGTTATCTGAAGGCTGAGGATTCTCACTCTCTACATTACTATGTAGTGGTGTAAGAACTAAGCTTAGTACTAATAAAGACTTAATCATTTGTTGATCACCTCAATACTAAGGTACCTCTTATCAACGATTATATCCTTTAAAAGACTAAGATGAATTCTGACTTTAGCATTGTCTAAACAACGTAGGACCTTATTTAGCAATTGCCCCCATTACTTGAATACTTGAATTAAAGATAATATTAATTTTTTTCTTTACCTCGCATTCATTTAACTAAATTTAATATTAAAAGCTTTTAATATAAGCGTTAAGGACCATAAATATAACGAAAATGGAAATAATTATAACAACTGAAAAGGTGGATTGTTCATCTTCTTTTTTCTTTCTTAATTCTTCTCGATACTTTTTTTGTACCTTCCTTTTCTTTTCAACTGATTTCATTGCATCATTCTCCTTAATCCCATGTTAAAAACGTTCAATGAATATCTAAATATTTCTTCATCCCAATGCTATTCCCTAATTCTATAAATTCAACGTAAATAATAGCAATCCTTTTACTAATTTCAATTCAATAGACGTATTTATCCCGAAGCTGAGTATTCATCAATACTACCTATAAGCGAAAAAGCGATTGTTCTTATTGAACAATCGCCCCCTATTATGGAAAATCGTTAATGCTTCTTACTCTTGAAAAGTGTCCGATTATTCTATAGCTAAAAATAATAAACTTATGAATTGTGATTAAAGCAAACTATTTGCTCTTTAAATATAAAAAGTATCCAGTAGTAAAGTATTACTTTTCATTGGCAAGAAGTAAGATTGCACGCTCAGGACCTACTACTGCAGTGCCGAAATGACCTGCTCCTTCAATTAAATTGAATTTTACTTTTCTAAAGCGATCAGCAAAAGAACTTGCAACCTTTACAGAAATTGATTGATCTAGGTCTCCATTCCAAAAATATACTGGTACATTTATGTCTTTAAAGTTTATGTTCCACGGCTGTCCAAATAATTTATAATCACTTATCATACCCTCTGATGACCTAGTAGCTTCTTTAATAATTCTAGGAAACTTCTCTAACACTTCGTTAGTAATAATTTTCTTATCAAAGTCCGTGAAACTACTTGTCGCCTCTTCTACCATCCTATGTGGATTATTATGGATATTTTCGATTACAGGCGCCACTTGTTCTGGTGTATTTTGCGCAGCATCCATTAACATCTGATCTTCTTTCGCAATAGATTTTCGCGCTTCTTCTGAATCAAAGGGAACCAAACCACATACTATAGCTACCCTTCCAATTTTAGAACAGAGTTGCTCTGCACAAGATAGAGCATAAGGTGCCCCTCCCGAGACTCCAATTATGTCAACCTTCTCCATTTTAAGCTCCTTCATAAGTTCTCTTACATCTTTCACCCAATCCATATAGGTATAACTGCATTTCTCGTCAGACAAACCATACCCCGGACGTTCAACACTAATTAGATGGATATGATTGTTCATTGCTAATGTATGAAAAAGTTCTGCATCAAACCTACAACCCGGAGTACCATGAAAATATAAAACTGGCTTCCCTGACGTGTCTCCATAGGTTCCATAACCTAGATTTCGCCCATCGTTTAGTTGGATAGTATGCTCACTCATGTTCTCCCTCCCTATGTTGTAGAATGTATTCTTGTCATAAGGCATTATTCTTTACATTCAATATAAATTTCCCAAAAGTGTATATAACTACACAGTTTATAAATAAATGAATATCCGAATATTAACTTATCGAACTTCAGCTCTTCCTCCGATATTTAACTTATGAATATGTATTTTTATCCTCATGCTCTACTCAACGCCTTTATATCAATAATTTTATCACATTTCCTTAATATGGATTCATTTTGGTATAAACTATAAAAAATACAAAGAAATTAACCCGCCTTAACCAGATGAGCCTTCAAGTATCTTCGTTTATATACCTAGCCATTAGTATAATTTAAGATTATAATCCAGGGTTCTCCAAATTATCTCGAATCCGAGTCTTCAACTAACCTGCCCAATACTTAAAGACTCAGTTTCGAGATATACGAATGTGTTCCAAAATAGTTTAAGATAAAATTTCACATAAAATAAGAATAAGCATTCTTTAAATGAACGCTTATTCTTAAAGTCACACATCGCTCAAGAGTCCTCTTGATGTCCTTTTAACAAGGATTCAGGAGCAGACTTGATGTGCAAATCTCTTTGAGGAAAAGGAATTTCAATCCCGTTTTCATTCAGTTGCTCATAAATGGAGAAGTTCAGCTCACTTTTCATACGAATGACTTCTTTCGGGTCGGAAATCCAGAGAAACAGCTCAAAGTCCAATGACGAATCACCGAAACCTTTGAAATTCACATAAGGGGCTGGTGATTCCAGAACGAACGAGTTCTCTTGTCTAGCCAATTCGGCGACCACAAGAAGGATTCTTTTCACCTTTTGAACATCTGTCCCATAGGCGACCCCAATTGGAATCGTCAGACGGAGCCTCGGGTCCGCAAACGAACGGTTCACTACTTTTTCCTCTAAAAAATAGGAGTTCGGAATGATGATGTGTTCATTCTCCAGTGTACGGACGACCGTCGCTCTCATACTGATCTTTTCAACATCACCGATGACGTCGTCAATGAGGACGCGGTCCCCTACTTTTATTGGACGTTCAAAGAGGAGGATCAATCCTGAGATGAAGTTGGAGGCGATGTTTTGCATACCAAAACCGATACCTACTCCTAAGACCCCGGCGAATACAGTAAGGGCACTCAAATCGATACCCACAGTCGTCAAGCTGACTAAGACCGCGACAACCATGATGACATAATGCACCACCCGCTCCATGGTGAACTGGATGCCTTTATCTAAATGGTGACGTTCGAAGAAAAATGGCAGCAAATGCTCATTTAAGATTTTTGAAAGTCTATAGGCGAAGGTAATGATCAGGACAGCAATAATGATCAGAAATAACGTAATATCTACTTGGCCTATGGTGAAGAGAGGGTACAACAGCCAGGCCGAATCAGAAAAATAGAAAATCACAAATAAAAGCAGGCCATTGAACACAACCCAATTGATGAGGGAGAGAGCTGCTTTCTGAACGCTTCCCTTTTCTCGAAACAGCCGGTTGATCAAGACACCCGCAATCCAGCGTGTCAAGAAAAGAAATACTATAAAACCCGCAACCATAACAATATCCTGCCAGGGCCACTCATTAAAAAGATTGGTAGACATAATCATTCACTCCATACAAATGTAAAATCCTTCCCTTCTAATCTCTATTCCCTCACAGAAGAATTTTCGAACATCAGACTTATTCCATCGTACCTTTAAACTTCTCCGTGACGCAGACCACCGGAGTTGCGAAAGGACCGTTTGATCCGGATGTCCTTTGGCTCGACCCGAATACTGTGCCGACCATTGGTGATTATTACCGAGAAGCAGGATAAGGGTGTATCTTACGATTAGAAATCATATAAAAAGGATGAACGCTCCTTACGTTCATCCTTTTTATTCCTTTCGATTAATATATCCATACCGAGATCGCACCTAAAGAGGCACAGCTAATCAATGGGAATAAACATCCAATTCCCACACATCCCTCAAGCAAGCCATCTAAAAACCTAAGAAATCTTCCTTTTCTATTTTTATAATTACGATGCAGATCAGTCATTCTATTCTTTCACCAATCTTTTTTCCTGTAGTATAAATGAATCTCTCTATAACCTCATGCTAGCGAAAAAATGCGACAACCCCCATAAGTAGTAATGAAACAAAAAAGATCCCAAACAGGCTGAGGGAAATTTTCAATAATAAAGAAACCTCTTTTAGGAAACGTATGATATCCCTCGCCTTTTTCATAGACCCTCCTTGCCCTTTACGACCAGAAGTCTCCCCGTTTAATCTCTTTATTTTTCTTTCCCAGTTTCTTTTTCCTTCATCTGTGTATTGAAACCAATAGGTCAACAGAGCTCCTCCGATAATTAGTGAGCCCTGCATCAAATATTTAAGAATGAATAGAAACGCATCCATGTTTTTCCCACCTTTTCTCAAGGGCCATGCTATCAAAGATCGAACCCTTTGAATGCAGGAAAAGTGTTCCATAGTATTTGATAATAAAAAAAGGCAAACCCACATTGGCAGGTTTGCCCATTTCTTGGTAGGAAACTCTTACAAGACCATTCGCATCTCAACATTCCGGTCCTTTTGTGTTTTTCTCTTAAAACCGATTTTTTCATAGACACGGATGGCTGCTTTGTTTTGTTCATCCACTTCTAGCCGTATTTCATTAACGTCTTCGTGATAATGATGCATACCAAAAGCTATACCCTGGTTTACATAGGTTGCACCTATTCCTTTCCCAATCCAATCCGGCCTCAATGCTAATCCGATCTCCATGATCCTTCCATTCACATCGAATTCGAACAAACCAACCACTTCGTTTTCATGAAAGGCAGCATATCCTTCATAGCCACCAGGACCTTGCAACTTCCCTGTTTGCTTGAGTGATTCAAAATAAGGCGCCATTTCCACTTTTTCTACGAGGCCATCATAATTCCATGAATCAATTTGTTTCACATCTTCCACCTTGATCGGCCTGAACTCAAAATCCATTGGACTCACTCCTTAAAACAATTGTACCGCATTCCTTCGTACGATTAGAACACTTGGTTAAAGGACATTTAATGAGAGTTAAAGGACATGGATGAACCTAATTTCTTTTCCCCTGCCTCTTCTTTACAAAAAGAATGACGATCCCGTACCCGAAAACGCCGCCGATCACTGTCAATAGCAACTGGCTGCCATCAAAATTACTGTGGGTGAACATGTTGGCTAGAATTAAACCAAACAGCACGCCAAAAAGCAGTAGAACAGCTGACTTCATATTCATGTCTTCTACACCTCTCCTTTTTATTTTTCCAGTCTCCTTAATTGATCAAAGGAATAATCAAGTCCACCAAAATAGGGGCTAACAATAGGAAGCCTAGAATTCCGATGGCGTATAAAACAGGAGTAGATATCCCCTTAGATTCATGGATCTCATCTAACTTCTTATTCATTTTTTGAATTTCATCTAGAATTTCTTTCTCTCGTTCTTCAGACATATAAACCTCCGTGAAATGATTAAGTGAGGGAATCAACTAATTATAGCTAAACTGACATCAAATCGATGCCTATGTATGCGATCCCTTTTCTCCTATAACTTTCAAAGCCTTTGTTAATCCTGCCAATCGCCTCCCCATTGGTTCATGCAAACAGCTAAGATGGAGTTCCAAATCACCCTTCTTAACTTAAGGAAGATATATAAAAGACTTGCATCCAATTATTTCAAAACCCTTCCCAATACTCAAGGGGCACTAAAAAAGCGCACCCCGACAGGATTGCGCTTTTTAACATACCTTTCTATAACTCCTGAAAACAGCTTCATTAAATATAAACACTGGCACATGTCCCAGCTACAGGTTCGTAATAACAGTGATTTTTATATCTGCCTGTCAGCTGTTGACCGTACCATGTCGGCGGGCATTCGGCATACGGATTGAAATACCATAACGCATACTTCGCTGGGTGCATCCTCCAGAACTTCAGATTCTTTTCGGCTAATCTTTTCTCAGTAGACCTCGCCCGGTTATAAAAAAGATTCCCTTTCTGGACCGCTTCAAAAGAATAATTCCCTCCCTGGACTTGAAAAATGACATCCCGGATCGTCCTTACATCCGTAAAGTCCAGGCAGTCCGCTGCCGCACGGTTTACAATGACGTTGCCGACGTACAACATTCCCTGTTTTCCTTCCCCCACGGCCTCTGCCCGCATCATCCGCGCCATCAGAGCCACATCTGAATCTGTATATTTCACTCTCGCCATTTTACTCACCCCAACATATTGTATGAAAAAAAGCTGGGTTGATGTCATGATTTAGGAAGGGATCCCCTACGGACGGCTTCGCTGAGTCATAGAATCCGAGTATTAGAGAATAGATGAAAAAAGTCCCCTGGCTCGTAAAAGCTGGGGAACCTCTATCACAAACCATTTAAGGAGTGGGAACCTCTCCTCCGGGTGCCTCATACCGGGCATAAAACTCTTGTAAAAATTGATTCGTTACTTCTTCATCATGGATAAACAACATGTTTTCATCGTTGATATCATTTCCGTTCGTGCTCCAATTCGTTGACCCGACAATCGCAGTCGGATCACTAGACGGATGGGTGGCATCAATCAACATCGTCTTCGCGTGCATTTTACGATCTTCCGCATCTTCATAAACGGGAGCGGCATGATTCCATCGTACATTAGGGTTATTTGTTGATGATTGGCTTGCCGTACGGCCGGTCATTTCAATGGAAGCCGACCACCATTGGTTCCAGAAGCTCTGGTCAAAAACACCGCGCACATCAAAGCCTGTCAAACTCCCTTCCAAGTCGTTGTACGAGCCTTCCCACTTGTATTTCAATTCATCGACAAGGGCCTGGTCACTCCATGCAAAGATCGAAAAATAACTGCTGTAATCCGCCTCATTTTTCACATAGGAAGTCATTTGTCCAACAGCATCATCACCTGCAGAAAAGTAGACATTCACTTCTTTTCCACCTACATCCACGGTATGAAGGGTGTTGTCCACTTTACGACCATGGTAATTCGAAACAGCCGGGTCCGGATTCAGAGTAGCGCTTCCCCACATTTCATCAAACTCGGTTTTGAATACGTCAGCAAGGGCTGCAGAATTCAATTCCACAACATGCTGGGTATTGCCACCAAGGACATCATTCTGCATATTTTCCTCTGATCCATATAAACCGGTAACGGTGAAATTCCAGCTTCCTGTGAATACCCATGTTCCATCAATGACTGCAAATTTGTTATGCATCTGTTGTCCTGGAGAGTAGTAACTGCCTTCTTCTTTTTGTTCTGCATCAGCAAGCTTGTATCCGGTCTCTGTTCCACTCCCGACTTCAACGGTCACTTCTTCCATTCCATTCGTTGATGTCGGAAGTCCGTACTGTTCCCGCAGCGCCTGATCTCCCACAGCGAACATGATGGAATCAGAAAATACCGTCGTATCATCGCTTGTTCCTAAGACATTGTCCTGTCCACGCACCAATTTTTCCACATACAAACGCATTGTTTGATAACGTTCTGCATAGTGAGGGTCACTGCCATCTTTCGCATCCGCAATGACTCGGACGTCGACCCCTTCAGCCGCTTTGGCCATCAGTGCATCAATGATGCCTGGTAAGTTGATTTCATAGGTAGCAAGATCGATTGACGTCGTCGCCTGATTGATGCGATGGATTAACCGGTCTTCTAAGTTCACGTTATAGTTGGCTTCGTTTCCGGAAGTCGCGTAATCATCATAGGCGCATTTGTTAAAGTATACATTGATGCTCCCTGCTGACTCGCTCACGTTGTTCAATTTTTCATCTGATGTAGAACATCCTTCTGATGGTACGGAAAAGCTGGCGGAAGGAGTCCCAAGTCCTTCTGAATATGTATCGGTTGCTGTACGCCAGTTTGAAGAGTCGGTCCCCTCCGATAGCGGATCGATCCGTTCCATCGTGGCTTTCGTGTTATTATCACCTGCATACCAAGCATCCACAGCATCAATGACTTGTGTACCATCACTCAGCTCAAGCACCTCACCTGTGTTACTCATAGAACCTGTGTAAATCAAGTCGGCATCAACAGCCGTAACGGTAGAATCATCCGTTCGTTCGAGTAAGTAATACCCTCCGGCAGGAATCGTGCCATTTAACGAAATTTGTGGAGACCCGTCCGTTGCATTTAGTGACCATCCCTCCAGAGATATATCTGAACCGGTCGGATTGTGAAGTTCGATCCACTCATCGTTATAACTTACATCTGTCCCCATCCAGGCCACTTCGTTAATGACCACATCATTCGTCCCTGCTGCCTCTGTCACCTGCGACACAGGAATACTCGTCCACCCTAACACAAAAATAAGTACACCTATAAATCCTGTTTTCCACCCTTTCACGTTTCCATCCCCCATTCACTTTTTTCTCACAATTCTCAACGTACCATAAATGAAGGGGATGAATTCAGAATTTACGGATCATTTACAATAAACGAATCAATGGACCTGATTAACTGAGGAATTGATGAAACCCAGGATACATAAATCTTCCTCATTTTTACTTTTTAATCAAAAAAATAACGGCTGGTTCATCCAGCCGTCTTCATATGTATTACATCTGAGACAACCCTTCCATAAAGAGGGCAAAGACAAAGCTGACAAAAGTAAAACCGGCTAGAGGAATAGCGAAAGCGGCATTATTCTTAAACTCTAATCCTGCAAAAACAACACCAAAAGCACATAACACGAACCATACCGGAAGAAAAATGGCGTCTGCAACTCTCACAGGTAGCAAAGCATAAAAGCCAGATAACCATAAAACCCAGTGGACAAGAAGTATGCCCCCGATACTCAAAGACCTCTTATACGGCAAAGGCCCTCTCCCTTGTTTTTTCACTATAAGGGAAGAGACGACCACCATAAGGATTCCTACGATCGCAAAGAAAACCAGCACTATCACAGATATACCCAAACTATCCCTCTCCTTTCCATGACGAACAAAGGTCATATCACGGAGGATCGCACACCTTCAAGAATATAACTTTCCACTTCCAAAACGTCCTTGCACCTTCGGACTGCTCTCCTCACCTCTGAAGCTACGACTCTCATCAGAACCTTTCTTCACTCGCTTCAAGGTTGCTACGATTAGAAAACTCACAATCACTAACAAGAGCCAAGAACTCACTTTTCCTAGATGAACAAGACTCCATGCTTCAGCCTGGTTCGGGTATTCCCATGCGCTGAAATAAGTCGCGATATTTTCTGCGACCCATATGAAAAATCCGATCAGCACAAACGATAGCGCGAGCGGCATCCGGTAACGCGTGCCGTTCACTTCGTATCGAACCCATGCTTTCCAAAAAACGAGAATCACAAGCCCTGATAACCACCAGCGGATGTCCATCCAATAATGATGGGTGAAGAAATTCAAATAAATAGCAGACGCCAGAGGAACGACGAGCCAGGAAGACGGCCACCGGACCAGCTCCACCTTCAGCCTTCTCCAAGCCTGGCAAAGGTAACTCGCAACACTGGCATACATGAACCCACTATACAAGGGGACGCCGAACACTTTTGAATAGCCTTCTTCCGGATAGGACCAGGAACCCATATGGACCTTGAAAAGTTCAAGCGCAAGTCCGATCACGTGAAACAACGAAATCACCTTCAGTTCATCCCGTGTTTCAAGTCCTGCGCGTACCATCCACCACTGCATGAAGAGACAAATGATAAGCAGCCAGTCATACCTCGGCAAGAAGGGCATCGGCACCCATTTGGTAATCGCCAAAGAAGCGAAAATAACGACTGGAAACAAACAGGACCATGCCTGTTCCCAGCCAAAGAGTAAGAGCTGTTTCACCGCTCGCATCTGACCCCTCCTAATCTTCGTCTTCCTGATATTCCAAAATGTCCCCCGGCTGACAATCGAGTGCCTTACAAATCGCCTCCAAGGTAGAAAAACGGACGGCCTTCGCCTTGCCATTTTTCAAAATAGAGAGGTTCGCCATCGTAATCCCGACCTTCTCGGAAAGCTCGGTCACGCTCATTTTCCTTTTCGCAAGCATCACATCAATGTTGATAATAATCGCCATGTTGATCACCTCAGACCGTAAGATCATTTTCAGATTTGATGGTTATCGCTTCTTGCAGCAGTCTTTGCAGGACAGCAGCAAAAACAGCAATGACCGCGGAAGCGAAGATGATGATCATCCCAATCATTATCAGACCAGGAGCGTCATCAATTTCAGCGACCGTATAGATCACCGGCATAAGTACAACGTAAAGAACGCTGATGGTGATCGCACAAAATTTGATCACTCTCAATGCTTTGACCGATAAATCGGAGAATGCCTGATTCCTGTCAATATAGGTCAGCAGCTTAAACGCTTGATACAGCGCCATGTAAAAAGGGACGGCTGTTAGATACATATAAATGAAGACAACCGGTTCGATGACTGGAAAATCGGAAAGAAGAACGCCGGTAAATTCCGCAAACTCAGGAACAAAAAATATACACAGTGCAAGTACCGGCAGACCAATCAAAAAGACAGCCAGCTTCAAAAAGAGTGTCGATCCACGTTTCATAAAAAGCACCTCATTTCCTAATATCTTTTTCCATCATACCTCCACATTTATCGTTTATCAATAAAAATATATCCCTTATAAATATTTAATTATCGAATAAGCTACATTTAACCTCTTAGGTACTTTTGTTCATAAAAAACGCAGACCTCCTATAACTAAGAGATCTGCGCTTTTTATTTATGGATACTAGTTATCTGGGGTGGCAATCAGTCCTTTGGCGCGATTCGACACCCCTTTGGTGCGGTTCGCCACTCTTTTGGCACGACTTGCGACTTAACCTCGTACCACTAAACTTTTTTCGTACTCTACAACAGCTTCTTCAAAAACGGCCAGCCCCTGATCGATCTCTTCTTGAGATACAACCAATGGAGGGATCATCCGAATGACTTCTTGGTGCTTTCCACAAAGGTAAAACAACACCCCTTTCTCTAGAGACAAATCTAGGACACGCATCATCCCATCCCCATCAGGCTTTCCAGTCACAGGGTCGACAATTTCAATACCAATCATAAGCCCGACGCCCCGAATATCACCGATGACTCGATGTCTTTCCCTGATTTCCTCCAAACGATCCACGGCATAAGTTCCAAGTGTTCTCGAGTTATCAAGCAGCTGCTCTTCTTCTATGATATCAAGCGTGGCAAGAGCGGCTGAGCAGGCAAGCGGATTACCTCCGAAAGTCGTTCCATGTGTCCCCATCGGCCACTGGCTCATCAATTCTTTGGAAGCCACGGTGGCACTGAGTGGCATGCCTGAAGCAATGCCTTTGGCGATCGCCATGATGTCCGGCGTTACGCCGAACGTTTGAGCAGCAAACCATTCTCCCGTCCGCCCGAAGCCGGTCTGTACCTCATCGAAAATCAAAAGGATACCATGCTGATCACAAATGTCACGTACTTTTTGCAGCCACTCTTTCGGAGGGATGATGTATCCTCCCTCCCCAAGAACCGGCTCAACGATGATGCACGCCACTTCTTCCGGTGTGACTTGATGGTCGAACAGCATTTCCACGTCCTTTTCAAGCTGATCCACACAATAAACAGCAGGTTCTTCTCCATCCGGACAGTTTTTAGGATCGGCATAAGGAATCTGGTACGTCAAACCATTCGGCTGTAAAAACCTGCGATACTTGCTTTTTGAAGTACTGACACCGAGAGCCCCTAGAGAACGCCCATGAAAACAGCCGGTGAAGGAAACGACATAAGGGCGCTTCGTTACATATTTCGCCAGCTTCAGCGCACCTTCAATGGCTTCTGTTCCACTGTTGGCAAAAAAGAAACAATCCAGGTTTCCAGGTAAGATCAGCTGCAGCCGATCTGCGACACGTAGAATCGAATCGTACATGATGACCCCGGAAGGACCATGCATGAGCTGGTCCACCCCTTCCTTGATCGCCTCAACAACCTTCGGATGCCGGTGCCCGGTATTGGCTACAGCGATGCCTGAGGTGAAATCCAAGTACTTTTTCCCATCGGCACCATAGTAATAGCATCCTTCTTCTTTCACGACCGGTAAATTGGGATGATCTTTCGCCATGCTGGGTGCAAGCAAATCTGGTAAACGCGTATACAATTCATCGAATGTTGGTTTCATTTTTCCATCCCCTTCATTTCATTGACCTAGCTTTTCTCTTTCAATCATACAAACTGTTTAGAATATGAAATGTGCAATCACCACAATGATCGGCAGGGTAATTACAGTCCTTTGCAGGAATATCACGGCCAGTTCCAGAACCGAAATCGGTATTTTCGATTTGACGAGCAGTACGCCGATCTCGGACATGTAAATCAACTGAGTCAGGGATACAGCGGCGATAACAAAGCGTGTCAATTCACTTTCAATCCCCGAACCGATGACCGCGGGTAAAAACATGTCTGCGAAACCGACGAGCATGGCAGGGGCCGCTTGTGCAGCTTCAGGAATCCCCATCCATTGGAGTAGCGGAACGATCGGCATGGATAAATACGTGAAAAATGGTGTGAATTCCGCAACGATCAATGCCACAGTTCCAAGCGCCATGACTAATGGAATCAAAGCGAAATAAATATCAAGAACCGTTTGGGCGCCTTGTTTGCCAACTTCCTTCAAACTCTTCACTTGTGAGGCTTTGTGAAGCGCTTTATCAACGCCCCATTGAAAATCAGAAACTCCTTCAGGTGTATCTTCTGATATTCTCATGCCTGTCCCTTCGTAATAGGTATCCGCCTTTCTGGATAAAGGTGGGATGCGGGGACAAATAAACGCCGCTACCAAACCTGCGACAACGACAGTCAGATAGAAGGGAACAAAGTATTCTTCCAATCCTATAAAACTGATGACGACCAAACTAAACGCAATCGAATTAATGGAAAAATTTGTAGCGATGATCGAGGCTTCTCGTTTTGTATAGTAACCCTCTTCATATTGCTGAGTGGTAATGAGCACACCGACCGTTCCCGCTCCCATCCAGGAAGCTAGCGCGTCGATGGAAGAACGTCCGGGCAGCTTGAACACCGGTCTCATCACCCGTCTGAGCATCGTGCCGATAAAATCCATCAAGCCAAACTGCATGAGTAACGGCATCAATACCCCTGCAAAAAGGAACCAGGCAGCAAGAACAGGGACAAGTGCATAAAGCATCGTTCCCCCTGTTACATCAGATGTGATGACGGCCGGCCCGATTCCGAAAAGCGTCATAAGAGCAAATACAGCCCCGAGAATTCTCGTAACCAACCAGAAAGGATGAATATAAAAGAGCTGTTTCATAAATGGGCGGTTCATGATCACAGAAGGCTGAAAGGCTTTTGCAAAGATCGGGACAATGGCAGAAACAACCAGGATACCGGTCATTAACCCTGGAAGAAAGGGCTCTAAGTATGCCTGGACCGTTTCAGCAAGTACACCGACACCGATTGTAATTTTCCCTCCGTATGGGATGGGGAATAAGAATAAAAACACTCCCAATAAAGAAGGAATGATGAACCACAGGAAATTTCTTTTGGTTCGATAGCTTTCCTGTTTTGACTCCATATAGCCCTTCTCAAAATCGTCCGTCTGTTTCACTTCCATGTATTCCACTCCTTATAAAAGTAATAAAAAAGGCAAAGGATATTTTTCTTCCCTCACCCTTTATATTGCAAGAATCATGCCAAACTTTCATTTTATTCTGTGTTTTTTAAGTTTTCTGACTACTGTTGGTTGGCTGATCCCTAAAGCTTCGGCCATCTTCGTAGTCGTTCTGAATTTTTCTTTCGCTCGTTCAAGCCTTTCTTTTTCTACTCGATTCAGAGTTTCGGCCAATGATTCATCAAAATTATTCATTTCTGAATAAACCTTCCCCTTTTTACGATATCCTTCGGGTAAATCGACAGGGTAGATGACGGGATTCGGAGAAGTGACCACTAAGCGCTCCAATAAATTGATGAGCTCTCTTACATTGCCAAGCCAATCGTATGTATTCAAATCGTGCAACACTTCTCTGCTCAACACTCTTTTCCGTTTATAACGGGCCGCGAAATGATCCAAAAAGGTATGGATGAGAGGAGTGATATCATCCTTACGTTCTCTTAATGGAGGAATCGTGATGGGTACGACATTCAACCGAAAGTAAAGGTCCTCCCGAAACTCCTTATGGTCCACCGCTTTATCCAGTTCCTTATTGGTTGCGCTGATCAATCGGAAGTCGGATTGTATTTCTTTGCGTCCCCCGACGGGATAAAAAGATTTCTTCTGAATCAGTTTCAGAACCTTCACTTGATTCTGTAAGGAAAGCTCACCGATTTCATCCAAAAACAAGGTCCCGTGATGGGCAAGTTCCGCGAACCCCTTCTTCCCACCTTTGGTTGCTCCTGTAAAAGACCCGCCCTCATAGCCGAAAAGTTCAGCTTCGAACAAGGCATCAGGGATGGCTCCGCAATTGATTTCAATGAAAGGTCCGTCCGCTCGACCACTCTTATCGTGGATCATTCTTGCGAGCTCCGTTTTCCCTACACCAGATTCTCCGAGAAGAAGGACATTCGCATCCACTCCTGCCACTTGATTCGCTGTGGCAAGAACTTTGCGCATCTCTTCACTTTTGCCAATAAACGTTTCTTCCTTTTCTTGTTTCAGACGGTTCAGCTCGTCACGGACACGCTCCATCTCGATCGTCATTTCTTCCATACCTGCTTTGATTTCCATAAGTTCTGTCACATCATGAGAATAACTGACGACTCGAACGAGTTCTCCTTCATCGTCAAAAACGGGCAAGCCTGTCACGAGCAGCTTTTTCCCGTCGCCAACGGTTTGGACGAACGTCACCCGTTCTTTTGATTCCATCACCATAGGCGTAGCCAGAGGCGTAAATAATCCCTCTTTTTCCAAGTCATAAACCGATCTCCCGAGCAGCTCATTCGCATGGACATCATAAACTTTCCCTGTCGCTTCACTCACTTTGACAATCGTTCCATCTGTATTGGTCACAAGGATATCTTCTTGAAGAGAATGCAAAAGTGTTTTATATTCGGACCATTCTGACATGAAATCCCCCACATTATTCATGATTGAATATTTTCTAGAACTCTTAAAAAAACCTCTTAGTAACAACGGAGTTATTATTCATTTCTGAATATTTTCACTTTTTATTATATCATAACCTCTGCACATCGCTTAATGGGATTAAAGATTTTCCTCTTCCTTTAGGCGTCTCATAAAAAAGACAAAAAGCGCAGAAGCTTGATCGAAAGCGTTCTGCGCTAGGCTTATTCCTCGCTCCTCTTAACCAGTCTCCACCGTCCACTCATCCTTTGAATTCAATCAGGATAGACCGATTCAATTCAACAATCGTTGGACAACCGCTTAAGGCCATGGTGATTTCCGTATCCGCTAATAGATTTATGAACGCCTCATGAACTCCCTGTTCTCCGGCAACAGCCAGGCTGTACCTCGATTTTTTAATTATCTTCATGTACACGCTGTCATTGGTTTACGGTTGCACAGACAAGGTAAAAGAGTATATGTTTAAGCTTTCCTCAGAACTACTGAACAATCTTTGATCACCTATAGGAAAAGATCTAATAAAGGAGTGCAACTATAATGAGTCAATCGATTCCTGAAATTCAATTGAACGATGGTCTCACCATTCCATCCTTAGGATTTGGAACGTATCGCCTGAACGGAAACCGCGGCGCTTCATCTATCCAAAGTGCCATAGACGCAGGCTACCGTTTGATCGACACCGCCTATAATTACGAAAACGAGGCGACGGTCGGCGAAGGGGTCCGCCGCAGCAGCATCCCAAGAAATGAACTGAAAATCACGTCCAAACTACCCGGCCGGTACCATAAATACAACAAAGCCGTCACGGCCATCCAGGAATCCCTGTTCCGCGCTCAGCTGGACTACTATGATCTTTACTTAATCCATTGGCCGAACCCGAAAGAGGATTTGTATGTGGAAGCATGGCAAGCGTTGATCGACGCTCAAAAGTGGGGCCTGATCCGCTCCATCGGGGTATGTAATTTTCTCCCTGAACATTTAGATCGCCTTGAAAAAGAGACAGGCGTCTTACCGAGCTTGAACCAGGTAGAACTTCATCCATTTTTCAACCAAGAGGAACAAAGAGCCTATCACCAGGAGAAGCAGATCCAAACACAATCCTGGAGTCCATTGGCCCGTGTCCAGAACATACTCGACAATGAGGTGATTCAAGGTGTAGCGGATCATCACGATAAGACGGTGTCCCAGGTTATTCTGCGCTGGCATTATCAGCTCGGTTCAGTCGCGATTCCCAAATCGTCGTCACCACAACGCCAAAAAGAAAATCTGTCTATATTCGACTTTTCTTTGACGGATGGAGACATGAACAAAATCAATCAATTGACTCGTGAAAACGGGAGAATGAAAGACCAGAACCCTGCCACGTATCAGGAATTTTAAATCATTGAAAACAAGCCGCCCCGTACAGAGGACGGCTTGTTTTTAGTTTCCATCGTCCTTCATTTGCAACAAAAAACGCCCCCATACTTCTAAAGTCTCTCTTCAATCACACCATCCAAAAATACCCACATATATACCTATGGGGGAATAAGAATGATTGTATTAAAATTGTGTTAAGACCAGCACATCATAAGATATCCAAACAGCTTGAAAAAGTATAAATCAGAGGGGAGCGCTATGCCAACCATCCTTTGCTTGGAAAACAGAATCGAGTCCGTTAGAGAACAATTGTATCAAGCATACCTGGATTCCGTGGAATATAGTGAATTAGTAAAAATATCTCAAGAACTGGATCAATTGTTAAATCAATTAGATTCGTTGAAGCGGAGATAAGGAGCCATCATGGACGGCTCCTTTTTATTTGATTCAGGGACGATTTCGAACTGGGGGGCATATGGTGACTTTTTTCATTTTATTCTATCACGAAATGAAAGCGCTTTATAATTCAAACGAAGAAAGATGGAGATCCTTCCCTTCCTGAACCACTATAACTTCCCATCTTCAAAAAATTATACGGATTGCCCCCTTTGTCGGTCGTTCCAGATATTCTGGAGTCGTCACATGTTCGGTATCCATCGAAAAAACGAACCGCTGGTTTTAAGTCACTCTATAATAATCCCCGCCACCGCAATGTATACGTATGGAGCGAAAAAGAAACGCCATACTTGTATCGGGAGGCACCCACGCCTCTTTCGTTCAAGTAAATATCGTTCCAAACGTGCCCCTGGTGCTTACCCTTTTTCAGAAATACATTTGCTCCCTATCCATGAATGATTTTCATGATGAAAAGAATACTATCCCTGTACCTAAAACGAAGGAGTGAAGATATGGGAATCTTAAGCGGAAACCAACAGCAAGAACCCCTTCATTATGGGGAAGTTTTCAGTCTTTGGAGTTATCTATCTGTAGCAAAAGGGGACTCCGCAAGCTACCAGACCATGTATAATCACGCAGGTGACAAAGAATTGAAACGTCTTTTGGAAGAACTCGTCCAGGGAATTAAACAGGAGACACAGGAAATAGAGGAAGTATTGAAAATAAACGGTGTCGTCCTGCCTCCGTCTCCGCCTGAAAGATCCGTGGCAGACGCTAAAGACATTCCAGTGGGCGCACGGTTGAATGACCCGGAAATCAGTGCGGCTATTTCTCTGAATATCTCTCAAGGTTTGGTCGCCTGCAGTCAGGCCATCGGTCAATCCACAAGAGAAGATGTCGCCATGTTGTTTGGTAAATTCCATATGAACAAGGTACAAGCAGGTGCAAAAGCCCTCCGCCTTAATAAAGAAAAAGGCTGGCTTGTCCTCCCTCCTCTCCATAAAAAGAACTGACGAACTGATGCAATCCTTACCACAAGGGCTTCCCTTGTGGTAAAACCTTTACTTCACTAAGGAGGAGAGATTGGATATGAACAGAAAAGTCAATCAGATTTACTGGATCCTTATAGGAAGTACAGTTCTCTCATCTGTTTTCAGCATTCTCATGCTAACGCTAACATTAAAACATGATAAAAAAGTGACGGAAAGTAATTGAAACCGCCTTATCAAACAGGCTGCTCTCGTTACATAATTAGAAAAATCACCCGTCGTTCTACGATACGAACAAACTTGTAAGGAAGAGGGATAAATGATGAAAGCTGTTACCTACCAGGGAAAATATTCAGTAGCTGTCAAGGAAGTCTCCGCTCCAAAGATACAGGATAAAGAAGATGTCATTGTCCGCATTACATCCACAGCAATCTGCGGATCTGACTTACATTTGTATCAAGGCAATTTCCCTTTGCCGATTGGTTATATTATCGGACATGAACCAATGGGAATCGTGGAAGAAGTCGGTCCGGAAGTAACCAAAGTGAAAAAAGGCGACCGTGTCGTCATCCCGTTCACCGTTGCCTGCGGTCATTGTCCTTATTGTGCAACGGACCATGTCAGCCAGTGTGACAACGCCAACCCCCATTACGATTCTGGAGGGTATTTCGGTTACTCCGAGAAATTTGGAAACTACCCTGGTGGACAAGCGGAATATTTGCGGGTGCCTTTCGGGAATTTCACGCCCTTTAAGGTGCCGGAGGACTGCGAACTGGATGATCCTTCCCTGCTGTTTCTTTCGGATGTCCTCCCAACCGCCTATTGGAGCGTGGAAAACGCAGGTGTCAAACCAGGAGATACGGTGATTGTTCTAGGATGTGGACCTGTTGGTTTGATGGCACAAAAATTCGCCTGGCAGAAAGGGGCCGAGCGTGTGATCGCTGTCGACCACCTCTCCTACCGTTTAAACCATTCCAAGATCACAAACCGGACAGAAGTCTTTGATTTCACAAGGCATAAGGATATGGGAGAAATTTTGAAAGAAGTAACCAAAGGCGGCGCGGATGTCGTGATTGACTGTGTAGGCATGGACGGGAAGAAATCTCCACTGGAATTCATGGAACAAAAACTCAAACTCCAGGGAGGAACGCTCGGTCCGATTCAAATCGCATCGAAAGCAGTGAAGAAATGCGGAACGGTCCAACTTACCGGGGTCTATGGAGGAAATTACAACATGTTTCCTCTCGGGGCTTTTTTCTCGAGAAACATCCAAATCAAAATGGGGCAGGCTCATGCAAGGCCTTATATGAAGCCACTTTATGAACAAATTGTAAGAAAAGAGTTCGATCCAAAGACGATCCTTACGCACGAACTGCCTTTGGCAAAAGCAGCAGAAGGCTATAAAAAATTTAATAAACACGAAGATGACTGCATCAAAGTCATCTTAAAGCCTTAATTCTTCAAGGCCTATCCAGTAACAAGTGTAAGAAAAGCCGAGACCTGTTTGTTCTCTGTTACTCACTGATTTGTCGGGGCATACCCACTAAAAGGACCAACTCCTTTGGCGTATATTTTTTATGCAATGGTGCATCTTATAGCTTGAGGAGGTGCCTTACATGACACACGTAAAATTACTGGCCCTGAAGTTTGTATTCACTTTAGGCATTCTGTTTATCATTTTAGGTTTAGGATTTGACGTCTCTTTCGGAAACGTCTTTCTCATTTCCCTTGTCGTTAGTGCTCTCGGTTATTTAGGGGATGTGACGATTCTTAAAAAGTCAAACAATACCATGGCCACAGCCGGAGATTTTGTCCTTAGTTTCGCCGTCATATACTTTATGACCGATGCACTGACGGTCGGTGACGACGTATTTGAAGCCACCCTGATCTCAGCTGTTTCCTTAGCGATTTTCGAATACTTCTTCCATCAATCGGTGGCAAGAAGCCTCGATCAGGAAAAGAAAGAAAATCACGGAGTACGTTCCACCGGCCAGCTGCAGACAGAAGCTTCAGAAGAACTTTTTCCGTATGATGAAGAAGATAAGGAAAAATAGGTACGTCCAAGGGAAAACATCTAATGTTTTCCCTTGTTTTTTTCACATATAAGTTGGAGCTTATCCCACACTAAGAACGTGACACCACCACAAGAGGAGAGATGTTATGTTCTATCACATCAAAGAACTTCAATATAATGCAAAACCCTCACAACCTGATCCCGTGTATGCAAAAAAACTGCAGGAAATCTTAGGCGGACAGTACGGAGAAATGTCTGTCATGATGCAGTACCTTTTTCAAGGCTGGAACTGCCGGGCTGAAAATAAATACAAAGACATGATTTTAGACATTGCGACAGAAGAAATCGCCCATGTGGAAATGATTGCGACCATGATCGCACAGCTTTTGGATGGGGCGCCTGCGAATGATCAGGAACAGGCAGCCAAGGATCCCGCGATTGAAGCTGTTTTAGGTGGAATGAACCCCCAGCACGCGATTGTCAACGGTTTGGGAGCCCAGCCTAATGATAGTGTGGGCTATCCATGGACGGCCCGTTACACGGTCGCAAGCGGAAACCTGCTTGCAGACTTCCGGGCGAATCTCAATGCAGAATCACAGGGAAGGCTCCAAGTATGCCGTCTTTACGAAATGACGACAGACCCTGGCGTAAGAGACATGCTTTCTTTCCTCATTGCCCGTGACACGATGCACCAGAATCAATGGATGGCAGCCATCGAAGAACTCGAGCAGACACAAGGGGCTGTCGTTCCGAGCTCGTTTAACAAGGAATACGAAAAGCAGGAAGTTTCCTACTCTTTCTACAATTTTTCTGAAGGTACGGAAAGTCAGCAGGGAAGATGGGCAAGTGGGCCAACAATGGATGGCAAAGGTTCTTTTGAATACATTCAGGATCCTAAACCGATGGGACAGATTCCCGATCTTAAACCGGGGCCTGCTTATATCCATGGAACACCGCCAAAAGAAATGAGAGAAGCTCAAAACCAGACCTTCCAATCATAGGACAATGAAAAAACCCGCACACATGGAGGTTCTTCCTTGTTGCGGGTTACATACGGTGTGTGTTTCACACAATTGGAAAGACGAATCTGATTATGGTTTCTCATAATCAGCAAATAATAGGAAAATTAATTGGATATCTCTTCTTCCAAGTTATCCTTTCTTAATTTAAAGATATACAACACCGGAACCAGGAAACTGACGAAAATGATTCCTCCGATGATAAGGCCGTTCCATACTTTCTGCCCATCTGAAAAGGATACGAACAAACCAATGATAGCGGATAGTACACTAATGACCGTCAAGGAGATATAAAGGCGCTTAACAGGGGACCTCTGCCGTTCTTCATGATCGACACTTATGGTCATCGATAAATATGCATTTACAATAACTGAGACCATAAATACGATCCAGACAGGATTACTGGTCATCCCGTCTAACCCTTTCGTTGTAAGATCATAACCAAGAATCGCCAAAATTCCGAGCGTTTGAACGATGTAAACCACACGAATGTTTTTTAAGTTCTTCAACTGCAGCCGTTCATCCCTTATTTTCTTCAAAAGAATCGCTCCCCTTTTCCACCCAGAAAACTTCATCAAGGGTTTTATTCACGGCGTAACAAATTTCAAGACACAATTTCAAACTTGGATTATACTTCCCTTTTTCTATTAAACTGATGGTCTGCCTTGTCACACCGGTCTTTTCAGCCAACTGCTGTTGAGTGAGGCTTTTACTCACCCTCGCCACTTTAACATGATTACCCATAAATACCTTTCCTTTCCACTACACTATAACAGATAAACTCTATAATGCAATATATATATTACATCCATGGTTTTATGACGAGTGCCTCGTTTCCAAAAAATAACACCCCAGAGGATGGAAGGAATTTAAAAATGAATCTCTTACACTTTTCAAACGTATGTAAAAGTATAATCGAATCTTTTCATATGGAGGTGATCATCTTGTTTATCCGAATCTTCCATAAAGCCAACCGACCGACAAAAATCGCTCTACTTTCAGGGTCCGTTTTATTATTAATCGCTGGTCTCATTTTTCTCATCTTTTAAAGCACTGGGACAGTTATTCAAGAAAAATGAATAAAAAAAAGCGCCCCAATGATGGAGACGCTTTCCCTTTTAGTTGGTTCGATCCGTCAATTTAACCAACACATGAGCCATATGTTCACGTTCTTCTTTATTCGCTACATTCCATAATTCGTTTAAGACTTTCTCTTCACGGTTTCTCGGCTCCTCATGTTCAGCGAGGTAATCCGCTACCCGCTTAGCCCCTTTGGAAAGACCTTCTTCTCCGAGACCCAGCTTTTCTCCTTTTTGCACTTTGTCACCTAAATAATCTTTGAACGTTTCAAAATGTTGTAGAATATCTTCTTTCTTTTCTTCATTCATTTGTTTTGCTGCTTGTTTTGGATCGTGTACCAATGTGATTCCTCCTTTATTTCTTGTATAGAGACCATTTCCTTTTTCAGAATTTAGTAAACATTGGAAAGCCTCGGGTCCGCACATCCACTTTCACTACATGTTTCCCTTCCTATTCATGTGAAGAATGAGAAGCAGAAGACTCGAGAATGTTTTCTTTTTTCAACACAGATTCAATAGCTTCACAAGCTTCTTCCAAGACTGATTCTTTCCATTCCTTCTCTTTCGGATAGAACATATTCATCAACTCTTCCTGGATCCATTCCCTGCTTTCCTCATGTTCCGTACCTTCCCAATACAGTTGGTTTTCTAAGATGATCGTCGTAAATTCCCTCAGTTCCGCTTCACGGCTGGTCCCAAATGTACCAAACTCGAACAAGGCGGAGAATAGTGATGTAGAAGGATATTCCGCCTCTCTTAATTCATAAAAGTAATTCGTCGAATCGCCCTTGACGTCTTCTGGAGAAAACACTTGGATATTTTCCATTCCATAGGAAGCTTTCAGCTCATCTTCCTTTATGCCGTGCTTCTCGGAAATGACCATGGTCACTTCATTGGTCGGTCCAAGCGCTGTATGCCAGTCCATGTGAATGACTTTTTGGAATTGCTCCAGCAAATGCCTCTGCCATGTTTTGATATAGGAACCGGAAGGCTCTTCTTCATAACCGCCGAAGTACACCCCCCGGTCGAACTGAAACTGCCCCATTCCTTTGGCCTGTTTGATTCCTTTATAACCTTCATTCATCATCCCTTTACTTAAAGCTTCATACAGTTCCGTCTTCTCTTTAGAAATCACATCCACCGGTTTCTTCGGAAGAAAGATGCGGCTTTCTTTTTCATAGTTTTCATTAAGATCATAAGGGACATCCGTTTCTTCTAAAAAGTAATTCCGGTTCAAATCCACATTATTTTCAGTGACTCTGCGAAAATGCCTCATGCCCCAAGGGTTGATGGCATGAACCAAACAAATCCCCGTCGTCGATGGATCGATGGATTCCAGGTAGCTATCGACGAATAAATGAATAACAGCCGCTCCCGCATATCCTTCGATTCCATGTTCACCCGATGTCAGCAGGGTCACTTTGTCGTTGGACGATGTCGCTTCCGCATAAATGACATCTATGGTGTTGTCTTCGTTTTCACCAATCGCATGCTGATAAAGCTTGGCTTCCGGCCAGACTTCTTGAACTTTGCTCAATAAACCTCTAAACGTTTCTCTCGATTCTTCATAATTATTTTTGAAATAGTTATGGTTATCGATCATACTCACCATCCTTCATAGAAATAGACGAGAATTCTAACACCATCCAATTCCTTTATTGACTCTCTAGTGAATTTACCTTTCATTCGAAATCTCGAAACCTATGCTCGATAAAAAACGAATGCCTGACCCCACCTTAAAAACAGTTGGGCTCAGGCATTCGATTAACTTTCAATGAGCAAGTGGAAACTTGTGCTGGGTCCCACTCATAAAGGCAGCATACACCCGACGTGCCAGATCCCTTCCATGTTCTTCAGGGACGGCAACACTCCATACCGCTTGATGAGTGTCGATCGAATGGACGTCTTCCAAAGGCATGAACTTTTTTTCATTCAGCAAGGCGGTCTGCTTTCTTTTTTTCTCCTCATTGACAAAAATCAGGTGGATGGCCGCTTTTTGATTCTCTGTTTGAATGGTTTGGATGCCTAACTGATCTTTGTATGGGTTAAGCATGGATATCGTCTGATCGAGATCGTCTTTCTTTATCACTACGAGAAGTTCTTCCAAGTGTGAATGAACATCCTTTGTTCCGATCACACCAGAATCCTTCATCCACCTCAAAAGTTTTTCCTTTTTCAGCCTTCTTCCAAAAAGACGGAGATGACAGAGATTTGTTTGATACGTGACCCCTGCCACTGAAGAGATAGATGTATCCTTTGATATCCAGGTCCCTTCGTGTTCACTGAAGCTCGAACGAATGACAAGAGGAACTTGATATTCTTTCGCATGGGCGACCGCTCGCGGATGAATCACCCCGGCTCCCATTTCAGCCATAGTGAGAAGGCTGTCGTAATCCATGTATGAATATTTCCCTGCGTTTGGGATCACACGAGGATCTGCCGCATACACCCCATCGACATCAGTACAGATGTCACAGCGGTCCGCCTTCAGTGCTGCAGCCAAGGCAGCGGCCGTAGTGTCGGAACCGCCTCGGCCAAGCGTACAGAGTTCTCCGTTTGCGGCTACGCCTTGGAAACCGGCGACAATGACAACCTTTCCTTTTTGTAACTCCTTCTTCATGCTCTTGGTATGAATCGCCGTGACCTTGGCGTTCCCGTGGAGGTATTCCACTTCAATCCCTGCCTGCTCGCCGGTCATAGCAATAGCTGCCTGGCCTTTTTCTTGAAGGGCGAGCGCCATCAGCGCGCATGACACTTGTTCACCTGTAGATAAAAGCAGATCCTTTTCTCTTCCATTCGTACAGGAAGAGACTTCCCGGGAGAGCTGCTCCAGGTGATTGGTAGAGTCTCCCATGGCTGAGACAACAACGACCAACTGGTTTCCATTCTCTCGTTCACCGATGATACGATTCGCTGCCTGTCTAATTCGCTCGGTCGTTTGGAGTGATGTGCCTCCATATTTTTGTACAATAATCGCCACAATCCATCCCTCTTTTCGTCAGGTTATCCGATCGGCTGTTCTTTAAAAGCAGCCAGTGCGTTGGTTACCTTGCCAAATTCTGATGCATGCGGACGATCATCTCCATCGGCATATCCATAATCGACCATTCGGTTGCGGTTCAGGCAAAGCTTCGTCATTTCCGGTTTGAAGAAGTCGAACAACTCAAACCGTTCCTTCAATTCAGGGAATCTGCTCTGGTAGTCGTGGATCGACTCTGCAAGCAGCTGCCAGAAGACTTCTTCATTTAATAGATGATGTTTTTCTAGAATATGGCTTAAATAACGCAGATGGCAGATGAATAGTCCTGTAAAGATGAACTGCGTCAAGCCTTCCGGTGGTTCTGTACGCAGCACGGCTTTCATCTCTTCCGTTACGTGCTGAAGCTCAGGAAATGGCTGATCTGTCACATTCACATCATCGACAAAGTCTTTGACAGCCAGACGGTGCGGCTCATAATCTTTCAATACGAGAATTGTATTCTGCCCGTGTGGAGAAAAGACCGTCCCATATTTGTATAAATAGTGAAGCAGTGGATCCATAACCACTTGATAAAACTTCTTCATCCAATCCTCGGGATTCAGTTCAGATGACTCGATCAACGATTGAATAAAAGGTTTCCCGTTATGATCTTCGTGAACGAGCGCTGCAAGTGTGATGGCCTGTTCGCCGTCTTCCAGATACGTATAGATGCTTTCCCGCCAAATCGTCCCAAGCATTTCAAGGTATTGATACGGAGCATCCTTCACTGCAGAATACTGTTTATGATCCACATTGATGCTTGCGTTTTCCCCTGGCAGAATCACCCGGCATTCATTCTTTAAAAAGTCGTCTTGTTCATAGAGACCTTTGATCCATTCGGTGACCTTCGGAGCAATCACCGTCCGCTCGGAAGGCAGTCCACGATACACGAGGGTATTCAGGATACTCATCGGAAGCTTTATATGATGTTTCTCTTTATAACTTCTATTAACAAACGTACGAATCGACTGCTGAGGAAGATAAGCATCGTTGCCATCTCCGACCGCTATGATTTCCTTTTTCGCGATTTCTTCCGGGAAGTTTTGGATCAGCTGATTTTTCCACTGCCATTCATGGACAGGGAAAAAGTAATAGTCTTCCGGATCGCGGTTCTGTTTGCTCACCTCGGTAAAGAAGCGTTGCCTCTCTTGTTCACTTAACTCCTCTTTAAGAAGAGTTTCATAGCTGAGATTCTGAACCGATTGGAAGGTTGCTAGATTTTTATGTGCCGCAATCCAGGAAAGCTGTACTTCCTGCTGGTGCTCAGGGGCAAATCGCAGGTAGTCATCATAACCGAAGCCGATCCTTCCTTTGTTGTAGGTAATCCACGGATGACCCTTCATGTAGCCTTCCAGTTCGGCATAATCAAGAGATATCAGCTCATCAGACGGCACATCTGTCTTTTCCATTAAATGAACATCTGCGATTAAAGTAGCGTTCATCTCTTTAATCAGATGGCCAAGGGTTTCTGCGGACATGCCGATGATTTCCTTTAAATCGATCAGAAGTTCAAGCGCATTATCCGCCTCTTCTTCAATCCCCTGCTCAACTTTTTTCAGTTCATCAGAGGAGACATCAAAACTGTCGAACAAACGCTTTTCCGCAACGAACCGGTACGACTTTTCGTTGGAAACGGACAGCTTGTACTCTCTCATTTTCCCGTCTTCCCGTAAAACCTCAGGCTGGATCATATCTTCGTACATATATTCCGCGAACATTTTCGCCATTAACTGTTGATTGGCTTTCTTCCAATTCTCTGCGTTCAATTGTTCATGAATGTCCTGTTGAAATAACAAACCGATCCCCTCTTTCTTATGATTGATGTTGTGTGACCAAGGTCTTCTTCGTTCCGAATGTTTGGAAGACATTGTTTTCCTGTATCGAATAAACGTCTCTTTTTGCGATCCTGTTTATGATTACCGCATTGCGATGCGCGCCAAGTCCAAGATCAGGTGCGCCGACGCCGTGGGTATGGAGTTCACCATTTTGGATGAAAATGTACCCATCTGCCTTTAGTTCCGTAGCCAGGTCATAGCCTTTGTTCACGGCAAACCTGCCCTGCTCATCCCAAATGATGCTTTCCTTTATGCTTGAGAAAAAGGCGGGCACGCGAGGCTGGTACCCTGTCCCTAAAATGACCAGATCCGCTTCCATCTCCACTGGCTCCTCTGTGACCTTCTGATAACCGTTTAAGCTCAAATGGTTCTCTTTCTGTTCGATGGACGTCACTTCGGTCATCGCCTGAAGATGGATCGAAGGATCGGCATTTCCGACCGTCCGTTCATAAAGATGATCATAAATAGCGGCGATGGTTTCTGCACTGATGCCTTTATAGAGAAGGTCCTGCTTATGTAACAGCTGGTCTTTCTTCCATTGAGGCAGCTCATAGAAGAAATCGATGTAATCCGGGGAAAAATACTCCAGCCCAAGCTTTGAGTACTCCATCGGGAAGAACCCTTGTGACCGTGTGTACCATTGAAGCGAACCGCCCGTTTCTTCCTGGTGCTTCGCTACATCAAGGAAAACTTCCGCCGCGCTCTGTCCGGACCCGATCACCGCTACAGACTTGGATAAATCACACGATGGTTTTCTTTTCAAATATTCGGATGTATGAAAAACCGGCTCTCCAAGTGCGTCTTGAAGTGCCTCCGGGACCCGGGGCTCCGTGCCAATGCCCATCACTATGTTTTCAGTTGTGTACGTGTGTTCCTCACCTGTGGAGGAATCGTGAGCGGTCACTTGATAGAGTGTCTTTCCACCAAGATCAGCGGTTGTCACATGGATGACTTCCTTACCGAACCGCAAGCTGTCCAACCGGTCACTAACCCACCGGCAGTAATGATTGTATTCTTTCCTCGGAATATGGAACTTCTCTAAAAAATAAAAGTTATATAAACGGTTGTGTTCCTGCAGGTAATTCAAAAAGCTGTGCTTGTTGGTAACATCCGCCATACTGACAAGGTCCGCGAAAAAAGGCACCTGCAGCGTTGTTCCTTCCATCAATAGATGAGGGTGCCACTGGAACTCTTCTTCTTTTTCCAAAAACACCGCGGACACATCATCAACCGTATCCAGGAGCGCGGCCATTCCTAAGTTGAACGGTCCGAGACCGATGCCGATCACATCAAAAATCTGCTTTTCTGTATTCATCGTTCCACCTCGATTCAAATGCTTCTCGTTCACAAAACATTAGCTGTGCCTCTTTATCCGGCAGCTGTATGGACGCAATCGGTGCGAACCCGCACTTTTTAAAAATATGGATCATTTTGTCATTCCTTATATCCGGTTCTGCCACGACTTTCGTTGTCGCTTCATGCTGAAACTGAAAACGCACCATCGATCTCAGAAGAGGCAGAGCAAAGCCTGAACCGAGGTAATTCTTTTCCCCGATTAACAGATGGATGCCCTGGTCGTAAGCTTTGGGTGTGTACGCGTTTTCTATCACATCCCCTTTGACCCAGTAAGCTTCCCAATAGCTCATCACTTCCCCGTCGATCAGGCCGAGGTACAGCGTCTGATGGGGGTCGGCCAATGCCTTCCGAAAGTGTTTTTCAAACCGGTCAAACGGGAGATTCAACTGCCAGAAAGGATGCACGTGTTCTTCATTCATCCACTTGTGGACCAGCGCGATATCCTCCATTTGAGCTTTCCGAAATGAAATCGTGCGCTGGATCGTTTCATCATAGACCTCAAACTCAATGCTCATGGCCGACTCCCACCTTTGCAGCGAGTGGGTTATCGACCGCTGTATAAACCGACTGTGATTCCATCGGACCGACCAGTTCATCCATATCATACAAACGCGTCAGCAGATTGGCCTTACATGGAAGCTTGCTTTCTTCCAATAGACTTTTGACCAGGGAGGATGGAAGATGGTCCATCAAACGGCTGCGAAGAAGGTCGATCAGTTTTTCTTCCTCGATCAATCGACTGACACCGAACCCATTGATCAGCCCATATAAATGATTGAAAAAGAAATAATAGCGCAGACGTTCATCTGCGACGTCATCCTCACAGATCGTATCGCTTTTGCTATTTAATGAAGGAAGCAGCTCCAAGAGTTGATCCGCCTTTGACCGGCTGAAGTAATACCCTTGGTTATCCCTGTAATAAAACTTGGAAGGATACCCTTGTTCCAGCCTGACAACAGAGTTCTGCTGATGGGCTTCAAGGGCGATCCCGTACGTGTGATGCAGCCAGAGAATAGGATCCAGGCTGATGGACAAATACTTGTCAAACCAATCGAGACTGACCTCTTCCACCGATCTTCCTTCGCTCTCAGCAATACTTCGGATGATCGTGGAGATTCTGGACTGCCCTCCATACGCATGATCCTGGACGAGGCCTGCCACAAGAGTCACCTGCTCATCATCTTCGTAAAAAGGATTTTCCCTTAACGAAACTTCAAACCCTGAGGTTTCTTTCGATAAACGGAGGTTGATCGACGCAGGGTCTTTCATCATATGGAAATTCGGATGATGCTTCTTCATTTGCTCTCCAAGCTCAGTATCGAGCAAACGCGAAACTTCCACCCCTCTCGCCAGTTCCTTCGGCTGGTTCGCCCTTAAGGAGTTCGTAATTTTGACCGGGACAGAGAATTTGTACATAAACCGGGAAGATTCACTGTACAGCGTCCGGAACGAAGAGGTAGCCGTAAACCGGACACCCGCTGGTCCAAGGTATTTGATATCTCCAGAATCAAGATAACCTTGGACTTCCGGATCTTTTAAAACAACGGGCACTTGCAGGGGATGCATAGGAAGTAAAAGTCGGCCTTTGTTCCATTCCTTCACTAGTGGTTCCGCCCCTTCCGTATCTTTGACGCCTTCCAAGATACATGCGGATGCGGGACGATCCAAACTGGAATCTTCTTCAACAAGATCAGGATTCATACTGAAATAGTGGAGCTGGAAACGCCCTTTATATTCAGGGGAATATTCACGGTCCTCATCATCGGTCAGGCCTTGTTTGCTTTTCGGTGTCGGATGCAGCAAATGCCCGAACAGCAGCGACTGTTCCGCTTCGATAAATGTAAAATCTTCGTCCATCAGCTGATGACAATCCTCGAACCTTGCAGCTACATAATCTTTCATTTTTTTGCAGCTGAGCAGTACACGCAGGATGAGTTCATCTTCTGCCCATTCCTGTCCATTGCCGATGAGCCACTCCTTCACAAGGAGTGTCGTCATCGTGACATAATCCAGCGTATGGAATTCTTCGCTTCCCTCTGTTTGATAGGTCATCGGAAAGTCAAACAAGTGCCTTCCGGTTAGCGACCAATAGTTCACAGGTGCATGAATGACCATATTCTGTCTAACCAAAGGGATGAACAGCATTTTTCCATCGCCTTCATCATCATTCATCCATTCATAGTTGTCTGTTTCTCTTAAGTAGCAATTCAAAAAGCTTTGCATCGTTGCCTTTTCGGCGATTTCTTTTGCTTTATTCAATGAGATGTCCCTCCTAAAATCTCTTTCGCTGTATGTTCAATCTCATCAATCACGGCCAACACGTCCTCTTCTGTCGTACGTGGATTTAAAAGTGTAAATTTCAAAAAGGGTTCTCCTCGGACTGATGTTTTCGCAATCACGGCCGTTCCTTCGTGGAAAAGTTTTTGCTGAATTTTCCGGTTCAAACCGCTCACATCCAGGCTTCCCCCCGGCTGGTACTGAAACACGACTGCTGAAAGTTCAGGAGATGGATTTTCAACACGGAAAACGTTGCGACGCCCGAGTTCCTCTGCAGCAAAGCTTGCGACTTCCATCGTCCGGTCAACCATACTCCCTAATAACCTCGTCCCGAGTACTTTCAAGGTCAATAGAACTTTCAATGCATCAAACCTGCGCGTCGTCTGGACGCTTTTATTTACAAGGTTCAAAATGCCTTCTTCTTCATCTTCTACAGGATTCAAGTAATCGGCATGGTGGGATAACAACCGCAGGTGCTTCCGGTCTTTGACCGCAAACATCCCGCAGCTGATCGGCTGAAACAGCCATTTATGGAAATCGAGCGTCACCGAATCCGCACGGTCTATGCCTGCAAGCTTATCTATGTGCTTCTCACTAAGCAGAAGTCCCGCCCCGTAGGCCGCATCGACATGAAGCCAGAGGCCTTTTTCTTCACAGAAATCTGCCAAACTTTCAAGCGGATCGATGCTTCCGTAATCCGTCGTCCCACAGGTGCTGACAACCGCATAAGGCAGAAGCCCTTCCTGCTCCAATTGTTCAACGGTACGTCTGACCTCATTCAGCTCCATCTGATGGTCCTCGTTGACGGGAACCGGCACGACCGCCTTCTCGCCAAGACCAAGCTGAGAAACTGATTTTTTCACAGAAAAGTGAGCTTCTTCTGAACAAAGGACCCTCATCTTTTTGAACGATTCCGGCAGTCCATCCCTTTGGACGATGTGCTCCCATTTCGATCTACAAAACGCATCGCGGGCGAGCAGCATTCCCATGTAGTTGGACTGGGTCCCGCCACTCGTAAACACACCGTCTCCTCGTTCTGAAAAACCTATCCGCCCGCACCAGTAACTATTTAATGCTTCTTCCACATAAGTCGCTGCCGGGCTCTGGTCCCAGGAGTCCATCGATTGGTTTAACGCCCCGATAATCAATTCCGCCAACACGCCCGGTAATACGGGAGGGCAGTGCAAGTGGGCCATACTCCTTTCGTGGGAAACGTGGAGGCTGTTTTTTATGACGGGCCCTTTGATTTCCCGTAGGACTTCATGCAGCGCCTGCGGTTCTTCTGAAAGATCCAGGATCCCGCGGAGCTCCTGCTGGATGTCTTGACCGGTCTTTCCTTCCAACGGTCGATCAACGTCCTGCAACGCGTCAGCAAGTGTATCGACCACGAGTTCGACATGGTTTCGAAAATGCTCTCCCCCGGATTCCCCGTATGGAAGGAAAAACGAATCGAATTCGGCAGCTGCTAATTTAGTCGTTGTCGTTCCCATTCACTCACTCCGAAACAGCAGCGTCGACAGATTCATTGAAGATGGAAATGACGGTATCGACCTGCTCCTCTGTAATGATAAGTGGTGGCAGGAATCGGAGCACAGATCCGTGACGCCCTCCACTCTCAAGGATTAACCCACGGTCAAAACAGGCTTTCTGAATCCGGCTCGTCAAATCAGGATCTGCTGGATAACTGCCATCCTTACCGGCTTTACCAGATGGATCGACGATTTCCACCCCAAGCATCAAGCCGCGGCCGCGGACGTCCCCTAGCTGCGGATAATCCTTCTGCAGTTCACATAAGGATTGGAAAATCTTCCCGCCCATATCTTTTGCATGTGCAGCCAGCTTGTGCTCTTTAATGTATTGGAGGGTGGCTGTTCCTGCAGCCATCGCCATCTGATTACCACGGAAGGTCCCAATATGAGCGCCGGGCTCCCATGCATCAAGGTCACGGTCATAAACGACAACCGATAACGGGAGACTGCCACCGATTGCTTTAGAAAGCACAAAAGCATCCGGTACAATGCCTGCATGTTCGAACGAGAACATTTCTCCTGTCCGTCCGATTCCTGTTTGAACTTCATCGATAATCAGTGGAATGCCACGTTCTTTGGTGATCCGGCGCATTTCCCTCAACCACTCGATGGGCGCTGGAATGGAACCTCCTTCACCTTGGACGGTTTCAAAAATCATCGCCGCTGGCGGAAGAATGCCGCTCTCCGGATCGTCCAGCAATCGTTCAATGTATGTAGCACTCAGCTCTGCTCCTTCTGTCCCTCCCTTTCCAAAAGGACAGCGATAATCATAAGGGTATGGAAGGAAATGCGTATCCGGCATCAATCCCTGGACACGCTTTTTCGGTCCGAGGTTTCCGCTGATCGCCATCGTTCCATGGGTCGCTCCGTGATAACCACCCTGGAAGGTCAGAATGCTTTGTCTACCTGTCGCTGTTTTCGCAAGCTTCAACGCGGCTTCAATCGCATCTCCACCGATCGGTCCGCAAAATTGAACCTTCGCACGATCGCGAAACCCTTCTGGAAGACTGGAGAAAAGCTCATCCACAAATTGCTCTTTCACTTCTGTCGTAAGATCGAGCGTATGTAACGGTAGTTTATCGTGAAGCACTTTTTCCATAGCTTCAATGACCACCGGATGATTATGTCCTAAAGCAAGCGTCCCAGCTCCGGCCAGGCAGTCGATGTACCGGTTCCCCTCCATATCTGTGAGGTAGACCCCTTCAGCTTCCTGAATCGCTAATGGGAAACGGCGCGGGTAAGACCGTGCATTCGATTCCCGTTGATTTTGTTGATTCAATAATTCCTGATTGGATTTCTTTATATGAACACTCATGTGATTCCACTCCTTTTCTTTTGCTCAATGGCTTACCGCTATACTATTTGATAATGATTATCAATGTCAACACTAATTGAAAACCATTATCATTATCAATTGCACCCTTGCACTTTGATACAGAGCGGTTTTTGCCTTATTTTCTAGTCGATTATTTTTCTGATAATTAAGGAATTCGTCATGAATAAAAACAGGCGGTTTTAACTATAAAGGACCCCGTTTCTAGGTTTTTCTTCCCCTGTGTAAAATTGGGTGAAAAAAGTCCACCTTCGCAAACGAAGGTGGAACACGTTATTCATACAGTATCTCTTTCAGTGTCCTCGTCATTTTGTCCAAGGCTTCTGCCGAACGATCGACGACGCCCGCCATATTGATAAAACTGTGGACGAGATCTTCAAAATGGAGATGATTTACGGACACTCCTGAGGATTGAAGCCGCTCAGTATAAGCAAATGCTTCTTCTCTAAGGGGGTCGTATTGTGCTGTAACCATCACTGTCGGCGGTAACTCGGCCATGTTTTTGAGCCGCAGTGGTGAAACAAACACATCCCGCCCATCTTCCTCCTCTTTCAAATAGTGCTGGAAAAACCATTTCATTTTTTCATTCGTCAAGTTATATGTATAATTCGCCCTGTACGATTCGGTATCGAAATGATTATCCAACACAGGGGTAATCAGAAATTGATGAGAAATCTCTATCTCCTCATCGCCCCTGAAATAAATCGCCGACGCAGCAGCAAGGTTTCCTCCCGAACTTTCCCCTCCTACGGCCAGCCGCTTGAGATCAATGTTCCATTGATGAGCCTTATTCGCAACCCATGTGACCGCATCCAAAGCATCGTGGAAAGCTGCCGGATATTTATGTTCAGGGGCTAACCGGTAGTCAACGGAGACCACAACTGTTTGCGCATGACGGGAAAAGTACCGGCACACGTTATCTGAACTGTCGACAGCCCCGAAGACCCAGCCGCCGCCGTGAAAATAAACAAGGACAGGAAATGGCCCTTCTCCATCAGGTGTATAGATTTTCACCGGGATTTCATTCCCTGATCTGCCCTGAAAAGAAGAGTCAACCACGGCCACTCCGTCGACAGGTAGATCTTTAAAATATTCTCTGGCCACCTCGTAGTACTCTCTTGATTGTTTAGGAGTCAACACGTCCAGGGGTGGATGTTCTAGCTCAATCATTCGATCACCAATGGTTTTGAGTAAGCGAAGGACTTGTGCATCTACTTTCATACCACCAGCTCACTTTTAGACGTCTTCATCCTTGTCAACGTCTGGATTTCAACATCATTCTCCTGCAATGATTTTTCAAATGCCTCTTTCGCTCCCACAATTAAAGATGCTTGTTTCCCATGAAGATCAATGCGGCCTAAATTTTCTCCCCCGACCTCTTTTAAAATCGGGATTACAATCCGATTCCGCCGATCTGGTTCTCCGATAATTCTTTTTGCTTGGTAACGATCAAACAGAAAATAAATCATCGCACGAACGATGGATAAACCGTCATCTTTATTCAATAACGGACGAGGGCCAATTAAGAGATGCATGCCTACATCACCGTTTTGATAATCGTAATAGTCATTGATCGGGTCCTTTTCAACCGCATACGCAATCAGATAACAAACAGGCTCGCCATTGTATGTACCGATGTAGCCATCCTTATGATCAGCTTCTACGGACTTTCTCACCCATGAACGCAGCTCCTCCATTGGGAGATTCAGCTTCCAAAATGGTGAAATATGTTTTTGGTGCATCCAGTCATGCAGCAGCCCCACGTCTTTTTCTTCCAAGGGACGAAAAGAGAAAGCATCTTCCTTCGCTCTATCTTTCATCTTTAGTTCTGTACGATTAGTAGTATCACTCATATTTTTTCCTCCTCAGACAAATGATAACGATTTTCATTATCATTTGTTGTTGATTATAGAGAAAGGTGGAAGAAAGAGCAACAGACCTTTTGAACTATACGCCCACTCATCAGAAGTCTTAAACAGAAAGATTCTCCCTTTGTTTACCTGGAAAGAAAGGGTTGATAGGCTCAAGTGCACCGGCTGTTTGAGTTCATTTCATATACCTAAAAAGAATGTAAAAAAAGAGAGACTTCCTCAACGCGAGGAAGTCCCTATCAGCTTATTCTCCACTGTCCTGTTCATACTCAGCCAGCGTCACAGCAATTTCATCTTCAATATCCTTTACAGAACCTAGATAATTGTTCAACACAATCGAAAAGATCAACTCTTCCCCATCGGCTGACGTTACATATCCAGATAGCGATGTCACTCCCGTCAAAGAGCCCGTTTTAGCCCGCACGTTATCTTCGGCAGCTGTATCATTCATGCGATAACGAAGCGTACCACCAACAAAACGTTCCCCATTGCCTGCGACCGGAAGAGAATTCCAATAAGCAGGGAACCACTTTTTATCTTTTACCTGGTACAAAAGGTTGGAAATCTCATTGGCTGGAACCATGTTCACATGGGACATCCCTGACCCGTCACGAAGCCGCATCGTATCCGCATCAACGCTATTGTCAGTCAAGAAATCCTCCACAACCTCCAAACCTTTATCCCAGCTTCCTTCATCATGAACCACTTTTCCCATCTCTTTGAGCAATACTTCCGCATGGCCGTTGTTACTGATTTTCATAAACGGGATAAACAATTCTTCAAGAGGGATGGATTCCTTAGATATCAACACTTCTGCAGCCTCCGGAGTTTGACCGTCTACGACCTCTTTGCCCTTCACTTTAATTCCCTCATCTTTTAAAGCTTTGTGGAAGAGGTTCAGCGCGAGACCCGTCGGTTCGGAGACCGCAATCCATGACCTTGAACGGCTTCCATCCACTGGGATCGTTCCTTCTATGACAATTTGATTGGTCTCATGTTTCCGCTCTATGGAAATGTCTTTCGATTGATCGGAAGGTACAGTTGTGGCACGGTTTACGACTTCCACATAATCATTTTCAGGCGTCACCTTAATCTCTGCCGGTTCCCCAACCGTATCAGACGGATGAGCCGCTACAATGACCGTACCTGCATCATAATCCTCATTTGGGGAAACCGTCAGTGCAGATACTTGAGCACCGGTATAGTTGGTTTCATCGTTCCAGGCAATATCTTCGGATAAACGAATATCATCATACCACGTATCATCGGCGACAAGGTCACCTTTCACTTCCCGAATCCCTTTCTCTTTCAAAGACTGTGCCATAGCAGCGAAGTCCTCTTCCATCAACGTAGGATCGCCTTTCCCTTTTACATACAAATCTCCATGAAGTTTTTTTCCTTTGATGTCCCCATCAGCAAGGATTTCTGTCGTAAATGTATATTCCGGACCAAGAACTTCCATCGCCGCAGCTCCTGTCAGCAACTTCATATTCGATGCAGGCTTCAGACGAATATCCCCATCATGTTCGTAAATCATTTCACCCGTCTCTGCAGATCGAATACTCACCCCAGCAAGCGCGCCATCCAGCTCTTCATCCATCAAGATCCTATTGATCTCATGCCCAAGGTCATCATTTTCTGCGTTCACTCCCGTGCTTTCATTCGTTTGAAAAGGAGTGACGATTAAAAAAGAAGCCATCATTAAAACAACCATTTGTTTCCATCGAAATGGATTCATCATTATGTATATTCCTCCTTGAAAATTATGGATAACTCTAACCTTAGCAAAAATGACAGAAAATTATAACTATTATTTAGGATAAGAATGAAAACAGTGCCATAGTCGCAGTCTTTAATACTTAACCCTTTTTTATACCGTTTTTTCCATGCCTTCACTCTCTCACTTCTAAGAAGGTGAAGCGGGAGTAAAGATCCGTGTAAGGTCCGGTCTATATTCTCAAAAATGAAAAAAACCATGAATGAAATTAGGCAAATTCATTAATTCGTGAGAAAAGATAGGCGAAGATGCCGGAATTGAATAGGATGAAGAGATGTATTCAAGGGAGGCGAACGTTTATGTATCATATGAATGCTTATCCACCATATTTTCATCAGCGTCAGCAAGGGGCCATGATCTGCTTTCCACAAGGGCAGGGTGCTCAGATGCAAGGCGGAATGCAGGGAACGATTACTGGAGAAGACGGTGAAGAAATGAAGGTCACCTGCTATCCATTATATCCTCAGGCCGGGTCGCAGAATGGAGCGGGAAATCAAGGAAATGGAACCAGTAACGGTGAATCCGCTAGTGAGGAAAATGGAAGCGGTGAAAGCGGAATGCCGCAATCGCCTCAGAGTCCGTCCCAGGGGCAGGGCGGAAGCGGAACTGGCAACGGGATGATGCCGGGGTTTCCTTTTCCCGGGCAAAGTGAAAATGGAACGATGCCTGGATTCCCTATGCCGGGCCAGAACGGAAATGGAGCAACCCCGGGATTCCCTATGCCGGGGCAAAATAGTGGTGGCAGCGGAAGTGGGATGATGCCAGGGTTCCCTCAACCGGGTAGCAGCCAAGGTGGCATGCCAGGCGGTGGAATGATACCGGGGCTTCCGGGTATGGGAGGTCAATCACGCGAATATTTAGAACCAGCACCTTGGAGCTATCAAGGTTCCCATCATTACTACAAATAGATAATTTGGTGCCTGCCAAGAACGACTCCACAGAAAGGCAGGCACGCTCCTTTAATTCAAAATGTATTCCACCACATTTAATACTAAGCAGTACAGAAAAAAGATCGAAATTGAAACCTCAAGAATCATTACATTTAAGAGATCGGCGATATGTTCCCATACTAGTTTCTTATATACTGAAAAAACAATGGAATATAGTTTCAAAAAAAGACCCTTATTCTATTGAGAAATCACCGGAACTTGTCTCTACTTTCACTTGATATTTCCCCTTCCCCTTTTGTCCTTTGACTTTATGTTCCGTTCTTTCCTCATAATCGATTCCACCCAGCTGGATCAGCTCTTCTCCTGAACTAGAATCATAGTCTATCGTTAACGACGAAGGTTCATCATTAAAGGATAATTCAACATTCCCACTTGATGTATGAGCAAAGATATCACCATGAAGGCTGCGATAATTTAAATTCACATCACCTGAGGATGTTTCTGCTTCGGTATGGACAAAACTGATGTCATCCCCTCTCACATGCCCACTGCTCGTTCGGATCTCTGCCTTCGCTTCTGACCCATCCATATGGTTTAACGTTATTTCCCCACTGGAAGAACGGACCATCAACTTTTCATTGATTTGGGCACCCCCTATCTGGATATCCCCCGAGCTCGATTCAACAGTGGCAGAAACAGCTTTTAAGTTATGTAGTTTCACTGAAGATGATGATGTCTGCAGTTTAAGTGAATCGAAAGTTTGATCGGGGACGGTGACCTTTACCCTCATAGAATCTTGGTTGAAAAAGTCCAATGAAAAACCAAGTCTTCTCTTCTTGTTCAATTCAATTCCTAAAACTCCATCAGCTAACTGAACCTGATAAAGGTATTTCTCTAGATCTAGGTTAGAGCCGAAAAGTTCAACCTGTATCTGATTGTTCACTCCTTTTATGATTTGAACATCAGCGGTTGATGTATCGATATCAATAGAACGTACTTCCTCTCCTGAAAATGCTTGTTCGTTATGAACCTCCTCCGCATCTTTCTCTAATGCACTTGTCAGACGTAAAGAAACGATTCCCGTTATTACTCCTAGAATCACGGTTAAGCTAACAGCCCAGGCTATTTTTTTCATTTCCGTTTCCCCCTTGAGATGGTCGTCCCGTTTTTTCCGTTTCATATGTAAATCCTACATTAACAATTCCAATATTTCCATAAATTAATTGGAATTTTAAGGAAAATTATAAAACCGTAACAACCTGCTTTACATTATCTTTTTCACAAAAGACACACTCCCCACGAGAGTAGTCCTCTGTTTCCTGTGTGAAACAGTCTTTCTCTATCCACCATGAAGAAAATTATGATGAATACTACCTATATTTAAACGCTTTATAATAATTAATTTTTAAAAAAATGTAAATTCAACATAATCTACTTAACGAACAAAGAAGAGAAGAGTAAAATCTATTATAGATAGGAGCTGCTCTGGGTTATTAGAAAAAAAGGAGACTACTGAATGAATATAAAAAACATTTACGATCGGCTTAATAATGAAAAAATTGTAGGCATGTACTATAAGGTTTTAACGGAAATCTTTAATGGTACTTTATCGGATGTAATGTTCAACGAAATAGACTTATTAGAAACCATTGCTGCAAATAGAGGAATACAACTTTCTTATTTCAGATTCCAAGAACATATGAACAGTCCTTCTAAGGTGATGATACTGATACGATTCCATTGAGCATTTGGATACTGAGTCCATGCCTATACTAAAAAAAGCCTCCCTGTAATGGAAGGCTTGATCATGCACGATGGACCTTATCTTCGTAAAGGTATTTTACTTGAATTCACCACAGGTTTATTATTTTCCTCTTCACCTTTTAATAATTTATAAATCTTAGTCAGTTGATGGAAGATTCCTAATAAAACCCCCAGTACTGCCCCTAACAATAACGTGTTTCCAAAGCCTTCGGGGATAATTCCCAAAAAGAATGCGATGCCAATGCTAATAGCCATGTAAATCAAAACAACCATAGGATCCCCCCTTTATATATTAGTGATAAAGAAACAGGATTTTTTATGAATCATGAAGACGTACATAAAACCAATCGTTATTCTTTGGACAACATTTTTCTTATCATCCTCATCTGCCCTCTATGATTGATCTCATCTTCAAAGACATGAAACCAAATGAAATAGTTGTTTGAAGAATGATGATCCCACATCCGGTCCTCGTATAACCAACCATCGGTCCGTTGCGAAAATTCGTGAAGTGTTCTTCTTCTCACTTCTTCACGTTTAAAAAGATAGTATTCCAACGGGTACCCCTTGATGTCCTTTCTTCCTTTTTCTCCAAGACTATAAGCGGATCCCCATTCCAACATTTCCTGTCCGTTGGGAGTTCGTCCGTCAAGATTCATCATCAAACGGCTCCTTTTCTGACTATGTACATTCATAAATCATAAAAAGACATATGCGGTTTTGCCTCTTTGTAATAGTCGATACGATCTTTCCGTGTCCCTGTGTGAAATTCGAATTTATGACCATCGGGATCCGTAAAATAGATGGACCGTTTATCCCTCTTTTCACGCTCCCGCCCCGGAAGGATATGCACGCCCAGGCTGACCAGCTCCTCATAGGCGTCATCAAAGTCACATTCTCGAATCGTGAAAGCGGTGTGGGTATAGGAAGCTGAAATTTCATTTCTAGGAATATTTTTTTCTTCATTTAATGCAAGCCACATCCCCTGTAGATCAAAATAGGCGGTCGACTTTCCTCTAACTAATAACTCGGCTCCTAAAACTTTTTCATAGAATGTGATGGATGTTCCTAAGTCAGATACTGAAAAAAGAAAGTGGTTAAGCCCCTGGATTTTCAAAAAATCGCCTCCTTCAAAATTTTTCAGCGTGAAGCTGTTTCATGCCAGCGCCATTCAAAAGGATTTCACAACCTTAAAAGTTTGGCTCTTTTAAAGTTTAAGGTTGATATTTATATAAAAAAACAGAACTTCCGCAAAGTTGGAAGTTCTGTTTGGTTTTTACAGGACTTTCAGCAAAATTGAAACTTATTCATCCCATTTCAAAAGTTCAGCAATAACGTCAGAGCTCCCGGGAAGCAATAATAATGATAACGACATTACTATAAACCCAATACCAATTACAAATAGAAAAATTACTATTTTAACTGAACGAGGCACATCCTTTTTAAGTGCTCCAATTACAATTAGTACAATTCCGATAACGAGTAAGAATAAATAATAAAATCCCATCAAGACACTCCTCGTAATTTTTTCTTCTTTAAAGAATATGTTCAGATAATTGAATGAAGAAATAACCTTTATACAGTGAAAGTCTTCACCGTCCACGATAGTGGAGTATTTCCCAAATCGAACAATATGCTCTGATTCGCAATCAGGACAATCTCTTTTGTACCGGCTTGAATAATGGACAAGACGTATCGCCGATGAATCATTCATGATCATTCCCTCCTATGTTGTTCTTTCTTCGTTGAAAGAACCTCTCTAAACCATAAAGGGTGCCGTTACGTAAAGGTCAACCGTTCCTTTACCTCTTTCCAGGCTTTCATGAATGCTCGAACATTCTTATACCTTGCTTCTCTATCCTTATTTACTGCATTACTAGCCACTTCATAGAGATCTTCACCAGCTTCCCACCTCGACAACGAGTAATCCGTCTCCCCTCCTAATAGCCCAAACGCAATCGCTCCCATGGTGTACACGTTAGTACGCTCATCAATCACTGCCCCGAGCTTATATTCTTCCGGAGACTTGGACCGATCCGCTCCCCAGAACTCTTCGCCTATATCGTTAAAGGTAGGGCATTTTCGATAAAAATCTATATCACAAATGGTCGTGACATCATTCTTAAAATCATAAAGAATGCTGCCATCATAAAAGTCAACAGCCACAAATCCTCGCTCCTCCACAAAGGCATGAAAAGAAAAGGTCGTCTCAAGCGTCTTCAAACGCTTGGTAACATCTAGATTTCTGAACCGGTAATAAGGTGAGGTAGGATCTGTATATTTCGCTGGTCCGCCATGAGACCAATGTGAATGCAGACACTCTCCCTCTGCCCAATCGAAAACAGCAGCATACCCCTCCCTTAATGCAAAATGATTTTTAAGCTTGATCAAGGAAGGGTGGTCCAACTGTTCATAAACAGGAAGGGCTGTTTTCAACCGCTCCACCGCATCTTCTGGTTCGCCTGCAAAGTCCATCGGTTTCGCTCCTGCATATTTAACAAAAAACTTCCCATCTTCGTTTTCCACTCCGAAGCTGATGTTTCCTGAATCCTGCTCATCAAAGACACAAAACACGTGTCCTATTTCTTCCAACCAACGAAAATCATGGTCCTCCCGCAAAGAAAAGGACACATCACCCAGCATTTTTGTTTTCATAAAATCCTCCCTGTATTAGGGATCTCGCGTAGTTTATAGAGGCTGTGATACGCTCCCCCTTGAAATGGCCCCGATATTTCTTCTATTGCTTTTCATAAAACAACGCCTCCTTTCAAGCTCTTCTATCAAACGGTATAAATCCAGACGTCTTTTCCATCCAGAACTACCGACTTCTCTTTTTCCATCCCCATTTTTTCAGCAACACGCTGAGAGGCGATATTTCCGGACTGGATCATAGAAATCAATCGCTCCCGCTCCCTCTTTCCTTGCTTCAAAAGACCGGCAGCCGCTTCTGTCGCATACCCACGGCCCCAGTAATCCCGGCCTATCCAATAGCCGACCTCAAGCTCTTCTTTTCCGTCAATAAATTGAGGAACAAGTCCAGCATGGCCAATCTTCATCCCATCCGCCTTACGGACAAGAACGTGCAGTCCATGATTTTCCGAAGCTTCATATGTACGGTAGATCCACTGCAAAAATTCCCCGGCTCCTTTTTCCCCTTTCACCCTTCCATCCCCGATGAATCTTACAGTTTCCGGTTCCATCAGCATGGATAATAGAAAAGGAAAATCGTCATCCTTATACTTTCGAAAAAATAACCTTTCTGTTTGCAACCCCTCACATGATTGATTCATAGATTTCCAGAAGGTTACCGTCGGGATCTCTGAAATGAGCGACCTTGATGCCCCAGTCCTTCTGCTCCACAGGTTCTGTAATGAACGTCACTTTATCCTTCCATTCCTGATACGTCTCCTCCACGTCATCCACTTTAAAAATAAGTGCAGCTCTGTCCTCCCTGCTGCCGTTCTTTACATAAAGATTCCCTAGTGCTTCCACCATCTGCTTCCGTTCAAAGACGCCTAACGTCACCCCTCTGAATTTGAAATCTGCGTAGTTGGAGTTTTCATCTCCCCACGTCACTTTGAACCCGAGCGTATCCCGGTAAAAATAAAAACATGCTTGGTAATCATCTACAAGCAATCGCACATGAGTCAATTCCATATACATCGTCCTTTCTATATGTTTTCTGCTTAATAAAAAAGGTAATAACAGGAAGTAAACCTTTCATGGAGCTGATAAAATGACCCGAACTCAACAAATCATCCTTGGGCTTGCCCTCGGATTCGCCCTTTTCTTAGGTTTCCAGCTGGGGTTGGCTGTTTCCGATCAATTCGTTGTCGTCGTTCTCATTGCTCTAGGATGTGGATTCATTACCCGTTTCGTGCTGCAGTGGTTTTTCAAAAGGGGAAATCATGGGTAAGGAGGTATTCGTATGTGGCGAAGACTGCAATGGGGATTAATCACAGCTTTAGGATACATCATCGTTTCGCTGATGTTCGGCTATTTTGTTGTTGGAGAAATTAATTGGAGTCTCATGATAGGACTGACTGTAGGCGGCTTTTTTTCCGGGTTCACTTACCTTAATCCTCCTCCCCAAAAATGGCAGAAAGGTCAAGGTGTTTGAGCTCTTAATAGAAGGAATTCCTTATTATAGTTTCATAGTATATGATTTCCAGTTAAACGTCCATGATGCTCCCAGGCCCTCTACCTTTCATTCTTGCGATAGACCCTTATGCTTTCGGGACTCGAAAAGTAAGCAGGGCAGGTCACTTTCTCTCTTCCCGGCAGCCCCTCTCTTTCGCTGACAATCTTATCCCTTAAGTCATACCATGCTCCCCTTCCAAGAAAATCCCCATTGATAAGATGGATCCCTCTCTTTATGATGGTACATAACCCGTAAGATTCAAAAACAAAGGAGTACATAACCATGGACATCCGCCATTTGCAATACTTCATCGAAGTCGCACGTTTCCAGAGCTTCACCAAAGCAGCTGAGCATTTATTCATCTCACAACCAACCATCAGCAAAATGATAAAGAACCTGGAAGAAGACCTGGGTGTGGAATTGTTTGAACGCACACGAAAAAAGGTCACCCTCACCGATGCCGGGCGGCTGATTCTTATGCAGGCGAAAACCATTGATAAAGCATTTGAAAACCTCAATACCCAGCTCAATGATTTGCTCGGACTTAAAAAAGGCCACATTCGAGTGGGACTCCCCCCGATTATGGACGCCGAGCAGATCATTAACATTATCGGAGGCTTTCATGCGAAGCACCCTCATATTACCTATCAACTCATAGAGGATGGGGCGAAAAGAATCGAGGAGAATATCCTTCAGGAGGAACTGGATGTCGGCATTACCGTGTTACCGACGCAGGAGGAGAAATTTGACCACTTCTTTCTTTTAAGTGAGGAGCTTGAGGTCATTCTTCCTCCTGCCCACCCGTTAGCCGGACGAAAGCAGATTCGGCTGGAAGAGCTCAAAGACGATTCGTTCATTCTCTTCAGTAAAGACTTCGTTTTAAACGACCGGATCACCTCCTCCTGCAAAGAGGCCGGCTTTATACCGAAAGTCATTTCCGAGAGCTCACAGTGGGACTTTATCGGCAAGATGATCGCTTCCAACCTCGGGATTTCCATCCTCCCAAAAAGCGTGGCCCGTCTGCTTACGCAAGACGTAAAGCGATTGAAGGTCATCCAGCCGACCATCGCCTGGGAACTCGCTATCATTTGGCCGAAAAACCAATACATATCGTATGCTACGAAAGAATGGCTCGCTTATACACAAGATCGATTGAGTATGGATTAAAGATCGACCAGCTCCCACGAGGGGCTGGTCTTTTTCATGCCAAAATCAATAGTTGAAAACACTTCCATTGATAAAAGCTATCCAACTCATGACGATTCGCTATTTCACTTATGAAGACAACGCTCGTACACTGAAATTATCAACGAACACAAAGACATGTCTTGATGTTGAAAAGAAATAATAAATCGAACCAAACAGGAGGCAGACTCATGGAAGCGAAACGCACCAAAGAAAGTTTAGTCATCAATACAGATCAAGTGATGATCAACGATTTAAACAATTACAACACATTGTTCGGCGGGGTCCTCATGAAGAAACTCGACAACAATGCCACATTATCTGCGAGGCGCCATGCACGTGTGAAAGAATGCGTCACCGCTTCGACCGACTCCATCGACTTCCTGCATCCGATTCATCAAACGGACTCGGTTTGTGTGGAATCCTTCGTCTCCTATACCGGAAACAAATCGATGGAGATCTTTTGTAAAGTCATTGCCGAGGACATGATTACCGGTCACCGTCGAATGGCCGCTACTGCATTTTTAACCTTTGTCGCTCTCGATGAAAATAAAAAAGCGATCAAAGTTCCGAGGGTGATTCCTGAGACAGAGGAAGAGGAATTTCTCTATCAATCTGGTGAAGAGCGAGCCAAAACAAGACGAATTCGACGGGAGCACAGCGCTCAGCTCACCGAAATCATTGGACTTGAAAAACCATGGGAAAAAGGAGAGGATCAACATGTTGAAGTTAGCCAGCTTGGATGAATTGTACGAAGCAAAAAAAGGGTTGGAAGAAGTCAGCCGCCGCTATCCGGATGTCTATGAAATGTTGACTCATGTGGTCAGCTTCACCCGTCAGCTTCAAATCAAATATGGCTATATGGGAGCCATGCTGATGGAAGAAGAACTGACCACAATGTATCCAGCATTTATTAAAGGGTCCATCCTATCTCTTTATAAGAAAGAAGTGGACAAGCTGAAAAACCACGAAGATTTCCCTGTCATTAAAGATCTGTTAAATCAATACAGAGAAGTGGGAGATGCTAAACTCTTTCTATTAATACTAGGAGCTAAACCGGAGCTGCTAAAAGGGTCCACGTTCATTAAATAGGCCATGCGGATATCATCGGCCTTCTGGCCCCGTTCAGATGAAGGAGCAACTGAATGGGGCCCAGGCCCTTTACCGCTATCGAAAAAGGAACTCCCGCACGGCCCAAGGTATGTGGAACGACCTATCCTATTTACTCCTGTTTGTTATGTACGATAAGAGGCACTGGTCGTTTGGATTTCCCCTAATTCAATACGGTTTCCATCCGGGTCCAGAAAGACCGCGATCGTTCCCCATTCAAACACACACCTCTCTTCTAAAAAGTGGATGCCACGTTCCTTCAGGCTATGGACTTCCTTGCTGAGGTCTTCCACATCAAAACGAAGGACGGCCGGGTTCTCGCCCCTTGTTTTCTCTCTTGTTTGAGCCACCCCGCCTTTTTCGACCATAAGATAACCAATGGGAAGGTCGAAACAGACGAGCATGTCCTGACTCCTTCTAACAGGTAATTGTAAAAGATTCTGATAGAAGCTAACACACTTCTGAAACCGCTCGACAAACAAAATCAAACCAAATTCATCAATGTTCATCCTGCCCAGCTCCCTTGTCTATGAATTCTTGCTATAAAACGTCCATTTACGGTGCAAATAATGTTCCATTAATGGCGTGTATGTACCGTTCCGCCGACTTTTGCACAACGTCATCCGCCTTCGTTTTTACGACTTTGTGAAAAGCATTGTAAATACGGTCGAAAGCAAGTCCCTCCACTTTCTCTGCAATCTCAGCAACTTTTGCTGCCGGCAGAGGAATCAAATTCGGATAACTGTACATGAAGCTCACCCACCGATGGTCGGCAACAACCTGAATAATATCTCCAGTCAGCAGCAAGCCCTCTGCACCATGTTCCATGTGCAGGACCGCTCCCCCTTTGAAATGTCCTCCCAGACGTTGAAGTGATAGATTTTTTGAGAGTTTCATAGATTCCCCTTCCCAGAAGTGAAGGTATGCGCTCTCTTCCATTACCCACTCTCTGTCATCCTGATGAAGATAAACGGGCGCATCGAATGCTTCGGCCCAATCGGTCATACGGGAATAATAATGCGGATGGGAAATAGCAATTGCATCAATCCCCCCGAGTGCGCGAATCACATCCACCGTCTCTTGATCTAAATAAGTAATGCAGTCCCAAAGGACATTCATGCCATCTTTTTGAACCAAGTACGCCGTCTGCCCAATCCCGAATTTAGGAGTCGTCGTAATGCTGTACAGTCCTTTTTCCTCTTCCCTAATAATGTTTTTATATCGTTCTGTCTGAACAAGTTCTTCATGTGTCGTCCATGTCTGTCCCTCTGGGTTTACATACTGCCTTTCTTCGCTGCATATATCACAACCATTTGGTCCTTCTTTTCTTTCCGAATACTGAACGCCACAAGTCTCGCAAATGTACTTCTCCATGAATCTTCCTCCCTTTGATTGTTCCGCTTTTGTTCTATCTTCAGCTTAGCTGGAAAATGAAAAAGGGGTCACCTGCAATAGATGGAATGCTTTCTACAACTTTGGATGTATAAAAAAAGAGACTCGTGAAGAGCCTCTTTTCTGATCATTATTCTTCTGTTTCTGAATTTGATTCCTGCGTTACGAGTTTCAAAGGCACCGGAATTGTATCTTCAACTCCCTCCCCTTGCAGCACATCGGCACCCGCCTGGACAGCAAGCTTGCCAATTTCCTCTGGCTGCTGAGCAACTGTGGCCGAAAGGTTTCCATTTTTGATACTCGTAATCGCATCATCGTTCCCGTCGAATCCGACGACAAGAACATCCCGACCTGAACTTTGGATGGCCTGGTAGGCTCCGAGCGCCATTTCATCGTTATGAGCGAAAACAGCTTCGATGTCCGGATTTCCTTGGATGATGTTTTCCATCGTATTCAATCCTTCCGTCCGGTCAAAGTTCGCCGTTTGTTTGGCTACAACATCCAGTTTTTCATCGGCAATGTTGTGGAAGCCAGCGCCGCGTTCACGTGTCGCGGACGCGCCGGGGACACCTTCAAGTTCAGCTACTTTGGCACCTTCACCAAGCTGATCAAACAAATACTCCCCTGCCATTTCGCCGCCTTTTTCGTTATCTGAGCTGACCAATGTCGCGACTTCCCCTTTTTCTGCAGAACGGTCAAGCGTCACGACCGGTATGCCTAAGCTGTTGGCTGATTGAACGGCCGTCGAAATAGCCGAAGAATCGGTAGGATTGATCAGCAATACATCCACACCCTGCTGGATCAAATCCTCCACGTCATTGATTTGTTTAGCTGCATCATTTTGCGCATCTACGACTACGACTTCCATCCCTTGAGCCGCGGCCTCATTTTCTACCCCTTCTTTCATAGAAACGAAGAATGGGTTATTCAGCGTAGATACAGACAGACCGATTTTAATGTCATCCGGATTTTTATCCCCTTTAGGTTTAGCCCATTCCGGTGGCTGCAGCGAGCAGGCACCAAGGAACACCAGGGATAAACTCATCAATAATACGACTAGCTTCTTCATGTTACCCCTCCTATGCTGCTTTCTTTCGATCGATTAGTACGGCGATGATGATGACGACACCTTTGACCACCATTTGGAAAAAGGATGAAACGCCGAGAAGATTCAAGCCGTTGTTCAACGTTCCGATAATCAGAGCTCCAATCAACGTCCCAATAATCAAACCACGTCCGCCGGAAAGGCTCGTCCCGCCAAGGACAACAGCAGCGATCGCATCAAGTTCGTACGACGTACCTGCTGTCGGCTGGGCCGAGTTCAATCGCGATGTAAGAATAGCCCCTGCAAGCGCTGAAAGCAGACCAGCGAGTGAGTAGACCATCACTTTAATCCGAGAGACTTTGATACCTGAAATGAGTGCAGCCTTCTCGTTGCCGCCGATGGCATACGTTTTACGACCGAATGGAGTTTTATGCAAAATCACCCACAGGACAGCAAAAGCAAGAAGCATCGTAATCGCTGGAACTGGAATACCCAAGAAATATCCTCTTCCGAAAAGTTGAAAAGCATAGCTGTCGCCAAGACCTGTAATCGGGTTACCGTCGGTGTAAACAAGCGTCAAACCACGGAACATCGTCATCGTTGCAAGTGTTGCGATGAACGGGGCCATCTTTCCTTTTGTAATAAGAAGACCGTTAACCGTTCCCATTAGTGCTCCAAGCAAACATCCAATTAGAATAGCTAATATCGGGTCAATACCTGAGACCATCATCCCTGCCATCAAGGCACTGGATAAAGCGAGAATCGATCCGACAGACAAATCGATACCCCCTGTTAAGATCACGAATGTCATTCCATAGGCAATCAGTGCATTGATCGCGACTTGTCTTAATAAATTCAATAAGTTCAATGGTTCAAGAAAACTTGGATTAATAATGGAAACCGTCGCCATCAAAACAAGCAAACCAACGAATGGTCCTAATTTCTGCATCAAGTTTCCTACATGATTCGATTTTTTGATTGCATTAATCATTGACATTACCTCCTGTTGCCAGTGTCATAATTTTTTCCTGATCGGCTTCTTCTTTGGAAAGTTCTCCAGCAATGGTTCCCTCATGGACAACGAGCACGCGATCGCTCATCCCTAACACTTCTGGAAGCTCAGAAGAGACCATGATGATGGCTACGCCTCTGTCGGTCAATTCATTCATCAACTGATAAATCTCCCGTTTTGCCCCAACATCGACACCGCGGGTCGGCTCATCCAAAATGAGAACTTTCGGACCGATTCCGATCCATTTCGCGATGACGACCTTTTGCTGGTTTCCTCCAGATAGATTCTTTGCTTCCGTTTTGGCTGATTCAGTTTTAATCGTCAGCCTTTTGATGAGCAAATCGACAAATTCACGCTCACGCTTTTCTCCGATGAGTCCTTTGTCTGTGAAACTGTACAAACTCGGGAGGGCGATGTTGTCCTGAATCGGGAAATTGAGAACGAGCCCTTCTTCTTTTCGATCTTCCGTAATGAAACCGAGGCCGAGCTTGACCGCCTGGCTCGGGCTTTTCACCGTCACTTTTTCTCCATTGATGAAAATGTCACCCTGGTACTTGCCATCCAAACCAAAAATCGTGCGCATGATTTCTGTACGCCCCGCGCCCATCAATCCGGCGACGCCGACGATTTCACCTGACCGGGCACGAAAGTTCACATTCTCGAAGAGGCCTTTTTTTGTAAGGTTTTTCACTTCCAGCATAGTTTCTCCAGGCTTCGCTTCTCTCGCAGGAAAACGATCGGTCAGTTCACGTCCGACCATCTTCCGGACCACGTCATCAAAATTCGTTTCAGGAATCGGCTTCGTATCCACCGTCTGCCCATCACGCATGACCGTGATCGTATCGCAAATCGTAAAGATCTCCTCCATCCGGTGGGAGATATAAACGATGGATACGCCGGATTTTTTCAATGACCGAATGACGTCGAAAAGCTTCTCTATTTCCCTGTCTGTCAAAGCAGCTGTCGGCTCGTCCATAATGATCACTTTGGCATCCGTCATGAGGGCTTTAGCAATCTCAATCATTTGCTGCTCACCAACCGAACACTGGCCGGCTTCTTTATGAACTGGAATAGAAATGGAAAGCTTCTCAAACTGCTCATTCGCAACCGCTTTCATTTTACTTGTATGAATAAGCCCAAAATGTGTAACCGGTTCCTTATTAATAAACAAGTTTTCCAGCACCGTCATTTCCGGCCAAACATTCAATTCTTGATGAATAAAGGCAATGCCGTATTCTTCCGCTTCCTTTGGGTTGGCAAACGTTTTTTCCTTTCCATCAATTTCAATTGTACCTTGGTCCTTTTTATGAAGCCCTGTCAGGATATTCATAAGCGTAGATTTTCCAGCGCCATTCTCACCCATCAATGCATGAACTTCACCGTCTTTAATATGAATATCAACGCCTTCAAGGACTTTGTTCTTTCCGAAAGCTTTATGAATCTGGTTCATCCGGATTTCCATGATCGCTCACCTCTTTAAAAAGTTACTCCAGCGTGAAGAATACAGTTCGCATATGGGCTGACTTCCCCTGTCCGCACCACTGCTTTCGCTTGTTTCAGATGATGTTTCAATGCTTCATGAGAGAGATAATCGACTTCCCCAAACCATTCTTTCATCCCTTTATGAACAGAGGGGTTCTGCTCCATTTCCTCTGCTATCGTCACACGTTCGACAACCATTTCTTCTTTCAATACCTCTACGACTTCAAGAAAAGAAGGAACCCCTTGCTTTAAAGAGAGATCGATTTTTCTCACTCCGTCCGGCACGGGAAGACCCGCATCAGCAACAACTATGGTATCGGTGTGACCGAGGTCTGCAAAAACTTTGGATAAATGGCTGTTCAAAAGGCCGTGTCGTTTCATTCCGTAAGTCCCCCTTCTACTTCTTTCCTCGTAGGCATGCCGCCTTGAGCTCCGAACCCTGTAACTGACAGGGATGCCGCTCGATTAGCGAAGCGCAGACTGTCTCTCAAGCCCATCCCTTCTGCAATGGCTGTTCCGAATGCAGCATTAAACGTATCGCCCGCACCCGTGGTGTCTATTGGTTTTACAGGAAAAGACGGAACGAGCGCTTCTTCTTTTCCATCAAAGTAGCGTACACCCGCCGCCCCTTCTGTAATGAACAGTTTATTTGGATATTTCTTTAATGCTTTTGCAAGTTCTTCTCCTTGAAAGAGTAAAGCAGCTTCATGTTCGTTCGGCGTAAGATAGCTCACTTGTTCCACCACTCGATCAGGAATTTCCCTTGCTGGTGCTGGGTTCAATAACAAGGGCACACCAAGCTCCTGACATAGTCGAGCCGTTTCAATCACGGTTTCTTCAGGGACTTCCTGCTGAATCATCACAAGGTCACACGTTTCAATGAAGTCACGTTTTTCTTTTACATAGTCAGGAGTGACGTGGTCGTTCGCTCCTTTGACGACAACAATGCTGTTATCCCCTTCAGCTAAGATGATGTGTGCCGTTCCGCTTCTCACATGTGTAACCGGTTCCACATAATCCGTCTGAACACCATTTGACTTGAAATTATTTAAGATTGCAGTACCGTAAGCGTCCTCTCCCACGCGTCCGATCATATACACTTCTGCTCCGAGACGGGCGGCGGCAACGGCCTGGTTCGCTCCTTTTCCTCCAGGGACGGTTTCAAATGATTCACCGAGGACAGTCTCTCCCGCACCCGGCCGCCGTTTTGATGTCACGACTAAATCCATGGAAGAGCTGCCAATTACAGCAATTTTAGGTTTTCTCATTGATTTCATTCCTTTCGTGTCGTCTTTCTTTCTACTAACTCCACAGGCATTTGAATGGTTTGTTCCACACCTGGTTCTTTTTTTATTGTTCGTATCAATAGTTTTGCCGCTTCCCTTCCCATTTCATAGGCCGGCTGGCGAATCGTGGAAAGGGTCGGATAGGACAAACTGCTTTGAGGAATATCGTCATAGCCAATGATTTGTACATCTTCCGGAATACGTTTTCCACGTTCCAGGGCCTCATGAATGATCGCGATCCCGACAATATCGTTACTCGCAATGACTCCATCTGTATCTGAGAATTTATCAAACAGTTCTTCTGCCCACCCTTGGGCTTCTTCGAAAGAATAGGAGGTAGTAGACAATACAGAAAAATCAACATCTGCCTGACTCAGCTCTTCGATGGCTCCTTGAAAGCGGTCTTGGGCGGGCTTGATATTGGCTGGACCTTTTACGAGCGTAATTCTTTGCGCTCCCTTTTCAATGAGCGTTTTTGCTGCCAGACGGCCGCCCTCTCTTCCATCTGCGAAAACGGCTGGATAGTTTTCCGACGCCCGGTCCAAGAGTACAAGTGGCAGATCCAGGGCTTCGTAGATTTTGTAGTCCACATGGTTGGTTGCCGTAATGATTCCCACCACATTGTTCTGGACGAATGTTTGTATATAATCCAATTCTTTTTGAATATTTTCATCACTGTTCCCGAGCAGAAGTCGATATCCTGCCTGGCTCAGTTCATCTTCCACACCTCTCGCCAGCTGTGGAAAGAACGGGTTCGTGATATCAGGTAAAAGCAGACCGATCAGACGGGACTCCCTTTTGTAAAGAGAACGTGCCACTTCGTTCGGACTGTAGTTCAATTCAGCAATGGCTTCCATCACTTTCTTTCTCGTATCTGCTCCAACATAGCCATTATCATTCAACACACGTGAAACAGTAGCCACTGAAACGCCTGCTTCACGAGCAACATCTTTGATTGTTACCATACGTTCACCTCTGTGTGTAACCGGTTACAGATAAAGTACCACATTATTGTAATCGTTTGCAAGAACTTTTTGATAAGAACAGCTACAATTTGAATTTAATTAGCTGTTTTTAATGATTAAACATGATGAAGATAATAACAATAAAAAGCTTTTCCTGAGTAGAATTCAGGAAAAGCTTTTTTAATTCACTACATAAGTAAAGGAATAATCAATCCAGCAAGCAACAATATGAGAGCACCACCCAAGCGTGAAGAAATTTGAGCAAAAGGCATCAGTTCCATCCTTTTCGATGCAGATAAAACAGCCACATCCCCTGTTCCACCCATATTTGCCATACATAAACCTGCCGTAATCGCGGACTCGATCGGGTAGAAACCAACCAGCTTCCCAAGCAACCCTGCTCCAAGGACCGCTCCTATAATGACACCAAGAACCGTAAGAATGTACTGAAGCGTCAAGGCTTCAAGGACCGTGTTCAAGTCTGTATAAGCGATTCCGATTCCAAACAACAGCGCCAGCGTCCAGTTTTTAGCGACAAATTTATACCATTGATTCGCACCATCAATTACGCTTTGGGGCAGAATTCCTGCGATTTTCACCACGGCTACAATGATGATCATCAATGCATAGGCGTGAAGCGGTATAAAACCAGCCAGTAACGTACCGACCGTAAAGAAGAGAATTGCCACCATCAATCCTACCCCCATCTTTTGGACGTCAAAGGATGATGCCTTTTCTTTGAATTGGAAACCTTTCAACAATTGCCCGTTCCCTGTTAACGAAGGATTTTTCTTGCCAATGATATCAAGAATGCTTGCTAGAATAATGGCAAAGACATTTCCGAGAGCAAGTGCTGGAACAAGCATGGAAATATAGTAGCTAGGATCGTTCCCCATCAATTCACTATAAATCTGGCTCATCGGAACGGCTCCAGCTCCCATTCCTCCTCCCATGATCGGCATCGTAATGACAAGGACTGCATCCCTTAGAGAAAACCCTACAAGAGATCCGAGCAGACCAGCTACAGACATAGCTCCAATGACGGCTCCGAAGATTGGCAGGAAATATTTGAGGCCGACTTTTATGAGAATGCTTTTATCCATACCAAGAATACTTCCCGTGATTAAAGCGGCAATATAGAAATTCAGGAACCCTCCGCTTTTCATGAAATCCGTGATCATCGTTACCGTTGATTCAGGAATCCATCCCCCATACACCATATAGGCCGCTCCAAAGATCGCGATGATCGCCCCGCCACCTAAATAGGTTTTAACGATTGGGGTATGGTCTCCAAGCCAACCGAAGAGCTCGCCAAGCACCATCATAACGAGAAGGCTTCCGAGAATTCCTCCCGGCAGGTTTCCTGTGTACATACTGGCCAACGTCACTGCAGTAATGACACCAAACCAATGTAGAGGAAGACCAAATATTGTAATCGCTTTCTTTTTTTCATGTACAAAAGGGGTGACGTTTGCCTCTTGGGACGGATTCCTATGAATCTTTTCCGCTGAACTCGACATGTAATCCTCTCCTTTTCTTTTAATTGGTGAACGCTTAGCAGGTGGCTAAGCGTTCAACTCTATCTTCTACAGACTCTTCAACAGCACGGGCGACTGCGCGGGCCACTTTTTCATTCAAGGCACTTGGAATCACATATTCCGAACTAAGCTCGTTCTCAGAAATGACCGCCGCAATCCCTTCTGCTGCAGCGATTTTCATCTCAGGGGTGATGTTTCTGACCTTCTTGCTCAGTGCTCCTTTAAATATTCCGGGAAACGCCAGCAGGTTATTGATCTGGTTCGGGTAATCCGATCTTCCGGTTCCTACAACTTTCGCTCCTGCTTTCCAAGCATCTTCTGGATAGATTTCAGGGATAGGGTTAGCTAAAGCGAAGATGATCGGGTCTTTGTTCATCTTTTGAACATGTTCTTTGTTCATGACTCCAGGAGCCGAGACTCCGATGAAGATATCAGCCCCTTCAATGGCCTCTTCCAATCCACCTGAACGCATGTCATGATTCGTGCGCTCAGCAAGGTTTTTCTGCTTCGCATTCATCCATGCTTCTCCTTTTCTTAAAGTACCTTCCAGGCTGACAAGGGTGATATCAGAAAAACCGGCATATAAAAGCAATTCAGCGATGGCAATGCCAGCAGCACCTGCTCCATTGATGACGACTCTCGCTTTTTGTTTCGTTTTCTTAACCACTTTCAATGCATTCAGCAATGATGCTAAGACGACAATGGCCGTCCCATGCTGATCATCATGAAAAACAGGAATATCCAACTCTTCTTTCAATCTTTCCTCAATCTCAAAGCATCGTGGAGCTGAAATATCTTCAAGATTTATGCCAGAGAAAGTAGGAGCCAGAGCTTTGACGATTGAAATGATTTCTTCAGGGTCTTGTGTATTCAGGCATATAGGAAATGCATCAATGCCCGCGAATTTTTTGAACAACAAACTCTTGCCTTCCATGACGGGGAGAGCGGCTTTAGGGCCTACATTTCCTAGTCCTAATACAGCTGTTCCATCAGTTACAATCGCCACCATGTTCCCTTTGGACGTCAACTCATCTGCTTCGTCCGGATTTTCTTCAATGGCTTTACTGATCTCTGCCACCCCCGGTGTGTAGACAAGACTTAACTCTTCTTCTGTATCCACCGGTAACTTGCTGGTGATTTCGATTTTCCCACGATAGGCTCGGTGCAAGTCTAGTGTTTCTCTTTTTCTATTGTCTTTGTGCATATTCATTCCTCCATCTACAAGAAATCGCTTTCAAGGTGTGATTCCATCATAGGAATAAACAAAGACCATGCCTACCATATGAAAATAATGATTTTATTGTAATTAAAAAAAGCAGCCTGAGGCTGCTTTTTTCATTGATAGAATGTGGAATGAAGGGCTTTCGATCCATTGATATGATATTGATAGACAGGGCGCCCTACTCCATAGATCAGCGTTTCTTCAAGGATGTCCTCGGATGTTAAAAACTTTAAATATTTCCTCACCGACACCCTGGATATTCCCGTTTCTTGAGCGATGTCGTCGGTAGAAAATGCCGTTCCCTCTTTCTTCTTAATGACCTCAATAATATGCTCCAAGGTATTTTTCGTTAATCCTTTCGGTAATGGAATGTTTTTATCCTTTGAATATTCATTCTTACGGAAAATCTGATCAAGCTCCCCTTGGTTCACTTTCTGCTTATCTTTTAATACAGAAGTATTTTTTTGATAGTGAAGTAAAGCGTCTTGAAAACGATTGAATTCAAAGGGTTTGACCAAATAATCCACCACCCCGAGACGAAGGGATTGTTGGATCTTCTCCTTCTCAGAAGCGGCCGTAATCAAGATCACATCCAAATCATCCTCCCTATTTCTAAGCTCTTTCAACCATTGCAAACCATTTTCCCCAGGCATATAAACATCCAATAACACGAGATCAATGGCAGCCCGGTCCAGCCAGTCATGAGCTTCCTCCGTGTTAGCGGCTGTTGCGATTAACTGAAACCCCTGAAGCTGATTCAAATATTTGCGATTCAATTCAGCCACCATGGGGTCGTCTTCTACGATTAGTACGCGAATCATTCCACATCCTCCTTCGCTTCAAATGGGATGATGACACTCACTGAGGTTCCATTTTGCCAATTGGACTCGATCTCCAATGAACCTTCCAATGACTCCACACTCGTTTTCACCAAATGTAAACCATACCCACGATTGTCGCCTTTCGTTGAAACACCCTTCCTGAACATTTCTTCTTTGAATCGTTCTTCAATCCCACTCCCGTTATCGCTTATATCAATGCTTAACAAATCATCCACATATGATAGGTCAACAGAAACTTTTTTTCCTTCTTCCGTATGGAAACTCTCAATCGCATTATTTACTAGATTTCCTATAATGGTAATCAGTTCATGGGTTACGTTTGAATCCTCTGCCGGGGGAATGATCGTTTCACATTGAACTGTCAAATCGACTTGTTGTTCCCTTGCATAACTGCGCTTCCCAATCATAAATCCAGCCAAAGCCGGGTCCTTAATTTTATCCGTCAACGAGGTGGTCTCACGAACTTGATGGTCGACCAATTGTTTAATGTATGTATGGACCTCCTGATAAGATTTCATTTCAATCATTCCAAGCAGCACGTGCAGTTTGTTCTTGAACTCATGAGACTGAGCCCGAAGAGATTCCGCATACAAACGTACACCAGTCAGCTGTTCAGCCAGTCGATTCACCTCTGTCTTATCCCGGAAAGTCGAAATCGCCCCTACAACAGCTCCATTCACAATCAAAGGAACCCGGTTCACGATAATGGAAGACCCTTGAATGTTCTGCTCTTCATCCACTTCAGCCTCCCCCGTTTGTAAGACACGATCGAGCTTCGAATCAGGAAGATATTCAGCAATCGCAAGTCCCACCGGTTCCTTTTCATAGATGCCTGCTTTTTGAAAGATTTCCTTGGCTGAATGGTTGATAAACGTAATGCGAGCCTCCTCATCTACCGCAATGACCCCTTCTCTCACCGAATGAAACATCCGGTTTCGTTCCTCATAAATCTTCGCAATCGCTGCCGGCTCCAGCCCAAACAGGCTCTTCTTGATGTAGCGCGCCAGAAGAAACGCACCAATGACACCTACGAGGCTTCCGATCAAGGATCCGATTAAAATGTTTTGATGGTTCTTCTCCAATGCAGCTTCCACGGCATCTAAGGAAAGCCCTGTAGCGACCGCTCCCATTTGCTCCCCATCCCTTCCATAGATCGGGGTGAACGCACGCACAGAATGTCCGAGCGTTCCTTCCGAAATGGAAATATACTCTTCGCCGTTCAGAACTCGTTTTTCATCTCCCCCTACAAATGCTTGACCAATCCGCCCGGGGTCTGGATGGGATTGACGGATTCCCTCCATATTCATAACGACGACGAACAGGACGTCACTCGCCTCTTGAATACTCATGGCATAGTCCTGGATCGTCCCTTGAATTTCTTCACTTTCCAACTCTTGTTGAACAATTTGTGATTCAGCGACCGTCCGTGAAATAATCAATGCTTTCTCTTCCAGCTGTCCGCGAATCTCATCACTCGTATTTTCTGTAATCAACAAATCTGTGATTAACAAAGAAAAAAACACAACAAGTAGAACGAAGAAGATAATGATGGTGCTCAATTTAAATCGTGGTTGTTTCATGTCCATTCTCCTAAATAGGAAGTGATTAATCGTACATGCGTCATTAAACAATAACCGTTTTTCAAAATTGTATCAATTTTTAGTATAATAACAAATGTCAGATACAAATTGAAGGAAGGAGTGAGTCCATTGTCAAAAGGACTGATCTTCGATATGGACGGAACACTGTTCCAAACCGAACGAATTCTTGAGGTTTCGTTAGAAGAGACCTTCAACCACCTGAAGGACAGAAGCGAATGGCACGAGGAGACCCCGCTTCAAAAATACAGAGAAATCATGGGGGTACCGCTGCCAACGGTGTGGAAAACGTTACTCCCTAACCACTCGGATCATCAAAGGAAAGAAATCAATGCATATTTCTTAGAAAAACTCACCCTCAATATTCAAAAAGGAAAAGGCGCGCTCTACCCACAGGTGGAAGAAGTCCTGGAAGCTTTGTATAAAGAAGGCCACTCTCTATACATAGCAAGCAACGGTCTGATTGATTATTTACGTGCCATCGTCGAATACTATCGTCTAGACCGATGGGTGACAGAAACGTTCAGTATCGAGCAGATCGACTCGTTGGACAAAACAGATTTGGTGGCGGCCATTAAGGAAAAATACAACTTTGAGCAGGGAATTGTCGTCGGAGACCGCCTATCCGACATTCATGCCGCTAAGAAAAATGGCTTGACTTCTGTAGGCTGCCGGTTTGATTTTGCTCAAGAAGACGAGCTCGCCAAAGCGGATCATGTCATTGATGACTTCTATGGACTAAACCAAGTGATACGAGAAATAGAAAAGATGTACGTTTGACGAAGACATAAAAAATCAGCTTTCCTTAACGCGAGAAGCTGATTTTTTATTGGATACTTTTAAATAGACCGTTCAAGTAATCAAGGTTCTCATATGTTCCTTATTCAATAATACTCAAGAAGGAATAGAAAGGACTTCTTCTAATTCGGGATTCTTCCTTAGCCAAGTATGATGGATCCTTTAGCCTTTTTTATTTCCACCCTTAAAAAAACCTGAATCCGAGGCAGGATTCAGGTTTTAATCGTTTATTTAATTTTGCCTGGGGCTTGTTCGTTAACCACTTTCGTGCGGTCATTTTGAAGAGCAATCTTCAACGTTGGCGCTAACGTACCGCCAAAATGAGACATTTGGTACTCTGGAGATGTACCGCCAAGATCAGCAATGTTCTTGCCATCTAAGTCATGGAAATTATAGAAGCTGATTACTTTCCCGTTCGGAAGCACCATCCAGGAATATGCTTGGTAGGCATGGTTTTCTGGGTTGGCAAGGACAAGGCCACTGTCGTTCAGTGGCTCATAACCTGTTGTCAACTGATCAGAAGAAAAGCCGTACAATCCGTCCGGAGCAGACAAATCAGGACCAAATTTGTGCTCGTGGGTGTTTGTGAACAAGTAGTACTGGTTGCCTTTAGTCACGATATGCGGACGCTCAAGCTCCTGGTTCACGTAGTTCGCTTCAAGAAGGGGCTCCATTGCTTCAAATTCTGTGTAGCTGTCATTGGTCGCTTCTGCGATTCCAATTGCGCCGTTGAACAGTTTTGCAAAGTCTTCATTTACAAAATCGAAAGAGCTTTGGAAGTCTTCGCTGCCGATATAAGCTCGGTCGAGCGTTCGTTCTGCTGGTGTACCTGCAGAGTTTCCTTCAAATAGAATGTAGTCTTTTCCTGTTTTCGGATCTTCGAAGAACCAAGGGTCACGGAACGTGTAGCCGATGTCTCCGGCTTCCGCCTGCCCTTCGGTCTGATAGTACTTACCTTCCGGTTCAAGGATGATCGAGTGGTCGAAGTTAGAGAAAGAGATTCCTTTCCCCTTCGCTTCCACGTCGCCTGTTGCAAGCGCTAAACGCTGTTCGTAGGTGACGTTTTCCTCTCCTTTACGTCCAGTTGCTGTATAGAAAAGGTTCAGCTTCCCGTCTTCAATCATCGCAGAACCAGCCCATTGTCTGGAACCATAAGCCTGCTGTGTATCAAAAGCTTTCCCGCCAAGCTCCCAGTTCTTGCCATCTTTTGAGTAGAAGTAACGAATTGTCGCTACGTCGTGACGCTTACCAGGAAGCAACTCAGAGTCGGCCGTCAATGAGAAAATCACGTAGTATCCGTTTACCTTTGCGACAGAACCATCTTTCTCGCGAAGTGGCCATGTGTCCCATACGTGCAGTTCAGGAGCCATTTTTTCAAAATCAGGCTCAATATAAGGAGCGGTTGTATCATCTGTACGTTCGACCTTGGATGCATCTTCAATCGTCCAGTTGGATGTACCGGATGTGTCAGCAGAAGCGGCTGGAGCAAACCCGAAGGATAATGTCGATACAATCGCAGTTGTCAGCAATACATTGCGGGGCATAAATTTCTTTGCGTTCATTTGTTCTTCCTCCTTTTTATTACAAAAAGATTACGATAAATGCTTGTTAAGAAAGAGAAGCTAGCCGATAAGCTAGCTCCTTCCTGCTTTATTATCCGTGAATTTCGCCTTCGCCCATAACACCCTTGATTTCAGAAGTGTCATCTTTAAGCTTCAGCTTCAACGTCGGCGCAAAAGATCCACCAAACTGGAAGTCGCCATTTTCGTCATAGAATTCGTTGACAAAACTGATGACTTGTCCGTGTGGAAGAACCGCCCAAGAGTATGCCTGGAATGGATCTTCTTCAGGGTTCGCAACCACAAGACCTGTACCGTTCATCGGCTCATAATCACCGAATAGAGAGTCGGCATGGAAACCATAAAGCCCGTCTGGACCTTCCAGGCCGGGAGCGAACGTGAACTGATGAGAAATGGTGAACAAATAATAGTCGTCACCTTTCTGCACAACGTGCGGACGTTCAAGCTGTTGGTTTACACCGTCAGCTTCAAGAAGTGGTGGCATAAGTTCAAACTCTGTCAGATCATCATTTTCTGCTTTCGCAATACCAACGTTTCCGTTGTAATCTTCTGCACCAGCTGGAATAGGACCATCAACGTTACCTATGTTATCGGCCTCCAGTGTCTTATCTGTGCCGCCAGTATTACCTTCAAAGATTAAGTATTCTTCGCCTGTTTCAGGATGCTGGAAGAACCAAGGATCACGGAAGGAATAAATGATATCTCCCGTTTTCTGTGCTTGTGTTTCGTAATAAACGCCGTCAGCTTCTGCAAGGATTTGGTGCTCTCCATTGTTCTTTACTTGGAAACCTTCTTTGTTGTCATAATCCATTTCGAATGTCGTTTTCGCTAGACGCTGTTCGAATGTAGGACCTTCATCTTTCCGACCGGCCGCTGTATAGAACAAATGGATTTTATCATTTTCGTCGATCATCGCAGATCCAGCCCATTGGCGAAAACCAAGTGCTTTATCTTCATCATAAGGAACCGTTCCCATTTCCCAATCTTTACCATTCTTAGAATAGAAAGTACGGATAACGGCATGGTCATGACGGCCGGCCCATGTGTACTCTTTGCTTGCAGTAAGAGCGAACTGGACATAACGGCCATTGATTTTAGCCAGAGAACCATCGCGATCACGAAGCGGCCATGTGTCCCATACCCAGTAATCCGGGGCCACATCTGTGAAAGAATCGATGTTTGGTGCGGTATTTTCGTCTGTCAACGTAAAGTTTGAAGCATCCTCCCGGGACCACGTTGGAGTATCCTCCGCTGCTTGTGCTGAAGAAGCTACAGGAAATGCTGTGAAAGCACTGGACACTACAAGTGCTGTTAAGGCTAGTTTGGATAAAATAGATGATTGCTTAGTCTTCATTACTTAACCTCCCGATAATTTGTAGTTGGGGTGTGCTCCGGAACACACCTTAACTCTAAGGAAGCGAAAAGCACTGGTCAACGGAAGATTTCCCGTCATCTCTTTAAGGGTAAAAAGTCACGAATAGCTTATGAAGTATACATTGGTAACGTTTCACTTTAAAGTTGGAAAGGGTTACAATGTTTTCCAAAATGAGAGGAAATACATAGATTCAATGTAAAATTAACCCATATAAATGAAGCTTAGGGTTTGGTTTAAAACTGGCCATATGAAGGAGTTTAAAAACTTATGGGGTTCTATTCTCCCCGTTCATAAGGAAAGATTACACTCCCTCATTTTTCATGTATCCGATTTCAAAAAATGTTGATCTATCAATGGTTAAACATTGTTTTACAATCATTGAGATAACATTTACAACTAGTTAAAATGGTAGAAAAATTGAATCAATCGGTTTCCTGAATTTTTCTTCATTAAGTTTGAGTCATAATAAGTGAATAGATGCACCTCTTATCCTACGTCCTAGTTGAAATCAGTAAAGTCATGCCTTGAACTTTGTATCCGTGTAGACTTTTCTTTGAAATTCGACAGTCATCTTTCGTGAGTCCCTCCTCCCTCCTGAGAAGGTTAATTTTTCACTAAGAAATAAAAAAAGAGAAGGACAACCGTAAAGGTCCCTTCTCTAAAATCATAAAATCACACATCACCTCTTCTCCCGTTCAAGAATCCGATCCACTTTCGCTTCCACTCTGTCCAGCTGACTCTTCTTTCTTTTTACAGAAAGGAAGATCGATACTGTTCCTATGATCACTCCGATTAACAATACAAAAAATAGAAGTTGAGCGATCATATCACCGATAATGAAACTGCCTGCACTCTCCACTTCTGAACTCCCCTTTTTCGTTCTTCTACCATTATTTAACGTACTTCAAATCAAACGTTTCTTCCCTTTCGCCCCATTCAATGGTCACCTGGATCTCATGATTTTCCTTTGTCACCGCGCAGCCGGAGCAGAAGTTCCCCATTTGTTGAACCATCCCATCATTCAACAAAACGTAGTCTCCCTCTCTACCGCCTGTCGGACTGTCCAGGTTGTAATTGATATGTTCCGGAGCTTCGCCTTCACCTACATAGGTGATATGAAGACTTGTCGATTCACTGTCTTCTGATTTTACATCCGCGATATATTCGACCTCCCATTCTTCGCTTTCTTCTTGAAAATGCAAGGTCTTCTGCCCAAAACACCCTGTCAATACCAAAGCGGTCAACAAAAACAAAATAACCTTAGGATACTGCATGACATGGGCTCCTTTCTTCATTGTTCACATGCATCAAGGACACAATCCCATCAAAAAATACGGTCGGCCGATGAAGATAACTTCCTCACCTGTCTCAAATAAAACGTCATGTTTTCATCCTCATCCCATTGATATGTAAAAGAGAATTCATCCGCTACCTGTCCAGCCAGTGTCCGGAACAAATCACCGGCAACAAACAGGGCATCCCAAATATGTTCCAGATCTCCGTCCGCATAAGTCGCTTCATACATCGCCCAAAATTTTTCGGGTAGAAGCTTTTTGAAATAATTCCCGACCTTCCCCGTAGAAACTTGAAAATCCGTCTGCGTTCCTATCCACCAGGAAACCATCTGATCCAAGTCTCTGCGGATGACACACTCCAACATGAACTGTGCATACGGCATTTCATTGCGCCACAGGCTTTTCGCAACATTCTGCTGACACCACCAAAAATTGTTGCAGCGGGCGAGATACTCCTCTTCCGTCGGCTTTTGCACATGATAATCTTCATCAGTCGCATCAGGAATTTCAGACAGACAGTCATCCTTGTCCATCAAAGGGACGGTCAGCTTATCGTCCCCGTAGTGTTCCTGCATATGAGGAATGGTTTCTATATGTAAATCGATCCGGTTACCATCCGTAAATAGCATCAAATAGCCATAAAAGTCCGCAAACTCCCCATCTTTGCCCTGATCATTTTTATCCGGTTCCTGCATCATCAGCCTTTCACCGAACACATCCACCCACTCCTCATCTTCCAAAAAAGAATTCGTTTCCGTCACAACGTAGACGATGTCATAATCCTGAAAAAGATCTTCTTTTAATGTGGGATTCGTTCGTGAACCATTCATATATACCGCCCGGATCCGCTCATCCTTCTCGGCGACACTCAAAATCAGATCCATCATTTCCTTATCTGATCGCATTCTTTGCTCCCTCCCCTTTACAGTCCATCTTTATGATCCGAATAAACTTCGTATCTTTCCTTCCACTCTCGCCTTTTCATTTCTATAAATACACTTTTCTTCAGACTAATCCATGATAAAACGAAGAAGAACAAATATATGAAAAATGGATTTTCCTGCTGGATGATCTTTTCCTTCACTTGCTTCCCTCCATATACAAGAGCATAGTTTTTTTCCACCTTCTCAATAATAAAAAGAAAAGGAGGTTCCGAAATGCACAGACGTCTCCAATGGCTATTGGCGTTGAACCTTTTCCTTTTCGTATTGTTCAGCTGGGGAGTGATGACAACACCACCCTTCCTCACGGCTATGGATGAATGGGGAATGAAGATTACAGCAGACTCAGACGACCAAACCACCATCCAAATCGCTCGTTTCTTCTCTATAGTAACCAGCTACAAGGTTTGCCTCACTACAGGCTTTATCGTTTCTTTTATTTTTATTTATTTGAACAAGTACCGAACCAGCTTTTTCATCCTATTAGGAGCCGCATGTACCAAGCTCATCAGTGCAGGTTTGAAAGGTTTCTTCAGTCGAGAGCGCCCTCTTGTCGATTCTTTTGTATCAGTCAATGGGGGTGCTTTCCCGAGTGCTCATATGATCTATGCGGTCTTCCTGACAGGGTCCCTTTTTATCCTCTTCTCCGTTTACTTGAAACGTACAGGACGGGGGATTCTTATGCTGGGCGGGTTTCTTGTTGTTGGAATGGTTGGGTGGTCCCGCGTCCATCTCGGCGCTCATTATATAAGCGATGTGCTCGGTGGTTTTTCCATCGGAGTCGTGTGGCTTCTTGTGATGTATCTTTTATCACAAAAGAAAATTTCTAATGATGTTCGGAGGGAAGATTCTTGATAATATGCTCTACGATGTTCTCCACGCTCAGCGTTCCATCGACGACAAGATCGGCATCGGGTTTAATGGACTGGAGCATTTCTACATAAGCTTCTCTTCCATCATTCAAGTAGTATGTCAATTCACCCTTTACGGAGAGCCCTTCACCATCACGAAGCAGTCGTCTAGCCATGGCTATATCTAAAGGTGTATGGATGTAAACCGAATAGTCGATCCAAACCTTCAATTTGTCGTGCTTATAGGAAAATGGATAATCCAGAATGAGAAAAGAAGCGCTTTTTGTTGATTGGATATCCTGAATCAGTGGATCCAGATTCCATTGATTATAGTCGGGGCCCTTTTCCACCCACTCGGTAATGTTTTCCGGTGCACCTTCAAATTCATACGTATCAAAGAAAAGCGCTTCAGCTCCAGGCAAACGTTCTTTGAGTTTCTCCGTAATCGTCGTCTTTCCGCCACCCGAAACAGCTGCCACTGCAATCACCATTGGATGAGTCATTGGTCCCTCTTCCTGAATTTCACTAGTCGATTTCTTTTCCCATGTACCGACATCGCTTCATCTCCTCATGATAGAATCAAAGTATAATATTCCTATAGAAAATTTTAACATAAAGGAGAATACATATGTCGCTGAAGGAAGAACTGAAAGCATTAGAAAACCAACACATACAGTTGAGCACCCGCGAATCCACAGAAGAGCTTGATCACATACTGGCCGATGACTTTTGGGAGATTGGAAGTTCCGGCGTTCCTTATGATAAAAAGTTCTGCCTGGAGCAAGGGGTCGTCCTGACTGAGATGACTCTCCACCATTATGAAATCCAGCCTCTATCAGAGGATACGGTCCTCACTACGTATTATGTCGAGGACACGACAAGAAGCAGAAATACTCTCCGCAGCTCCATTTGGAAAAAGATCGATGGGCGCTGGCAATTGTATTTTCATCAAGGAACCATTACGGATTTACAAAAGGATGAGTATAAAGAAAGGCGTGGACGTTAATCAAGTCATTTCCCAGTCAAAAGTCCTTTTTAAATCCATATACGTTTGTACGCTTTGAGTGATGGGTACAACATAGGAAGAATTTTGAAGAATAGGAGGTTTCGCTATGGGTTCAAAGTCCCTTCATTCTAATCGAAATCATACTAAAAAACGTAACCTATGGTCCGGAGTCTTGTTCGGAATCGGCCTTGCTGCATTTATAGACGAAACGATTTTCCACCAACTGCTTAGATGGCACCATTTTTATGATCAATCCACTACAGACATCGGACTGATTTCAGATGGATTGTTCCACGCGTTCAGTTGGTTCGCAACCATTGGCGGTCTGTTTCTTTTTGCCGATCTAAAACGGAGGAATGGCTTATCACTGAAACGGTGGTGGGGCGGCGTTCTGCTTGGGGCAGGGTCTTTCCAGTTGTATGACGGGATCATCCAGCATAAACTGATGCGCCTGCACCAAATCCGTTATGTAGAAAATGTGATCCCTTACGACCTTGTGTGGAACATATCTGCTGTGCTTATGATTGCTGCCGGTCTTTTCCTTCTTAAACGTACCAGCAAAAAAGGAGCCCCTTCCCATGCATGAGCAACATTCAAGCGGGGGTGGACTCCTTTTTGATTTGGTTCTGTCGTTACCATTCCTGCTTGCCATCCTCTTGTACGTAGGAGCAGGCATCGTTTCTAATCGTTCCCGTCATCTGCAGGAATGGCCGGTTTGGCGACATGTTTTTTGGTCCATCGGAGTGTTATGTGCAGGTATAGCTGTCATCGGCCCGCTAGCAGACCAAGCGCGCATCGACTTTCGCGCTCATATGATGGGGCATTTACTTTTAGGCATGTTCGCCCCACTCCTGCTCGTCCTTGCAGCACCGATGACTCTGTTGTTAAGAACGCTGCCCGTTTCTACTGCCAAAAAGATATCTTCTCTCCTGAGAAGTTCTTATGTACGTGTCATCAGTCACCCCGTCACAGCTTCCATTCTCAACATCGGCGGGTTGTGGGTGCTTTACACAACAGATTTATATCACATGATGCACGACAACCTATGGATTCACATTCTCGTCCATCTGCACGTGTTCCTGGCAGGGTACCTTTTTACAATGGCTATGATTTACATTGACCCTGTCGCTCACCGCTACAGTTATTTGTATCGGGCAATCGTATTCATCTTCGCTCTTGCAGGACACGGGATCCTGTCGAAATACTTGTATGCCTCTCCGCCAGAAGGAGTCAGTCAAAGCCAGGCAGAGACAGGGGCCATGCTCATGTACTACGGGGGCGATGCGATCGATGCCATCCTTATTTTCATCCTTTGTTGGCAGTGGTACAAAGCTACTCAACCGAATAAGAGACTGGCAGCAAGTCCATGAAAAGGAACCCCTACCAAGTTTGATCTAGTTGAGCCGCATAAAAGGAAATGGCTTTTTTATACTTTTCAATCCAGGGACTTTCTGCATGAGAACCCAGCACCGCCAGCAATTGTTCCACCGCTTGGGGGGACTGCTTCAAGTTGTATAAGGTCATCGCGTGAAACACCTGAATCGCGGGATTCCCTGGAAATTCTCGTGCTCCCTTTTCCAGGACCTCCTTCGCTTCATAATACTTCCCGATGCACCTTAGACTGCTTCCCCACTGAATATAGGTCTGAGTTCTACGGTCGCCTTGTATTCCATGGTCAATGGCTTTTTCATAAAAGGGGATGGCTTCCCGCTCCATCCCTTGCGCATCATGCGATACCGCACACAAATAATTCAACTCTGCGTTTTCCTCGTCCCGTTTCAAGCGTTCCAATGCTTCAACTCCAGCCTTCTCAACCTCACCTTCATCCAATAAGAACTGGATTTGATTCATAAAATCCCCCTCCCTCAATGAATTGATATATTCTTTATTCAGTTGATATATTTTGATTTGGTTTGATATATTTTCAATTCTGTCGATAAAATTTCATTATGGCCGATATCCCAACGATTGACTCAAAGCTTCTGCAAATGATCAATCCAGGCATCCAGCCGCCTGCGATCCCCCGGTCCTTCCAGCAGCTTATCGTAGATCCGGTACCCTTCCACATCGTGCTCACGTAACCAGTTCAGCGACTTTTTCGGACCGAGGTACCAGCGTCCGATCATCTCAAAATAAATTTCAAGACTTTCCTTCACCAGCCAGTGAAAGCGATAGCGGCCTTCCATATCCCCTTTTCTTGAACGTATCTTCATCTTGGTCAACCAATCTTTCAAAAACTGCTTCTCCTTCGGCTGCAAAGACGCCGGTCCCTCGTTGAAAATAGAATCAATCTCTGTCATCCATTTTTGGGCAAGGCCATGATCATCAACGAGGACCTCGGCACGATGGACTTTCAAAAAGTTGGCCGGCTCTTTCATATCATCCGTCTTGTGGACCCACACATCCAAAAGCTTGCCACTGAACGTTTCCACTTTATTCTGCGTTTCCAGCTTATCGGAAAAACCAATCAAATCGACATCACTCTCATTCGTAGAGTCCCCGGTTTGATAGGAACCGTACAAGAATACGGTATGACACTTATAGGTCTCTCTCATATGTTCGGTTGCTTTTTCTATAAATGCTTCTCTTTCCATCGCTTCATTTCCCCTTTTCTTCTACAATCAGGATGAACTTCTTAGCCTTACAAACTTCCTTTTCCCGACTTGAACCACAACCCCGTCTGTCACTTGCACCGTTTGATTGGTATCCGTCACTTTCTCCTGGTCGATACGGACACCGCCATTCTTGATCATCCTTCTCCCTTCACTCTTGGAAGGTAAAAGTCCAAGTTCTTTGACGAGATCGACAACGTGTATTTCCTCTTCTCCTTCCCACATCACTTCAGGAATTTCATCCGGCATCGCTTTTTTCTGAAAAACATTGATGAACTGTTCTCGGCTTTGACGAGCTGCCTCTTTTCCATGAAGCATTTCGACAAAAGAAGCGGCAAGCTTCATTTTGGCATCCCGCGGGTGAAGCGTACCTTCATCAAGCTTCCGTTTCACTTCCTGCACTTCTTGAATGGATAACGGAGAAACAAGCTCAAAATACTTCGTGATCAGCGCATCAGGAATCGACATCGTTTTACCAAAAATGTCCTGCGGCCGCTCATCCACCCCGATGTAATTGCCTTTCGACTTCGACATTTTCTCCACACCATCCAGCCCTTCAATCAACGGCATCAACAGGACGACTTGTTTTTCCCTGCCGTAATGCTCCTGCACCTGGCGCCCGAACAACACATTGAATTCCTGGTCGGTTCCACCGAGTTCGATGTCTGAGTCCAGAGCGTACGAATCGTACCCTTGCATGACCGGGTAGAAAAACTCATGAAGGTGGATCGGCTTGTTCGCTTCGTACCGGTTATGAAAGTCATTGCGCTCGAGCATCCTTGCCACCGTCACCGTACTCGCCAGTTTCAACACTTCTGAGAACCCAACTTTGGAAAGCCATTTCGAGTTGTAATGGAGCTCTACTTTTTCCATGTCAATCACTTTGCCGAACTGTTCAAAGTAAGTTTTTGCATTGTGCTCCACTTCTTCATCCGTCAAAGCCGTCCGGGCGATTGACTTGCCCGTCGGATCACCAATCTTCCCTGTGAAATCGCCGATGATCAGCTGAACCGTGTGCCCGAATTCCTGGAACTGTTTCAGCTTATTCAACACAACGGTATGTCCAAGGTGGACATCCGGGGCGGTCGGATCGAGCCCCAACTTCACCTTCAGCGGCTGCTCATTTTTAATCGACTTCGCAATCTTCTCTTTGAACTCTTCTTCCGGAATGATCGAGGAGACACCATAAGATAGAACCTCCCATTGCTTTTCCCATTCTCTTTTTTGTCCATCATTCAATTGTTCCATCATCTTACAGCCCTCCATTTTTTAGAATATAAAAAAGACACGCCCCATCATGGGACGTGTCTTCATCACGCGTTACCACCCAAGTTGAAGATGAATGTTTCATCTTCCCCTTAAAAAGATAACGGATTTACCGTCTTCCACTACTCACATGAGTTTTCGTAAAAGAAGCTCCAGAAGGTAATTCATGAAGAGGTGTGTATCGACTCCCACCAACCGTCGACTCTCTGACAACAGGGATCTCTTCACTACTGGGTTTCTGTCATTGCCGTAGTTATTAAAGTTAGGATTATGTTACGCGGAACGGAAGAAGATGTCAATGTTTTTCTGAATATTTTATTTCTTATGAAACACCCTCCCTCCGTTTCTTCTTTGGAGGAAAAACACACCTCCAATATTGACCGCACCTACGAGAAAAAGGATGCTTGTAAAAAAAGTAGAGGCTTCAGAAACGGGAGTTGTCTTTTCTTGGGGGATGTTCCTTCATAAATTCAGTATAGAAATTTTTTCTTCACTCTCTTCTTGAACCGTGTCACCCATTAGTTGGACCATCCCATTTCCCGCCACCACTGGTGTGAGAAAGTCAGCCTCCGGGATATTTTCCAAAAGAAGCATGAACCTGCCGCCTTTCTCTTGAAAATCTTTCGCCCAGCTGACATCAAACCGATCGATTCCGGCTGTAATTTCCTCTCCGACCTTTCCTTTAAGTACTGCTTCCACATCAAAAGGATAACCATCAAAGATAAATTCACTACCTTCAGATCGACGATCAAAATCGTAAGTCCCGATAACGATGACTTCCGCCCGGTCAACAACCTCTTGAGGATCAAGTTTTTCGTAACTGGTGGCAGAGACCTGCAAAGGAATGCTGCACAGAAAAACAATAATAAGTAACCCGACGTAACGTCTCATCGTACCATCCTCCATTCGTCCATGATTAAGACTCCTGACGCTTCCCAGCGATTTGTCCTATATGGCTGAAAAGTAGCTGTACAGAGATCACCGACAAAAGGAAAACGATTCCCGGTGCCGCTGAATCCCAAATGGACGTCACAATAAAAAACAAAAGTGATGAAACAAGAGCTATCAAAAATATGTATAAAAACAAGCTGATGATGTAATTCATTTTAAATCCTTTCTCTACGATTTCAGTCATAAAAATACAGGAATGGAACAGATGAAAGCCACTCCATTTTCCACCTTTTAGCCAACCAATACTATATTCACCCTATCATAATTTCATGTGAAAAAGGAAAGCGCCCGTAGAAAATACGCTCTCACCGAGCATTTTTTCTACGGGCACTTACTAAGGATTAGTGGTCAACATTTAAAAGGTTTGGGCCGCGTCTTTCGCCCTTGCCATTGCATGTTCTCTAATGTTATCCGCCTGACCCGGATTCGCCGCATGCCCTTCGACAAAAAGACCATCGAAGGACGGGACGCCGAAAAATTGCATAATGATGTTCAAATACCGGTGCCCCATTTCCATTCCAGCTGCAGGTCCTTCCGAATAAATCCCGCCACATGCCTGGATGTGGAAAGCTTTTTTATCCGTCAATAGACCGACCGGACCCTCTTCTGTATATTTAAATGCTTTGCCCGCCACGGCCACCGCATCGATATAGGCCTTCATTACAGGAGGAAAAGAGAAGTTCCACATCGGGGTGACAAAGACGTACTTGTCTGCGGAAATGAATTGATCACTCAACTCTCTCAGTCGTTCGACCTTCCTATTTTCTTCGTCTGAAAGGTTATCTCCCGACTGCAATTTCCCCCACCCGCTGAAAATATCAGCATCTATGTGCGGAATATCTTCTCTATACAAGTCGATATGAATGATTTCATCGCCTGCATTCACTTCTTTGTATGTGTCAATAAAAGCCTTACCCACCCTCATGCTGTAAGAGGCCGTTTCATCGTGTGGATGTGCCGTGATGTATAAAACCTTCTCCATAGGATCCTACCTTTCCATTCAAGATAGTATAGTTTGTATAGAAACGACCATTCTTACTAATAAATGCAGATAAAAAATAGAATCCATCTTGGTTGAGATGGATTCTTATCATTTTCCATTATTCCTGCTCCGTAGTAACATCATACTGATAAGGGTTTGCCGCTATATTTATTCTTGCTTCATCTGTAAGGACAAACACTTCGTCCGTCGCAACTTCTTGGTTCACAGGGGAACGTCCATCGTAGTGGAATGGGGTGTCTTTCATTCTGCCGCCTCCTTCACGCCTTTTTCATTAGCATCCGCTTACGAAATTCGATTATTCTACACTCTTGTTAAAAGGGCTTCTGTTCGGTCCTCGAGTGGATCTATGTTAAGTTTTTCTCTCAGAAAACCTTTCATATTTCTTTTCAAAATAGAATCCCCTAACCTGAATGGTGAAGGGGTTTGTTAAAACATTCCTTAACTATTATACCGCATCCAGTTCGCCTCTCAGGCCTACCTATTCAGATATTACATTGAATAATACTCATTGAAGAATGACTATCATGATTCGTATGTAGCAAAAAGGAAGGATGTTGATTATGAAAAAGTGGCTCAAGTATATGCTCCTTAGTCTCCTGGCCCTGATTAGTATTGGAGTTCTCTTCTTTTTCATCTGGACTCAACAAACCTACGAACCATCGGAAGAGATGACCCGTCTGGTGAAAGAGTCCAAGCAAACAGACGGTTGGGTCGTCCATGAACCTAGAGGTAATGCTAAGGGTGGAATCATCATATATCCTGGAGCAAAAGTCGAGCCAGAAGCCTACAGCTATCTGGCTCAACAACTGGCGAGCAGCGGGTACATCACAGGGATTCCTAATGTAACTCTGAACTTACCCATATTGAACACGAACAAAGCTGATGAAATGATCAATCGCTATCCTGAAGTTGCAGAATGGTATGTGGGAGGTCATTCCCTCGGCGGAGTCGCCGCTGCCTCTTTTGTAAAAGAACATCCTGACAAAACAGACGGATTGATACTCCTCGCTTCATATCCGACTGAAGGAAGCAGCTTCGCAGATACGGAAACTCTGATCCTATCGATCTATGCGGAGAATGATGGGTTAACAACAGAATCCAAAATAAAGGAAACGAAGCCATTGCTTTCTTCGGAAACTAGGCTTTATAAAATCGATGGGGGCAACCATGCCCAATTTGGTATGTATGGTGCTCAAAAAGGGGATCTGCCTGCTGACATCCCTGCAAAAAAGCAGCAGGAAATCATCGTACGTACAATCCATGAGTGGATCCAAAATTAATACTGATACGCTATAAAAGCGGGGCTTCCTCAGAAGTCCCGCTTCTTCCTTTTATTTCACTCGTATATTCGATCCGATTTGGAGGTTTCTAGCATCTATTCCAGGGTTTAATTCGTACAAGTCACTTACGGTAACCCCCTCGTGGAGGCCGGCAATGCCATAAAGCGTATCGTAAGGAGCGACCGTATGGTAGTGGGCGCTCTCAGCTGGTGAAACGCGGACTTCCTGACCTGGCTGCAAGTTCCAAGGGTCTATACCTGGATTTAATTCAAACAGTTCTGTGAGCGTCACCCCTTCATGAAGATTTGCGATGCTGTACAACGTACTTCCCGGTGTAACGGTATGAAATTCTTCATTCGGATAATCATCTTCATCAAATGTTTCCTCTGTTTTCACTGTAATTCGAGACCCTGGTTGAATGATGTCTGCATCAATTCCTGGGTTCCATTTGAATAAATCATCAACGGTCACGTCATCATATTGTTCTGCAAGGCTCCAAAGCGTGTCCCCTTTTTCAAAGGTCACTTGATAGGTTTCCGCCGAAACACTGTAAGCTCCAGCCCCAAGCGTCATCCCTAAAGCGAGTACAGGTGCCAAAATCTTCTTTTTGTTCATCCATGGACCCTCCTTAAGGTTAAAAATGCTTTCAGTATTTGTGTTTCGGTTTCGCTTGTCATCTAAACGTAATATTTTGAAAAAATATAGTTTCTAATGCTCCCTTGAACTATGTAGGACAAAACAAGAACCTGTAAAAAAAGTACGTTATATTGTTGAAGGAGGAAATCAATGTTGTGGTTGATTTTCACTGATCCAGGTGATCGCTTCCAACCGCGTGATACTCGTTGATTTACTCTCTTTACTTTAGTTCCATAGTGCACCGAAGCCAACTCTCTTTTTCTATTTCTCCCCCCTTCCTATCCATACAAATACAATCTTCCAAGTTTAGAAAAAACAATCATTACCATGAAAAAAGCCAGCACTCCTGCTGGCTTCTTATAACCTTCATTTTTCAGCAGGGATTCGATTTTATTAATGAAAGCCACCGAATCCCCCGTGGTTCCCTTGATTTCTAGAATGTTGACGTACTTTGTCCTTCTGAATTTCTGCTTGATCATACCGTTTTTCAACAGAAGTACGCTTTTGTTTATTCATTTCATCTCCGTGAAATTTGTTCCTGTTCCATCCGAAAGCATCGCGCAAAAATCCGTACAATAGTGGCACAACCAACAAACCGACAAGGCCGAGAAAAAACCACATATGCGAAACCTCCTTTTCGTCTTATTACATGTACGTAAAGCCATCAGGATAAGTTTCATAATTCTTCTAGAGCCGTAGCTTCAGCCTATGTTACAGTGGGAAGGCATGTCGTTTTGTTAGGAGGTTTAGGAATGAACATTCAAAACCCTGCAGGTCTATGGGTCCGTGTTTTTGCAAGAGTCATTGACGGAATTCTCATCACCGTAACTTTAGGTATTCTTTTCTATCTCTTTTATGGAGATTTCTTCTATCAAGGATTAACATGGGTGGATATCTTTGGCATTGCTTACGTGGTAGGCTTACCTGTCCTATGGTCCGGATATACCCTTGGAAAACGGGCGGCCGACAACCGGATTGTCCGTGTGGATGCTAGTAAAAACGTACATATCGGAACTATGCTTCTGAGAGAAGTCGTAGGAGGCATGATCTATTCCTTCACGTTTGGCATCGCCTTGGTTGTCAGTGCCGTAATGGTCGGAGCACGCAAGGATAAGCGAGCGATACACGACTTCCTTGCTGGTACCTATGTAACCGAAGATAAACCGGAACAGACCTAATGTCCAAAGCCCTCCTTATTATGAGGGCTTTTTCTATTCATCATCCGGATTAATGATTGCAAGAACTTGATGATCTTCCCACTTTCCATTGATTTTCACATTCTTTCTCGCAATTCCTTCTTTATGAAAACCTGCTTTTTCTAACACACGGATGGATGCTTTGTTATGAGGCATGACTCCTGCTTCTATCCTATGTAAATGGAAATCAACAAAGGCATGATTAACGAGAAGCCTTACAGCCTCTGTCGTAAAGCCTCTTCCATTGTAGTCTTTATCGAGAAAATAACCGATGAACGCACTTTGCAATGAACCACGGAGGACTTGGAACAGATGGACTGTTCCAAGAAGCTGATCGGTGTCTTTATGAAAAATCCCAAAAAAGTACTCCGTGTCCTCGGCAAGGTTTCCACACGCTCCCTCTGCCCTTCCACCGTATAAAAACCATCCGCCCTCCCCATAGAATACTGTTCAAAAAATGAGCGGTTCTTCTCTTCAAAAAGTAGCAAATCTCGGGCATCAAGATTTGCTAATGTTTTAATATAAATAGACGGTCCGATCATCACATGCCTTCCCCTCCCCCTGGTCCTCCACGCCAGCCTTTTTCCCGTGCCACCGCGCGTTCCACTTCTTTTTCCTGCTCCGTCTTTTGCACGGGAGACTGTCCTTGGCGTTTTTTGGTCTTTCTCCTGTCTATGAAAATCATTAAAGCTATGAACAAGACAAGAAACAATCCCCATAAAATGTTCGCAAGCATGGAACCTCTCCTTTCCTGTGCTGATCTTAGGAAAATACTACCTTTTTCTATTATTTCAAAACGTATCCATCCCTTCAATAAATAGACGCCACCATCATGGTGACGCCTGTAATCATTGGATGTTCTTCTTGTCCTTACTAAGAACATAAACCTCATATTCATCGTCTCTAATCGGAGCTGTTTTTTCTCCGGTTTGGATGAAGAGGTCAATCTCTTCTCTAATTTCTTCAGCCATCTCCTCCGCACTTCCATCTGAGCGATCAAGGGAAGTTTTAATTTTGATTTGCAGCGGATACGGATGAAATGAGTGAGCAAAACCTGTGACTGGATATTGTTCAGACTCCATCATTGCCTGGGCAATATCATGGATGGCTCCCGTTTCTTCCCAAAGAATTTCCTGTTCCCTTGCTTTCTTTTCTACTTGCCGGATATCAAGTTCAGGTTCTTCGTTATATTCATGCCCCTCTTCCAACATGATTTCTTCCAAAAGACTTAATCGCGTTTCTGTTTCTGGAACAATCACATTGATATACACTCCCTGAGTCGGGTTCATCTGGACTTGGACAGGGAACATGAGCTCAAAATTTTCCTCTTTCAATCGTGTTATTAGCTTCTCTTCCAGCTCCTTCGTATTTTTATAGTACTGTTCCATTTCCTCTTCGGTCACATCCGACTGCTGAACTCTTTCTTTAAAAGGCTGCACGGAGACCTCATAGTCATGAAAGCCGTTCTTTTCTAAATGTTCCTCAACAATGGTTTGGACCTTCTGTTTCCCATCCTCCATCTCGATCAGTTCGACTATCACTTCCTTGTCATCCCCGCTGACCTGCATGTTCCCGATCTGATACCCTTCTTTTTCAATCGTTTGAGTGGCTTCACTGAAAAACGTCTCCATCCGTTCCATACGATCTTCTTCCTGCTCGATAAACTGACTGATGTAAGGAATTTTAGCAACGACGTGTTCCATCGCAGGTGTGAACAACAATCCACCTAACAAAAGAACAACGACAGCAGCCGCCATCCACAAACGCCCGATTGTTCTCTTCTGTTGGGGTGTAGAACTCTGCAAACGGTGGAACACCTGGTTCTGATGCTCTTCTTTGAACTTCATCTGCTGGACCTTTTCAGGATACTTCCATCGGTTACTCAAATGCCTCTCCTCCTTTCAACATTCTTTTCAAACTGTTCCGCGCCCTGTGAAGTCTGGTTTTGACCGTGTTCACATTGACACCTAAAAGCTCAGCGATTTCCTCCACCGATAACTCTTCGTAATAATAAAAGATGATGACTTCTCTCAATTTCACGGTAAGTTTCAACACTTTTTGAAAAAGGACCTCATTTTCCTCTTCTTTTAAAACTTGTTCAATAATACTGTTAGCTTCCTCTCCTTTTTCCATCTTCATCGGTTCGAATGGAATCAGGTTCCGAAACGACCAGCTTCTGACGTGGTCTTTGCAATGATTGACCGTTATGCGATACACCCAAGTCTTGTAGCTCGATCGATGTTCAAATGTATGTAAATGTTGATAGCAGCGGATAAATACTTCCTGCGCCAAATCCTCTGCCAGTTGCTTCTCCTTCACATAAGTAAAAGCAATTCTCACGACCATGTCCCCATAGGATTCCATTAAGCCGGCTAACATCTCTTTATCTGTTCTTCGCTTCATATGTTCCTCATTCATAAACGTTCTCCCCCCTTTTTTCATTACCTTTGACGAAATCGGACGTCACGAGGTTCCATAAAATTCTTATGTGCTCATCTGAAGGTTATTCTTTTTACATACATGCGGAAATTTCTTACTATGAAAGTCATAAGGAGTGATAAGGATGAAAGAACAAGCGTGGACAAAAGAAGACATTCCTTCTTTAAAAGGTCAAACGGTGATTGTAACTGGAGGGAACAGCGGTTTAGGGTATGAATCTGTGAAAGTTCTTTCCAAACGGGGAGCGACCGTCATTCTTGGCTCAAGGTCGATGAAACGTGGACAGGAAGCCTATCTGTCCATTCAAAAGGAAAACCCGAACGCGGATATTGACGTCATGGCACTAGACTTAAGCGATTTACAATCAATAAAGGCATTCACAGATGCCTTTAAAGAAAAGTATGACAGATTAAATCTTCTGCTTAACAATGCTGGTGTGATGACCACCCCTTATGGAAAAACACATGATGGTTTTGAACAGCAGCTGGGTATCAATCACCTCGGTCACTTCGCACTGACAGGGCAATTGTTCGAAACATTAAAGAAAACGCCAAGCGCTAGAATCGTCAATATATCAAGCAATGCCCATAAATCTGGAAAAATGAATTTTGATAACCTCATGTTTGAAGGTGGAAAAGGCTATACACCAATGAAGGCCTATGCCCAATCTAAGCTTGCCAATTTATTATTCACTCAAGAACTGCAGCGGAAAATCGAAAAGAACGGTTTAGACATGACCGTAACGGCCGCCCATCCCGGTATTGCTAGCACCAATCTCATGAGACACATTGAAGATAAATTCCTCTTTAAGATTCTTGGACGTTGCTTGCGCCGATGACGCAGAAGGCAACAGAAGGAGCACTTCCTGGGTTAAGAGCAGCAACAGACCATGACGTCCAAGGAGGAGAATACTTCGGCCCAGGAGGCAGATGGGAAATGAAAGGTAGTCCTGTCGCCGTCTCTCCAATTACGAAGTCGTACGATGTTATGGACGCCGATCAATTATGGAAAGTATCCGAAGAGCTTACTGGAGTTACCTATCCTTTCAATAATTAATATTAGCTATTCAAAGCTGAAGAGGCCGTTCTCTTCAGCTTTTTCATTTTAAGAATACAGACTTCTAGTTGAATAACCTTCCTTTATTTGGAATAATAAGAAAATAAAGCCGCGAAGAGGAGGAACGAAATGTCTAAGAAAAAGATATGGGGACTCGCTTTTTCTATTAGTCTGCTATCTATGCTTACCATCTATGGACTGGCGATGGACTTCGAATTTTTGAAATATGAAGTCAATGAAAAGCATCAATTGGTTATGTACGATGGCTTAAACGGACCAAATCCGATCATCAACTCTGATGTAAGCGAGGAACAGGAAAGCCTGTCTGTTATGGGTTCCTACATGAGTCAATTCAATCGTTGGTTTCTTGCAGGCATACTGATCGCTCCATTTTTTATTGCTTCTTATTATCTGCTGTTCAGTGAAAAGTGGATGGGGGACCATCCAAAGAAAAAGAAGTACCTTTCTTGGACACTCTCCGCCAATGGAGTGGTCATCACCATTGCAGTCTTTGTCTGGGTCCACTACATCGAACTCGTGAACGAAGCCTACCATAACGTCTTATTCTGAATCCCGATATAGGAAGGCATGATAAGGGACTAGAAGATATTCTTCCGCCTCATTTTCAAACAGGGTGAGATTGGTTTCAAAATGACTGACCTCTAGTTGAAAGTGAAATAAACAAAGATGGAAGTCCTTCATCAGACTTCCATCTTTTCCTTTTACCCAATTAAAATATCTTCTTCCGGATGTTTAACAAGATCAGGAGATTGCTTCGCAAAAGCGAAAGCGAAGGTCAAAGGCCCCAGTTTACCAATCAGCATGGTCCCAATTATCATCACCTTACCTACTAAACTCAAGTCTCCTGTTAATCCCATGGAAAGCCAGACAGTCCCAAAGGCAGAGACACTCTCAAACAAAATCGTTAAAAACGGTGCATCTTCCGTCAAATTCAAAACAAATGTCGTAAAAATGACCACACACATGCCCTTAATGGGTAGAGCCAGAGCTTTGAGAATAATATACCCGGACAGGCTGGCAGACCCAATCGAAAACCCGGCACTGTTAAAGGATGATCTGAAATGAAACACACTTGCATAAATGCCTTGAAACCAACCATATTCAGGAACCCACCGGATCGCCAAGAAAACGACAGCGTTACATTCTACAATAGATGAGAAGATGAGCAACCGTTTGGCAATCTTCACCACACCACTGATCTGCACTGATTCAAGTCCTGTTTAATAATCAGCCGATGCTTCAACCTTATTTTCTTACCGACAGCGATATAGATAACAACGGCAGCACATGTCATAATGCCAAGGCCTCCGAATTGAATAAGCAGCATAATCACCATTTGTCCAAACATCATAAAGGCTGTCGCCGTATCCAATACGATTAAGCCGGTTACTGTCATAGCAGAAGTGGATGTAAAGAGCGCATCAATAAAACTTATATACAATAGCAATTCAGCACCAAATAGATTGAGGACAACAACCGTCACAATCAAAATTTTGAGGTGGGGACCATAATAACCTTTCATTAACAGACCGACATAGTATCTATACACCTTTTATCTCTAAGCTCGAACAGGCGAAATCACATGAACCTGTTCATCATCGCCGCGACTGCGAAGGATCAGTGGGCTCATTGTCCCGTTGTAAAAGAGCTGGATGTCCTCTCCTTTTGTAGCCCTTAATGCTTCTAACAAAAAAACGCTGTCGATATAAACATCCATGGTACCCTCCCCTGAAGCTTTTATTAAAGGAATGTTTTCCTCAATCATGCCCACTTGTGGGGAAAAGGAAGAAATGTTCAGTGTCTTCTGCTTTGTTAAACGCAATTTAATTTGGTGGTTCCCACTATCTTTCGCAAACAAACCAGCTCTGTCCACACTATACATCATACGATTCTTATCTAGGACCAGTTCTGCCTTTGAAGATTTGGATAAGAGAGCTTCCATATCGGGGAATGCTCCGTCAAGCAACTTTGAAATCAATGTCACTTCGCTCGCTTCTATTTTGAATAGTTGATCGGTGATGTGTATCTTCAAACATTCCTTTGTATTCTTAAAAAGTTTCACCAGCTCTCTCAACGTCTTCATAGGCACCGTACACGAGTAATCCTTCCCGCTATTTAGCGTTTTCTTCACAAAAGCCAATCGGTAAGAGTCCGTGGCCATAGCCTGCACCTGATTCTCTGAGAATTCCAAATGAATGCCTGTTAATACGGGACGACTGCCTTCTTTAGCTGCAGCAAAAAGCGTTTGGCGCACCAACTCCACCAAATCCATACTATCCATCGAAATGGAGCCATCCCATTCGACATCCGGGATATGGAGATACTCTTCGGTTGAGAGCGCAGATAAGGAAGTTTTCACTTCCCCGGATTCCATAATCATACGTCCGTTTACTTTCTTCATGTGTACAGGACCAGGCATTTTCTTTACCAAATCCTGAAAAAAATCGGCTGATAATACACAAGCACCTGTCTCAACCGATTCGAACCCACCTTTATGGACGGGTATGACTTTCTTTATCATGATCTCTCCATCACACCCTTCGAGAACAAGTTCCCTTTCCCTTACCTCCATCTTTATTCCATTCAAGACAGGAAGCAGCGACTTTTTACCGAGAACAGAGGCTGTTTCTGAGACTGCTTCCTCCAACGTACCTTTATGTATTCGCAATTCCATGGAAAGACCACCTCCCTTTCTATACTTTACATTCGACACGAACGTACGTTTGACCTTCTTTTATAAAAAAAGAACTCCCTATATTTATAGACAGTTCTTTTACCCTTACCCAACAACCGGTGTGCCACGTTTATTCTTTACATCTTCGATGACCTGCTGATGATCTTGAAATATGTAATCGGGAAGATCATCCAGATAAAAGAAACGATTACTCAGGGACTCTTCATTCTCCTTCACAAACTCCCCTTCATAAGAACAGCAAATAAAACAAATTTCTACGATTGCAGCCTGATCTCCATTTCCAAAGACTTTTTGCTTATGAGGACCAGAGTAAATGCCATACAATTCCATCTCGTTTAATATCAATCCTGTTTCTTCAAAAACCTCTCGCCGAGCTGTCTCTTGAACCGACTCATCCAGTTCCATAAAACCGCCAGGCACTCCCCAGCTTCCTGAATCTGTCCGCAATTGCAGCAATAATTGGTTCTTTTCGTTAAAAACAAGCGCTCCTGCGACGACCATCAGCACCTTCTCATGACCGACCATGGAACGCAAATGACGAATATAATCCATTGCTTTCTCCTTTTTTATGAAGATTCTCTTAATTCTCTATGCATCACATCAACCTTCTGCATCCGTCCGGATACACGATAATCATTCGTATTCAAGCGGAAATAATGACGGGCCCCCGTATAAGTGGTGTACCAAAGGTTATTAATGATGACCATATCTCTTGTTTTTTCATCGCTCTTAATTGGATGGAAGGAAGATCCAAACCGTTCATCTTTCCGTTCAATAACGCCTAACATGCCTTTTTCATCTAACCACATAGCTAATATATCCTTCATCATTTCCGCCCCCTTATTTAAGCTTGAACGACTGTTAACCGACCCCGTTCATCAACTGTGATGGTTCCTATGTTTTTTACGATCACTTTAAGGGGATGAACCTCAGAAACCAGATCAGAAAAAATCCACCGTCTTCCTGGTTCAACGAGAAGGAGATAACAATCGCTTCCATCATCTCCCATAAAATTCAGATATGCCCTGTTTATCGGATCGTTGTCTCTGGATGTTAAGCCGATGCGCTGCAATTCTTCACCAGCTTTTAGAACATGGCTCACCGTCAAACTCATTTCACTAATGTTCAAAAGCGTTTGCATACAAAATGGACCTGCTTGACCTGGGGATTGCTCTCTGGCAATGAACTCCACAATGTTCCCTGCTGGGTCAGTGATATAAAAAGAACGGCCTCCTAGCCTCTCAAACTCGATTTCATCCCTATCGTTTTCCGTATTCAAGGATACTTTTTCCCTCACCCAGTCCTTCGCTTCTTGAAACTGGTTGGAAGGAATATTGAATGCAAAGTGGTAAAAAGGCTTACGCGCTTCTTTTTCTTCCAAGAACTGAAGGACACTATGGCCAACCTTGATAGATAAACATCCTTCTTGTCGTTCGATTTCTGTGAAATTTAAAAGGTCAATATAGAAACGTCTCATTGAATCTATTTCTCTCGCTTTCAGTATTACAGATTCGATTTCCACATCGCTCACCTTCCTTATACATCAAGGATAGCGATTCTTCGCAAAAATCACCTCAGGTAGCAGAATGATTTCATCTACGACTTCAGATGGATAAAAGTTCCTCTGGTAGAATCGTCCAGGGACACATGGGGACCAGTGATCGCCAGTATGACTCAACTCAAAAACTTTCAGGAGAAGAAGCATTTGATGCCGTTATTTCTTGAAACTTCATTCCATCTGTGTCCGTAACTATAAAAGAGAGGAGGGAATCAGGATGTATTTCCCATCAAAAAAAGATGTCTTTTACACCATCACCATCTGGGGCGTCGTCCTTTTTATTGTTTGCATCTACGTCTTCGGAGAAGAGCCCATCGGTTTTCAACTCGTTTCTTACCGTGATCCTTTAGGTTATGTATTGGCAGGGCTGACCATTGGTGTTTTATTGTGGATCTGGTTCCATACAGGATACAAAGTGAAAGATGGGTGCCTTTTCATCCACTCCGGCCCCTTACGAAAGCGTATTAAAATCGAAGACATCACCAAAATCAAACCAACCAAAAGTCCGATGTCTGCGCCATCCTTATCTTTAGATAAACTGGAAATCTTTCACGGAAATTATAAATCCACCTTAATTTCACCACAGAATGAACAAAAGTTTGTTGAGGTTTTATCAAAAGAGAATCATCAATTAGAAATTGATTGTACACTAAAAAAATGAAGTCACCTTTTTCTTCTTTTCATATGGATAGGAATGCTCCAAGAAAATCATCATACAAAGAAACTTAATTTTCCAGGCCCTAAAAGCTTTGCCGTGATAAACGAGAGAAGCACAGAGCCCCCCTTACCGGATGACCATCTTTCCGTTCGATTCCTGCAAGATGGATAATTCGATATATGTCCATAGTCGATTCAACCAATAAAACAGCATCATCGCATACGCGATATGCTTCCTAGCGAAAGGTCTTCCAGCTTCGTATATGTATTCGGACTCCTTTCCTCATAAACTCTAACCCGATTGACCTCAAACGCTGGAAAAGGACGAAATTCCTTATCCGCAGCCGGCGCCATATCGATCAGATCTTGTTTAGACAAACCATGGCTCGTCTTCGCCAGTGTCATATGAGGGACGAAATGATTCAACTCAAAATAAGTGTCGATTTGCTCCCGTGTCGGGGCAGCGACTCGTACCATTTGTTTATGTAGACCATAGAGTTCCGCCGAGCACACACTCAAATAAAGCACATCTTCTCCAAAAAAAGCGGGTGCGCCTAATTGAATCCGGAAAGGCTTCGTTCTCAGACATGTTTCTCTCACTTTATCCAACCATTTCCGGTCTGGAGTTAAACCTCCTTGAGCCTTCAAGGTGATATGAGGCTCGACAACATCTGTAATCGTATTTCCGGTCCACATCTTTTGAAAGTGAATGACCTTCTCTTTAAAACCTTCCGGTGGTACCAGACCGATGAAATGCTGCATCTCAGCTCCCCCTACTCAGGAATGTATTTGTATCGCAACAAACGGCGCCCCTAGCACCCATTTGCTGACCATCCCCATATTTCATCCGTGTATAATAGTTATTCATACTCTCCTACCATTCCTATCCTACTTTCAAATCACCTGAGCTCGTCTCAACCGTTAAATGGAATTCCCCTTCTGCCTTCGTGCCCCGCACTTCATTTTCCTTTTTCACTTCATAATTAAGGCCCGTCCAATTAATCTGCGCTTCTCCCGAATTCGATTGGTAAACGAGTTTACAAGAGGCCGGTTCTTCCTCATAGAAAAAGCGGATGTCCCCGCTTGAAGTAGAAGCTGTCACATCCCCCAGCATTTTTGTTGCTTGGATGCGAATTTCCCCGGACGAGGACCCGAACAGGCCTGTGCCGTAATCAAACTTCTCCCCAAACACTTCCCCACTGCTTGTATGGATGTCCGTGTTCCCACTACGGACCTTTTTCAGTAAAACATCCCCACTGGACGTTTGAATCTGCAAATTCTCGTGAACCACATCTGCAATCGTCACATCCCCGGGACTCGCGGTAAGCGTGGAATGATTGATTGCTATGCCTTTGATGTCGATGTCACCGGAAGACGTATCTACCATTAAAGATCCCACAGTTTCCACTGGAACTTCTATTAAAAGTTTCATATCTTTCCGCATTTGAATCCCGAACCGCGTTTTTTCCTCCGTCACTCTCAATGTCAAATTCTCTCCCTGCCGCTCATGGAATAGCTTGAAGTACTCCTTGTCTTTTTCATAAACGGTACCAGATAAGGTGATGCTCCACGCCTCACCATCCACTTTCACGATTTCCACATCCACAGACGTTGACTCCACATGAAGGTTGTTGATTTCCTCAGTAAACCTTTCTTGATTATGTAGCTGATAGGTCTTTCTTCCATTGGAGCGCTGGTAAAGAAGCGCTATACCAACACTCGCAATCATTAAAACCAGTATAAATTCCATTAAAAAGGACTCCTTTATCATTCAGATTGACTCTTATCCCCATAAAATTCGACAAAAGTTACCAATTCCCTCCCAACTAAAAATCCCTGGTCCAAAATGACCAGGGATTCGTATTTTCTCATCTGCTTCCTTGTGTTGGTTCAAGTCCTTTAACTCGACGCCAATGTCCTCTATCACATAAACACACGATTTTTCACCCTCACCATCCGAACGCGATTATATCTTTGCACGATAATAAAAGGAAGATTGAACAAAATCGCATAGGCTACCATGATCCAGCCCGCCCACGGCGGATTGAACAAAAAGAAAAAAGGAGCAGTGAACATCTGGGCCCAATGCGACAACTCCGAACGATTCGTCTGCTTTTCAAAACGATCCCATTGCGAAGGGTTGCGCAAATGTGCTGCTGTTTTCCCTCTTCGAAACCACTTCCGCGCTTCAGGAAGCCGATCTTTCCACTTTTTCACACCCAGACGCTCATAAACCTTCGCCTGCTTTTCCCACGTTCGCACACGATATAACCCAGCGAAGGCATTCACAAATGCCTCCGGAGCAAGAGAGACAAAACTACTCACACCAAGGTGGATGCACAGCCAGGCGACTATATTGACAACCATTAAGAGGAACTCCTTTTTTTATCAACAATCGAGCGCCCTTTCCAAGTCGTTTGCCGCACGAAAAAGGTCTTCCACAACGAGTATGCAAAAACAAACACGAAAAAAGAGAAGTGTAGTGGGAACAACAGGGCATCATACCATTTGAAGTTACCGATCCCGGCCCAAGTCCTATGAACCAGTACAGCTAAGGCCACATACCCCGCAGCGCCCCACAACCCAAGGACAGGCAGATTGATTAGAAAAGATAAAACGGCGGTGAGCCACACGACGTTCGCCATCGTCATAATCGGTGACGCTGTTTTTGCTCCTGTCGAAAAGCTTTTGGCCCAGCCCTCAATTACTTGTTTCAGATCCGCCTCATACATCCGCATATTCAATACACCACAACCGCTATAGGCTTTCGTTTTTAACCCCTTGGAAGCTGCTAATCTGGTAAAGGCCAGGTGTTCAACAATCTCTCCTCGGATCGCTTCATGACCTCCAAGCTTCCAATAGGTATCAGCAGCTATGACGAGACAGGGACCGAAACCGCCCTGGGTCCCGAGTTTATCTTTCAACACCGTCGTTAAACCGGAGGATGCGATAACGACCAAATGAAAAACGCCGGATAACTTTTCCCAAAACGAGCGCATTTCGTGATAAGGATGAACGGTCAGGACAGAACCTTCGCCGTCGAAAGCATTCACCAGACGGTCCGCCCCTCCATCAGAAAACCATGTATCTGCATCCAAAAACACGAGCGTCTTTCCTTTCGCTGCTTTAGCTCCGTTATAGCAGGCCCAAGACTTGCCCACCCAGCCGGGAGGTAACGGAGGATTGTCCACCACTTTCACGCCAAAACTCTCGGCAACACCTTTCGTCGAATCCTCTGAATCGTCATCGACGACAATGATTTCCCGTTGAGGTTCTGTAGACACTAAAGTCGGCAGCAGACGTTTCAAGTTTTCCGCTTCATTACGGGCTGGAATGATCAATGTGTACATCTCTGTATTCTTACGTTTTCCTTTAGGAAACGATAATTTATGCCAAAAAAGTAGCAGGGTTGATAAAACTGCCAGGATCATTCCCCACATTCCGACCACCTCCCTATGTACTTCCATTGTCACCTCAGGAACTCTTGATTATACAAGGACGAGAGCGGGTACAATGGTTATTAAAAAAAGAGGGTTCAATGATGCTTAAATTATGGATGGCACGATTACTGCGACTTTTCCCCAATCAGGCGGAAAGAAACCTGATGGTCCCGTTTCAATATGTACATAAGAAAGTAGACTTGATTGTCGATATCGGGGTGAAACCTATATCCATCAGCTTGTATTATCCGGCTGCACCTGATGGGAAGCGATTCCCTGTTTATATGAACATGCACGGCGGCGCCTTCATTATGAATGAAAAAAGAATGGACGACCCGTACTGTCGTTTCCTTGCGAATGAATCAGGATGCGTTATCGTCAATGTCGACTATGCAAAAGCGCCCGAGTATCCTTTTCCAAAACCTGTCGAGCAGTGTTACGAGATTTACCAATGGCTCAAAGCCCATGCAGAAGAGCTCCATCTTGATCACGGACAAATGATGGTCGGCGGGCAAAGTTCAGGCGGGAATATGGCCGCTGCCCTTTGCCTTCTATTGAAAGAGCGCTCCGAACGACAGCCGCTTCTGCAAGTACTGTCCTATCCGATGCTCGACTTCGTCACCCCGCACGGCGATAAACCAGAGCCGGATAAATGGCGGGCGAAGTACCCGGAGGCCGCCCATTTTCTCAACTATTGTTATGTCCCAGAAAAAAATCAAGCGGAGCACCCGCTCGCTTCCCCCGTAAAAGCAGAAGAGGTCGATGGGCTGGCTCGAGCGCTTTTCATCATACCTGAATATGATGCTTTTACAATGGAAGGAAAAGCCTACGCAGAAAAGTTGAAACAAGCGGATGTCGATGTAGACGTACACGTTTTTGAAGGGTGCTCCCACGCTTTCACCCACCAGGGACCGCGGGATCAAGCAGAAGAAGCATGGCGTATGATTGCTAAAACGATGCGCCAGGTCACAGAATCGTAACAAAACCTGACCGATTATCCTTTGCCACCCCCTGCTTTTTGACTTATAATGACGGTTAGTGTCGTATTGAGTTTTATTAAAGCAGGTGATCCATTGTTAGAATATAAAGTGTTAGGCTCCGACCCGTCCAAGGAGTATGTCATCTTCCTCCATGGCATCGGTGGAAGCGTCAACATATTTTTCCCACAGATGAAAGCATTCCGCAAGTCTTTCAATATCATCGTCGTGAATTTACCCGGTCACAAAAATTCACCGAGTTTGTCCAGTTATAAAGAGAAGTTTTCCTTTGAAACCGTTACAGACGAAGTCCTCGGTGTCCTTGATCACCTAGGGGTGGAAAAGGCCCACTTCGTAGGGATTTCTCTAGGTTCCGTCGTCATTCAGCACGTCTTGTCCACCGCCCCTCACCGCGTCCAGACCGCTGTGTTAGGCGGAGCGATCACAAGAATCAACCTTTTAGCGAAATTCCTTCTTGTATTGGGGACGATGCTGAAAAATGTCACCCCGCACTTGTATTTGTATTCATTGTGCGCACGCATTTTAATGCCGAGAAAGAACCATAAAGAGTCCAGAGATGCCTTTATCCATGAAGCCTCCCAAATGAAAAGGGAAGATTTCTTAGGGTGGTACAACATCGTTTATTCGGTTCCGGACACGTTTACACACGTGAATGAGAACGCCGCCTCCGTCCCGAAATTGTATATTACAGGGGAAGGCGACCACATGTTCAGAGATGATGTGATGAAAGATACACGGCACATGCCGAACACATCCTTCCTCCTTTTATCTGAGAGCGGACACGTCGTGAACTTAGATAAAACCGAATCGTTTAACAAACTGGCCATTTCCTTCATTCAGTCGGAAGGTCAGATGGATTTGAAGAACGTAACGGAAGAAGTCATCAACTCCAATCACTAAGAAAAGCGCCGGCATCACGCCTGGCGCTTTTCTTTTATTTGGACTCTACATGCTTGACCCATCGAATCGCCCAGTACAAAACAATCCAGGGAAGAATGAACTTTGTTACCCATTCCACAATCGTCATCAAGGTGAGCAAAATAAAATAAGGGTTCACTCCAAATTGCGGGAGCGTAAAGTAAAGAACGACGATGAACGCCAAACCAACCATGCCATCTTTCCACTCTATTTTCCTGCTTCCTATTTGCATCTTCCAACACCTCTTGCCGGGTTTATATAAACTTCCAATACCTTAGCGATGTGTACTTTTCCGCTTCCTTACTTCCATATCCTTTTTGACTATGAGAGAATGCAAATCCCTTTGCTTCATAGAAAGGAATGCCCTGATCATTGCCTTCCTGTACAGAAACCCATAGCTTCTTTGCTACGCACTCCTTTTTCTGCTGTTTAACAAAAGCTTCCAGCAGCTTTGTCCCGATCCCTTCCCTTTTTCTGGAGGGATCAAGGTACATGACATAAAGCTCACATGCCTCTTCATCGATCATCCCGCCTCCACAGGCGCCGACAACCTTCCCCTTGTCTACAGCAACAATATATCCGCTCCATTCTTTTCCTGTATGCGTGACCTCATCCATGATCCTTTCCCGTGTGTAAAACTGCTGGATGATTTGTTCTATGTAATCCGCCGGGTATAAATCCGCATAAGTGGTGCGGTTACCCTCTGAACAGACACGCACAATCCCGTCAACGTGAGGCGGTTCTGCTTTTAAGATTTCCACGATATCTTATCTCCTTTCTAATCTTTTTATAGCTCTATGGAATCGTGTTTCCTCTGATTTATTTAAAAATCCCAATCTCTCAAAATAAAAATTGAAAGATTGAGCTTTCGTTCGTTTAATTCCACGCTGGATGGTTTGATACACAGCCACAAGCTAGTCATCATTTGATTCTCAAAAAATGGTGACTGTCGTTCGAACTACATCCTCTACTTCCATTATACCGCCAATAAAAAAAGATTTACAGACTACCTTTCCAGTCCTTCATCTCCTATACTGTTACATACAAATCTAAATAAGAGGTGTTTCCGTATGAATGAAAAAAAAGATGTCATCGATCGCGGTCCTTTCTTTCATGGTACGAAAGCAGAATTGAAAATCGGAGACCTATTAAGGCCACAGCACTTATCCAATTACCAGGACAAAAAATCCAACTATATCTACTTTACTGCCACATTGGATGCGGCTAAATGGGGGGCTGAATTAGCGAAGTCTACCTCTCAAGAGCGAATTTACATTGTAGAACCATTAGGGGAGTTTGAAAATGATCCGAACGTGACGGATAAAAAATTCCCTGGAAACCCAACACGTTCTTATCGATCAAAATCACCTTTGAAAATAACAGCTGTGTTAAGTTCATGGGAAAGACATTCTGATGAAGAAATAAATCAAATGCTTACCTTTTTACAAAAGTTACGTGAACAAGGAAAAGATGTGATCTACGATTAATTTTTATCACCTATGAATTTAAAACCCCATTCATGAATTCGTATAATGAATGAATTTCTTAGAAAATAGAAATGACCATGAAGATTCATGGTTGTCTTAAAACTTGAAGAGACCCTCTATCTAGAGGGTCCCCCTACGCTTCCCCCTACGCTTCCCCCACATTCACCCATTATCGTCTCTTACATTCCTAAGAGGTGCTTTTGAGTTCTGCCTCTTCTTTGAAATACCCGGATTTGCTTGGCATAAGAACCAATTTGATCTGCCAAAAGCTCAGCACCAGTAATAACATCGAAGCAGCAATGATACTGTATCGAACCGGAATGATCTCACCTGTAAAACCAATCAATAAAATAAAGATGACCTGAAGAACACTTTGAAAGATTCCATATATGCTGGAGATTCTCCCCATCATTTTCACCGGAACGTTATTTTGATAAAAAGTCATAAACCCAGTACCAGAAAAGGAGTTGAAAAATCCTAAGATCATAAATCCAATGGCTACCGTCCAGAAGGAAACGGAGAAAGCATAGACTAAATAACCAACCGATACCAGCAAATATCCACTGGCCATTAAAGCTTTGATCGACAGTTTTCCAGCCACAAGCGACACAGTAGCTGCTCCTAAAATAGAACCTACCCCTGTAAGACTTATGAGTAAACCGTAGTCTGTCTCAGACAAATGTAATACCTGTTGAGTAAAGACAACCTCTTGCGCATCCATACCAAGGGCAACAATCATAAACAATTGAGCTAAGAAGTACACTTTTACAATGAAGAGGTTGCTCTGACTGAATCTAAACACTTCTTTCCAATCGCTTCTTAACATCTTCAAACTAAATGTATGTACGGTTTGATCAGCCTCCGTATTCACGTTTGGTAATAAATACACCATGATACCAGAAACAACAAAAGAAAAAGCATTCAGCCAAATGGATAGATGTACAGATGTAATAAGCAGAAGTGCACCAGAAATAGCCGGGCCGATCAAAAAGGCACTTGAAGTAATCAAACTTCTAAAAGAGTTGAATTGTTTCCGTCCCTTCTCAGGAACAACCTTTGTAATATAAGTAATGGCTGCCGGTTCAAAGAACGCTTTTGAAATGGAGAGGAAAAATAGACACACATAGATCGGCCAAATTGAATTGAAAAAAGGAATAATCGCAACTAAAGCTGCACGAATGAGGTCTGTGCCAATCATGATTCTTCGTATGTTCAAACGGTCGATCATACTCCCAGACCAAAATTTCGTTACCATCGAAGCGATTGGACCAATAATCCATAATCCAGCTACTGCAGCAGCTGACCCTGTGAGTTGTAAAACTAAGACATTTATGGCAACAAGATAAATAAAGTCCCCTAGAGTAGAGATGCCCAATCCAAACAGTAGCAAAAACGAATTCTTCTTTTGGGAGAAGCTTGATTGACGAATAATAACACCCCATTTAAGAATCCATTCTACAAATATTGGGAATTACCTGTGAATATGATTAGTTGTCACAAAACATTCATAACTAAAATAGCACGCCTCCGTCCTGCAGACCTCCACACTCTTGGTCTGAACGTAAATATCCAATAAAATTTTATATTTTTTTACTTGAATAATTAGTGAATCACCTGCTAAAATTAGGGAACATTTGTTAATAGTTACCATTTCCGCAATAACATGAATGGTTAATTCAAAAAGGAAGTACCCCCTTTTTATCATCGATATTAGGATCAGCTTTCACTTTTATTCAATATCCTCTGACCACAAAGTTCCCTATTCTAAGAAAATATCATTTCCGTTAAAGTTGAACGATGCATAAAAAGGCAAGGCACGCCCTGTTATGCCTTCTAAAAATACATTTGATTAGCAACGAACAGAAAAGTTTCGGCTCTTGAACTTCCGTCATTATGAAGTCCCTTTACATTCTAGTAAAGGGATTAAAGTTGCATCATCATTTTTTTAGGAGGCATAAACAATATGAGATCTGTAGGTGTAAGCTTAGTTATTCTTGCAGCTATATGCTGGGGCGTTAGTGGCGGAATTGCAGATACTTTGATGAATAAGGGGTGGGATCCTATTGTGATCTCCCTTTACCGAGGGGCTGTTGGTTTTGTGTGTTTTTTTGTATGGTTTCTTTTAAGCATGAAACAAAATAGGAGCTCCTCGAGTCAATTGTACATATGGTCCTTATTGGCTGGTGTAGGTGTGGCTGGGAATTTCACTTTTTATTTTCTTACGATCCAGGCTTCAAGCGTGGCTGTTGCTTCTACTTTAATGTACACAGCACCGGTTTTCGTCCTTGTCATCTCATTTTTATTACGAATTGAACGCTCGACTTGGTTTAAATGGGGGTGTATATTAGGGGTGCTTATGGGGATTATCCTCCTTACAGGTGCTTACAACACCGATTCGATATCCGTGGGTGTTTTAGGTGTGGCCTCCGGGCTTGCTGCCGGTCTTTCCTATGCATTATTTATCTTCGGATTTAAAAACGCCTCTTCCATCGGAAAGCCACAAACCACTTTAACCACCGCATTTTTTTCATTTTGTCTTATCCTTCTGCTTTTCGCGGACATGGGAGAAGTCGCTAGCGTAATGACCTCAAACGACATAGGCTGGTTTCTTTTATTGGGAATTTTGGGGGCTGGAATTTCGTTCATATTGTATGTCATCGGCATTCAGTGGACGGCTCCAACGACAGCTTCAATGGTCGCAATGGTTGAACCCGTAACCGCTTCGCTATTTGGCTTTCTGCTTATCGGAGATCATTTGACCATTATTCAACTTTTTGGAATGGTGCTCATCCTGTTTACAGTTGTCGTGCTTAGTTTAAGGAAGCCTTCTCAACCTTCAGAGGAAAAAATAGCGGTAAATCAACATTAAATATGCCACCCTATCATTACTGGAGACACAACCTCATCGACGACCATGTTACTTCAGATAAACGAACTCCTTCTTTTTTCATAGCACTAACCTACCATTTTACATAAAAATCCAATTTTTACATTCTTTTTACCGAACATTCACATAACCATCAAACTTCTCCTCTACTCTTTGGACAGTGTTTCCAAAAGGAGGATTTAAATGAAGAGGAGAAATAAGAACATGTTCAGAAGTTTTGTGATGTCGAGTCTACTATTAGGTGCAGCACTAATAGGTGGTGATCACTCCGTCATAAAGGCAGAAGAGACTCAAAGTTTGCTAGTCACTGAAATAGCTCCAAATATTCAAGGGCCTGAGGATTACGAGTATTTCGAAGTATATAATTCCTCTACAGAAAAAATCAATCTGGAAGACTACTCTTTCCAATATGTCTACACAGATGGAAGCTATGATGATATTACTCTTTCAGTTCCCGACTACACGGTCGAATCGAAGGAAACGGTTGTTTTATGGTTTAACAAAACAGGAGCCGCCACAGAATCCTTTCGAGAGCATTTTCCTTCTACAAGTGAAGACGTGACGATTTTAGAGTTTAGTGGTGAGGGATTCACCGGGATGTCGAACGGTGGGGACAGGGGTATTACGATTACTGACGCCAATCAAGGACTTGTGATTTCTGCCGTTTATTCGAAAGAGGAAGTTTCCGAAGATCTCTCTAAACACTTCCAAATTCAATCAGGAAATGCACAAATGAATACATATCAAACGTCCTCACCTGCTACGCCGGGAGACATTCATGCAGAACAGGTAGTCGTCCCATCTGAGGATAATTCTGCACCCGTCATCACTCATACTCCAGTCACCACTGTCGATGGTGGCCAGAATTTAACCATCCAAACGAAAATAGAGGATGATCAGGATGTCATCACTGCAACGTTGCACTACCAGACTCATCCGCAAATGAACTGGCAGTCTGTTTCGCTTACAACAGAAGACCAAACCAACTTTGCAGCCGAGATTCCTTATGAGCAATTTTTAGGAGAGTCACTTACTTATTTTATTGAAGTGACAGATGGGTCAAACACCGTTACCTACCCTGAAGATCGAACAGAACCCTTTTCAGCAGCGGTAACCATCGAAGATTCAGCAGATCCTCAATCCGTGCCCAAACTGTTACTGACCGAAGTCACACCGGACACGGTCAATGTAGGTGGCAGTGACGGGTATGAGTTTATCGAAGGTTACAACAATACCAGCCAGCCTATTAATCTTAAAGACTACCAAATCATCTACCGGTACCCCGGTTCTTCCCAGCTCGAATGGGATTTGACAGAAGACTTGACCATTGGACCTCAGCAGCCCTTTGTTATATGGATTAAAAATGGGGCCAATGATGACCTCACCATTGATGATTTCAATAAAAACTACGGAACGGACCTGACGAAAGAAGAACTGACGACCGTCTCGTCTGATGGCATGGCAAATGGCAGCCAGCGTTCCATTATTATTGCCGATGACCTCGGAACAGAATTATCTGTCAGTACGTACAACACGAATGGAATGGATACAGCAGAAAATCAAGGCATCACTTACAAGTACCCTTCTTCCGGCACATCCATGGTAAAAACAGGAACCGCCCCTTTGGGAACCCCTGGAATCCTGTTAAATGGACAGACGCCTGCAGAACCGGTAGAAGTTTCCGATGATACAGAAGCGCCGTTCATCAGCCATGAACCGATCGATTCTGTGAAAAGTGGTAATGACCTGAAGATTGAGGCTCAGGTCACAGATAATAAACAAATCAACACCGTCTCCCTTTCTTATAAAAATGTAGAGGCAGAGGAATGGATGCGCCTTGATATGAAGGCTGTCCAAGGAAAAATGGATGTTTATGAAGCTGTCATCCCTTCCAGAGATACAAGAACAGGTAACCTTACTTACAAAATTGAAGCTACAGATGGGGTCCATGTGGCAGAAACAGAAACGTACACGGTAAATGTACAAACAGCTGACTATGACGCGGAGCAGGTGCCGACACTTCTAATCACAGAAGTCGTTCCTGATTCAGTGAACGTCAATGGACTGGATGGTTATGAGTATATTGAAGTGTATAACAACAGCTCTAAAGATATGAATTTCAAAGATTATAAGCTTCGTTACCGATACCCAATGGAAGGACCTGCTGCCGACCTTCTTTGGAGTCCTGAGCAGGAAGATGTCATGATACCTTCTGGCCAGAGTGTCGTTTTTTGGATAAAAAACACAGGAAATCAAGATCAAACTGCCGGTGATTTCAATGAGAACTACGGGACAGATTTAGAATTCGGGCAGAACCTCTTTACTATCCAATCTAATGGCATGTCAAACTCAGGGAATCGCGGGCTCGTTGTAGCAACCAACACGGGACATGACATCATTACGACCGAATACAACGATGAGGCAAATAAAAAAGATCCATCTTCCAATAAGGGCATCGTTTACGCCTTTCCTACCGATGGTTCCAACAAGATGGTTAAGGTGAGCAGCGCTGCAAAAGAAGCAACGCCTGCTTCCGTAGAAACCTATCAGATCCCAGAGATTTTAGTAGAGACGATAGAAGATCAGGAAGAACCCGTACTGGAAGACCTGACAAACATCAAAGAAGTCAATGAACAAGAAAACCTTCAACTAAGATTTGATGCGAGGGATAACCAAGAAGTAAAAACCGTCACTCTCTACTACAAAAACAATACCCAAAAGGAATTCACGAGCGTTGACCTTCAAGAGGATTACGATGATGGTTTTTATCATCATACGATTTATTCCCCTGTCATGATCGGCAAAGAGAATATTGAATATTATCTAGAGGTTTCCGATGGTACAAACACCATCACAACAGAGAAGAAATCCGTCCAAATCATCGGAAACGACCAGCAGACAGGTCTTCGCCTAAATGTGGAGGATGAAAAGGTCTTAACAGGAGAGACGCTCTTGAAAGCTACCTCTTCAAGTGAAAATTATGATCAAATTGAACTGAGCATTGACGGACGTTCAGTAACATCAGAAACGTACCGATCGCTAGAACAACCAGCCTATTTTGCTTTTGATGTAAAGAAAACTAATTTGTACTTCAAGAATGGGGTAACGATGGACGACGAAACCCTTCTTATTTTTGATGATACCGTCAACACGTATCAGACCATGACAGTCCCTATTGAACCAGAAAACATTCCATACGGAGAATCGACAACGATCGCCATCAGGTCCGGAACAAAGGTCTCCCCTTTTGATCAGGAATCTGAGGAAAACCGGGATGATTTTTATGTTAAAAATGTCCGGATGGTGTTGAGTGACGGTACCGTCATTTATGATCCGAAATACAATAAGCCGGATCAAGAGCTGTCAATTGGAGATGGCGGGGCGTCCATCCCCACCCTTGAATTCAGCTTCGATTTTCCAGAAGAACCGTTCATTTCAAAAACATATAAGTGGGATACCACCGCTTATGAGGAAGGAAACCACACCATTGAAACATCTGATGGCGGGGACACCAAACAAGCAGAGGTTGTCGTCGATAATTCTGCGCCGGTAATCACTGCTTCCGTGGACGAAAATACAGAGTACAAAGGAGAATTCACACTAGATGCGGACATCGAAGATCAATGGTCCGGCGTAACAGAGGTAACGGCTCTCCTTGATGGGGAAACGATCGAGCTTCCGTACCAGACATCGTCAGCGAAGCTATCTCCGGGGGAACATCGCTTTGAAGTAACAGCTACAGACCTCGTCGGAAACCAAGCGGAGGAACAAGTAACCTTTACCGTTGTTGAAGAACACCCATATCAACCTGAAGTCCTATCTCCAACAGACGGCGCTGAAAATGTAAAAAACAATGCTTCTCTCTCTGTGAAAGTGAGCGATCCAACGGCTGATGATATGCTGGTCGAATTCTATAAAGGAGCTGAATATAAGCCAGGTGATTCGGAAATCCAGGTATATTCAAGCAGTTCAACGACAGAACCTCCTACAGAACTCAGCAGCAGCAGCGACAAATTGCTCCAGGAAACCGATATAGAAAAAATCACTTCCAACGATCAAACCTATTTCACGACGACTTCAACAGAAAAGTTCCCTTATCACCGCTTTGAAGTTGAAGTCGGGCAGGAGTTGACGGAATCGGATCGTGTGGAACTGAACTGGGAGGGAAAGTCACTCCCAGGAAGAAAGGTCTCCATGTACGTGTGGAATTTCTCTACCAGTGAATGGGACTTAAAGCAATGGAAAGTGGCAGAAGAGCAGGATTTTGCACTCACTGCCCAGCTTAAGGACATGAGCTATATTTCTGACGGAAAAGTACAAGTGCTCATTCAGGATGAAATCGCAAAAGAAACACCATTTGATTACACCCTCGTTTGGATGTCAGATACCCAGTATTATTCAGAAAGTTACCCTTACATTTATAAAGATATGGTCGACTGGGTAGCAGCGAACAAAGAAACACTCAACATCCCTTACGTTTTCCATACCGGAGACTTGGTGGATGAATGGGATGATAATCAGCAATGGAGCTATGCTGATGAATATATGAATGTGCTTGAAGGTGCCGGACTTCCTTATGGTGTTCTTGCTGGGAATCACGATGTTAATCAGAAAAACAACGATTACTCCCATTACTCCAAATATTTCGGGGCATCTCGATTCGAAAACCAGCCCACTTATGGTGAATCATACAAAGACAACCGCGGCCATTACGATCTCGTAAGTGTAAACGGCAATGACTTTTTAATGCTTTATATGGGCTGGGGCGTCACACAGGAAGACCTGGACTGGATGAACAGCGTTCTAGCTCAATATCCAGACCGGATGGCATTCCTGAGCTTCCATGAGTATCTCCTGGTATCAGGAAACCGCAGTCCGCTTGGAGAAGACATCTACAAGCAAGTCGTAGAACCAAATGAGAATGTGGTTGCTGTGTTGAGTGGCCACTATCACGACAGTGAAACACTTATTGATGAAATTGATGACGATGGTGACGGTACGGCCGACCGGAAAGTATATCAGATGCTTGCCGACTATCAAGGCGGGCCAGAAGGCGGACAAGGGTATCTGCGACTTCTCCATGTCAATCCTAACGAAAATAAGATTTATGTAAAAACATACTCGCCTTATCTGGATGATTACAATTACTATGACGCCGCCACTTACCCAGGTAAAGACGAATTCATTATCGACCTCCCTCTTCAACCAAAAGAGAAAGAGGTTTCAACAGACACATTTGAAGTCAATGTCTTCACGGATCAGGAAGTTGGAAAAGCAAGAACAGCGAAGTCCGATCATAAGGCCAAGGTTTTATGGAAGGATCTGAATGAAGAAACAGAATACAGCTGGTATGTTAAAGTCTCCGACCAATTTGGTGGAGAAACGATATCGCCCGTCTGGTCTTTTACAACAGAGGCCAATCATAAGAAAGATAAAGGAGAAGATGAAAAAGACAAGAAAAACAAGAATGACCAAGTGAAACCTTTGAAAGTGAAAGAGAAAAAAGGGAAATGGGAAATCAAACTTCCGAACACTCTAAAAAATGAAAACATAGGGGAAGCCTCCATCAGGATTAAAAATGAAGAAGACAAGAGAATCAAAGGAACAATCCTGATGAAAAAGAATGGGAAAAAGATTGAATTTACACCTGACAATACTGTATCAAAAGACGATACGTATGTTTTATGGATAGCGGGCTTAGAAGAAGAATACGTTTTTAAACTTGATTACTGATCATAGAGAAAGGGCCTGCGGATGTATAGCGCAGTGCCCTTTTTTCAAATTCACATAGGATAACACACAAACTCCACCGATTGATAAGTTTGTGTATTCTTCTCCTTCATTAATTACACCCCTGTGAAAATCGAATCGAAAATGGCATAACACATGAAAGATGCCTCGCCATCCTTACTGAAAACATAGGTTGTGATTTAATTACGAAGTCATACATAAAATAGCTTATCTATAATTATGGGGGGTTTTTATGCATAATGTTTTACTGTTCTGCGACCCAGGAATTGATGACTCACTGGCCATCATGTACGCACTTTTAAATCCAAAAATAAATGTAGTGGGTATTGTTTCAAGTTATGGGAACGTTCCTCAGAAACAAGCCATTCAGAATGTATCGTACCTATTAAAGCTGGCTGGGAGGGAAGATATCCCTATCATTGGCGGCGCAAAAAGTCCACTCAGTAGGAAATCGCTGTATTTTATCCGGAAATCCACGGGGAAGAAGGACTTGGGCCCATCCGCCCTCCAGAGACAGTAGAAGGAGAAGTCGTAAATTTCGATGAGATCTTTAAAATCATCGATTCATACGCAGACAATCTAATGATTCTGGATGTAGGAAGATCTACATCTTTGGCTATTGCTTTTTTATTGGGAGGCCAAGAGAAATTACGAAAGGTAAAGGCCATTTATTGTATGGGAGGCGCCTTTTTAGTACCTGGAAACGTTACCCCTGTTGCAGAAGCTAACTTTCATGGGGACGCAATCGCTGCCAACCTCGTTTTAAACAAATTAAATCATATCTATATCACTCCATTAAACGTTACAAATCATGCCGTCATTACTCCCGAAACCATTCAAAGCATTACCTCCCAGTCTTTTAATGCGTTTATCCCCCTTATTAAGCCGATTTTTGATTACTATACCACTGCTTATAAGAAATTGAATCCGGGCCTTTCGGGCAGTCCGTTGCATGATGTATTTACTGTGTTTGCCTTAGTAAACCCAGAACAAGTCGGGTATATCAAACGCCAGGCTTCTGTATCTATAAACTTTGATAATACAAAAGGTGAAAGTATCGCCGACTTCAGGGCGAATTCCAGTGAACAAGCGACAGAGAATACAGATCATATCGCCATATCGTTCAACTACAAGGCGTTTGTAAATGATTTTGTCACGGTGATGACTACTCGATATATATAAAACGGTTATAACCTTTTAAAATGATCAACCTCTCTCCAAAGTCCTTCTGCCATCAAGTTCCAACTATTAATGCTTATACATAAGGACAGGGCCCCTCTGCATATCTTCATAAAAAAGCGCAAAAAGGAGGGGCGAAATGATCATTCATGCTGTAGAAAATGGTGACTCCCTTTGGAAAATCGCCCAGCGGTACGGAGTCGATATCAATCAAATCATCCTTCTGAACCAACTGAACAATCCTGATATGGTCGTGATTGGTCAGGCGCTCGTCATTCCTGAGCCGAATAAAGAATACGTCGTCCAGCCGGGAGACAATTTATGGAACATTGCGAACCGCTATGGTGTCCGGGTGCAGGACTTGGCTGAGAAAAACAACATATCGAACCCAGCGCTCATTTTTGTCGGTCAAATGCTCCTTCTTCCCTTTACAAATTACACGGTTCAACCAGGCGACAGCCTCTGGAAAATCGCCAACCAGTTCGGCGTGTCAGTTTCTGAAATTGCTGAAGCGAATGGCATTGAAAACCCGGCGGTCATTTCTATCGGTATGACACTCGCCATCCCTTCCCCTCTTCGACCTGTGAAAGAAATCAACGCTTACATTACGAGAACGAATGCAGAAGGAGCGAGGGAAGTAAACACTCTCGGCAGCCATTTCACCTACCTCTCTCCTTTCACACGGACCATCCAAACAGACGGAAATCTGACAGATTTGGATGACGCAGCGGTTTTACAGGCGGCCGCTGCCCAAAACATATCCCCGTTGCTGGTGGTCACTAATTTCGTCGGAGGCAGCTTCGATTCAGATCTTGCAGCCACTTTTTTACGAAACCCTGGGATTCAAGATACCTTTATCGAAAACCTATTGGAACAGATGCGTGCGAAAGGCTATTCAGGAGTAAACTTCGACTTTGAATATGTGTATCCGGAAGATAAAGAAAATTACAATGCTTTTCTTAGAAAAGTCGTCGGCCGTTTGCGTCCGGAAGGTTTCAGCGTCTCCACCGCCCTCGCGCCAAAAGTACGCGAAGATCAGCAAGGACTGCTTTATGAGGCCCATGATTATGAAGCCCATGGGGACATTGTTGATTTCGTTGTGCTCATGACATATGAATGGGGCTGGTCAGGGGGAAGACCGTGGGCCATCGCACCAATCAACAAGGTCCGTGAAGTGCTCGATTACGCCGTCACCGTCATTCCGCGTGATAAAATCCTAATGGGCATGCCTTTGTATGGACGTGAATGGGAAATCCCATGGGTGCAGGGTACATACGCCCGAACGGTCAACCCACAGGAAGCGATCCAACTCGCTGCAAAATACGGGGTCCCCATCCAATACAATGAAGAATATCAATCGCCTTTTTTCCGGTATACCGATGAAAGTGGGCAGGAGCATGAAGTTTGGTTTGAAGACGCAAGGAGTGTGCAGGCTAAATATGATACGCTCGAAGAGTACGGTCTGAGAGGCGCAAGCTACTGGGTTCTAGGCAGCCCCTTCCCACAAAATTGGCCGGTTCTTCAGCGTAATTTCAAAGTGAAGAAAATGTGAGGTCTCCTTTCCTTGGGAGGCTTACTTTTATTCTAATATTTTCAAAGTAAATCCACCCGCTTCTACTTTTCTCTTTCTCCCGTCCACATCTACGATATAAATGAACGGCTCATCCGTGGGATGGATCTCCCCCACCTTTTGATCTCTTTCTTTGAAAAAGGAGCGGATTTCACGTTCATCCTCCGGGTCGACCTTTGCAGTCTCTTCCACATTCTGTTCATATGTAAAATCAACCTCTTCCGCTTCATGTTCCGTACCTTGATCATGAATCCCCTGCAATAAATGGATAACTTCCGCAAAACTTAAAAACAGAACCCCCGTCACGAGGCTGCTGATTAAAACACTAATACCCTGAACCCCTGTCCCAAACCTTTGGTCTAGAATAATGACAAAGAACGCAATCACTCCAAGGCCCATGATCCCAAACGCACAATAAGTCAATAGCTTTGCGATTCTATTGGATCTTTTCAATGGTCTATCACTCCCTTGTCCTTGTTTCCGCCACCCAGCTTTACCACGACATCCTGGCCTTCTTTTAGAGACAATCTTCGTGCGCAAGTAACGATGAATTGTTCGTTATTTTTTTCTCCCACTTAATGAACAAACATAGTAGAAATAAAAAAACCAAGAGGAATCGCCACGTCTTTTTCAAAATGCGCCTCCTTTACTCTTTATTCTCAGCAAGCAATTCCTTGATTTGTTGTAAATATTGGATTTGCTCATCTTGTCTATCTGTTATCCGCTTCGTCATTCTTTCCAATGTTTTCGTAATCGACCATAAGGAAAGAATGATAATGATACTTATAAAAAAAGCCACTTGTTTCCCCTCCTTCTCACTCTTTTACGGTGCAAAATTTTATAAGTTTCATAGAAAAGGAGAGCTTTTTCCCACGAAGGGATTATAGTAAAATGATAGCCATACAAAAACCAGGAGGATCTCATGAATAAAAAAGAAGGACTCGTCATTTCCTTGATTCTACTTTCCTTTGCCAGCCTGTTTATATGGTACAGCTCAGGATCGAAATCACTCACAGGACAGTCCAAAAGTTGGTCAGGTCACTATGTAGGTGATGAAGAAAACGGAACCATGTTCAGAGAGCTCATCCTTACATACACGGGAGATTCGGTTATTGACGCCCCCCCTGTTACCTACACAGTGGACACAGAATCCACGTGGGGAGGGAAAGAAATCCACTGGAAAGGAACGAAGCGGCTCTCCGGCCAACAACTATACCTGGAATCAAAATGTAATGACTGTCGCATCGCTCTCAAAAGTGAAATGACAGTCACGTTAGAATGGGAAGGAAAAAAAGAAAAACTCGTGTTGTCCAAATAAAACGTCTAGAGCGTTTGGTCTCTAGACGTTTCTTAAGTTCCTCCCGATTCAGAATCTCACGAAAACCCTTTATTTTATTGTCCTCACTTTTTCCTGCTGTTTCCTAACATTCTCTTTATGAAAAGGAGAATTCAAGTCCTCATCCACTACACTGAACACATTTTGATCGGGGTCAAAGAAGTCAAAATGCTTCATCCCACCAAATTCTTGAATGTCCGTCGTTTCAACCCCTGCATCATTCAACCTCTTGAACGCGGCTTCGATATCGTTGACAACAAAATTGAAATAGCTATTCTTTTCGCTTTTGTTAATCTCGAATTCCGTAGGCTGTGGATGGGTCACTTCAATAAGTCCGAACTGGGCGGAGCCTTGAGGAAAGAAAAACCCCGCGCCTCCCTCCCATGAATCGATCTCCTGCACACCCAAGTGTTCCTCATACCATTTTTTCGATTTCTCAAGGTTTGTCACAGGGACAAACACACTCCCCAATTGAAACATGCTAAACTCCTCCTTTTTTTTCATGGAACCACCGACCCGTAAACATCAGGTTAACAAACATCCTTATGTATTTCCCTGCTGATCTTAATCATTTCCAACCTTGATTTTCAGTAAAAGTACCGTCGTATCTTGCTTGATCATACGCTTTACTTGTGCCGCATTCTGCAAATCAAAAGCTTCCATCGAACCTGAAGATGACTGAAAATAAGCTCCCAATAAGACTTCTTCTCCTAATTCAAGCTTTATTCCTTCTTCATCAATGGCATATTCCCATGTACTGATACCCGTTTCGTTTAAAGAAAGCGGACTCTCCCTTGGCATTAAAGATACGCCTGGAGCATACAAGTGCAGCAACGCCCCATCTCCCCCGCCTCTAATGATTCCGATTCCCAACTGCCCTTTTTCAGTCTGTTCTGGATTTTTCCCATAGGAAAGTTCAACCAACGGTTCTTCTATTTTCTTACCATCGTGATAGCTTTCCACCCAGACTCTCACCCATCGTTCATCTGCTTTTGGGAGCGTGAATTCAAAATCATGAATTTGACCGATTCCTAAATCCTTGTAGGTCTTTTCATAATCCGATTCAGCATTCGCTTTAATGAAGGGGTCTGTTCCCCCAGCCACCGCACAGCCGGATAAGATGAACAAGACGACAAGGGTAAAAACCTTCTTCATGTTTCACCTTCTTTCTTTAGGGATGACCACGTGACCAGTCATGAATAGAAAAACAAGCAGTGCGATCACCAATCCACTCATGAACAACACTCCTAAGTTTTCATTGAACATCTCTTTACCAGCATGCGCCTTAGGTTCTGGGATCGGGTCTTTACGGTCTTTCACATAACTCAAATGCTCAACCGTATTTCCTCCCGCTGCAGGCTCCCACCCGTATTTCCCTTTTTCCAACCAGAGTTCAATTTCGTCTCCTTCATATATATCCATCTTACTTCCGCCTGCCATGGCAACCCATGAGGGAATGTACGTGTAAAACACTTCTATGGAACGCTCGCGATTTATAGAACCTGGAGCCTTCCTATATTCCTGAACGCTCAAGCGCATTTTTCTTAATTGCTTAGGAGAGTCATCTGTAGATAAGTCTTTCACGAGTACATCGCTCTCCACACTTCCAACGAGATGGAGAGGAGCTTCCATCTTGATCTCTTTCAGTTCTTCTGGGTCCATAGCGCCATAAGTTGTAGCAGGAATGAATAAAGCAATGAATAAAAGCATCAGGAATGGATGGAGTATCCAGTATCTCAAAAGGCTCTCCCCCTTCCAATCAAAGACTTCTGCCCCCCATTATCCCATTTTCTTTATTTTCTGTAAATTTAACCCACATTCTTCAAGGATGAAGGGAGTTGTAAAAACAATAGAGAACATATAAAATCCATATATAACTTGATATCCTCACCTGAAGGAGCATAATTGTATGTTCAATAATTTAAAAACCAAATTCAATCAATACTTTGACCGTTTGACTCCTTTTCAGGTAATCGTATTGTTCTATGCTTCTGCAGTCATTGTTTCAACCATTCTTGTAAGCCTGCCATTCTTACATAAGGAAGGCGTAGATTTAAGCTTTATTGACGCGCTCTTTACTGCCGTCAGCGCCGTAAGCGTAACCGGGTTAACCGTTGTATCAACGATGGATACGTTCAATACCGCTGGATACTTTGTGTTAATGTTCATCCTCCAGTTCGGGGGTATCGGTGTTATGACACTGGGTACATTCATCTGGCTGATGCTTGGTAAAAAAATCGGCCTGAGAAGAAGACAACTCATCAAAACCGACCAGAACCGCTCTACGTTTGCAGGGATGGTCAAACTAATCAAACAGATCCTATTGATCATTCTTCTAATTGAATTGGTAGGTGCCATCATTTTAAGCATCTACTTTACCCAATACTTCCCGACAACGGGTGAGGCCATCGTTCAAGGTATGTTCGCATCGGTCAGCGCGACCACGAATGCCGGTTTTGACATTACAGGTGTGTCCCTTGTTATATTTGAAAATGATTATTTCGTCCAATTCATCAACATGCTTTTATTAACTCTTGGTGCGATTGGTTTTCCTGTTCTTATTGAGATTAAAGATTATCTGACACATAAACAAAAGAACGTGATTCACTTTTCCCTATTTGCAAAATTGACGTCCGTTACGTTCGGAGTGCTCGTGGTCGTCGGGACCGTCCTGATCTACCTTTTGGACAGAAACCATTTCTTCGCGGACAAGTCCTGGCACGAGGCTTTCTTTTTCTCCCTCTTCCAGTCCGTGACCACACGGAACGGAGGGCTCGCCACTATGGATGTAGCGGAATTCAGCGTTCCGACTTTGCTCGTCATTTGTATCCTCATGTTCATAGGTGCGTCTCCAAGTAGTGTAGGAGGAGGAATTAGAACGACAACCTTTGCGATTAGTTTGTTAAGCGTCATCTCATACGCTCGAGGGAAAAGTCATGTGCGTGTATTCAGGCGTGAAATCGATCCGGATGATATCTTCCGTTCGTTCATCGTCATTAATACAGCCATTGCGATTACAGGCATCGCGGTGATTTTATTGAATTATTTCGAACCGCAGTTTTCTTTGATGCAGATTTTATTTGAAGCGTGTTCGGCATTTGGTACGACCGGGCTGTCGATGGGCATCACCCCTGACTTGCATACAGCCGGTAAAATCATTATCATCACTCTCATGTTTATCGGAAGGATCGGCATTTTCTCCTTCTTGTTCATCATTCGAGGGAAAGGCATCAAAGACAAATATCATTATCCGAAAGAACCGATGATTATCGGCTGACAGGAGGAAACCAACGATGAAGAAAACATTTGCTGTTGTAGGACTCGGCCGTTTCGGCGGGAGCATCTGCAGAGAACTAAGCCGGGAAGGCATGGAAGTGCTTGCTTTAGACCTTGATGAAAACAAAGTCAATGAATACCGGGACATCGTCTCTCACGCTGTCATGGCTGATTCTACCGATGAACTCGTACTCAAAGAGTTGGGGTTCAGGAATATTGATCACGTCATCGTAGCGATCGGTGATAACATCCAAGCAAGCATGCTGACGACATTAATTTTAAAAGAGATGGGCATACGCATGATCACCGTCAAAGCCCAGAACGATTACCACGAAAAAATATTGAACAAAATCGGGGCCGACCAAGTCGTCCACCCGGAAAGAGATATGGGAAAACGTATCGCTCATCACATCATATCTGATAATATTCTTGATTATATCGAGCTATCGGATGACCACAGCGTCGTCGAGGTAAAAGCAGGAAGGAAAATGAGTGGAAAGACGTTGATCGATTTAGATATCCGCGCCCAGTACGGGTGTAACATCGTAGCGATCAAACGCGGAAAAGATGTCATCGTCTCCCCAATGGCTACCGAACAAGTGAATGCCAGCGACATTCTGATTGTCATCGGAGCCGATAAAGACGTCAACCGTTTCGAAAAAAACCTCGTCGTCGAGGATTAATAAAAGCAGCAGCTGTCAGACAGCTGCTGCTTTTTTTCATGATTTGAATATCGCTTGAGTGATGCGTGTGACCACTCCGTAAACCAACCGGAACATCAACCGAAACATAACAAGACCCATGATGAAGCTGAGCCAAAATTCTCCGTGACCGGTTAAAATAGTGGTGTTCACTGAAGGAACTCCTCATCATTTTTATTAGTCTCTTCCTATCTGAAATCGCTCGTCTTTACCTTGAATCTATTACTTGTCACTCCACTTGAAGTAACGGGAAGCTAGCACAATGGAAACGACCGCAATTCCTAGTAAAATCCCGACTTCAAAGCCGAATTCAGAGATTGGAGCCTCATTCCAAGTTCCACGCAGCAACTGAATGACATAATACAAAGGTAAAACCTTCGCTACGTACTGAAGAATCGTCGGCATCATCTCCAGTGGGAATGTTGCACCAGAGAGAAAAAGCATCAAGTTTAGAAAAAGGGAGCTAATGGCTGCCGCCGACTGCGTGTTTTTAGCCAGAGCCGTAACGAACAGAGCAAACGGGAAAAAGGCGAGAATACTGATGAATAGAGCCAAAAGCGTACTACCGATATACATCGGGGGCTGAAGGTTGTACATGACCATTCCGAAAACCATAAGCAATAGGGCAGAAATGATGAAGATCACCGTTCCCTGCATCGTATGGGCGGCGAGGATCTTCCACGGTTGAAGGGGAGTCGATTGATACCTGCGGAGTACACCGGTTTCCCGGTAACCTGCGAGAACGGTACCTAAAGTGAAAAACGAAGTGGTGACAATATTGACACCGATCCAAGACGGGATGAAGACTTCAGCAAAGGTAAAAGGACCAGCCATGTCGCCGCTGAACATCGAACCGAATAACCAGATCATCACAACAGGAAATAGGAACGTCCAGAAAACACTGAGACGATCACGGAAAAACATTTTCGTTTCCAAGTTTGCCAGCTTCACAACCGTATTCATCCTGTTTTCTCCTTTTCTAAGTATTGAACGAACAAGTCATCCAGCGACCCTCGATCAAACTTGAAGTTCTTCAATTCGATATTCTCATCATGGCAGTATGTGAAAATTTGATACGCGGTCTGTTGGAGGTCCTCACTGAACACTTTAAAATCAGCTTCGTCTTTTTCCACCCGAACCACATCACTCAGGGTTAACAGGTACTCATAGGACATTCGTTCACTTTCAAACCCGATATAATGGGTCGCCACATCATCCAGTAGAGCATCCGGATTGTTCAATGCTTTCAGCTCTCCGCTATATATCATCGCAACACGATCGCAAAGCTTCTCCGCTTCCTCCATGTAATGGGTTGTCACAACGATCGTGCTGCCCTTATCTCTTAAGGTGCGGATCATTCCCCACATTTCGCGTCTTGCATGAGGATCGAGGCCCATACTCGGTTCATCCAGAAACAACAGTTCAGGCTGGTGCAGCGTAGCCAAAGCAAGGGTGACCCGCTGTTTCCAACCACCAGAAAGATCTTCGAAATGGACATTAAGTTTCTCACCAAGACCGAGCATCTCAATCAATTGATCCTTTTGTGTTTTTCCTTTATAAAAGCTTGAAAACAAATCCAGCGCTTCTTTCACCTTCATCTTCTTCTGAATAGAGGTAGCCTGGAACTGCACCCCGATCCTTCGATTCAGTTCGCGCAGCTGTTTCTCAGGATTCAGCCCCAGTACCTCCACTTCTCCAGACGTTGGTTTCTGAATACCTTCCAGAATCTCAAGTGTCGTCGTTTTTCCTGCTCCATTCGGGCCGATGATCCCGAAGATTTCCCCTTTTCTTACCGTAAATGAAAGGTTTTTAACCGCTTGAGTGGCGCCGAACGACTTGGATAAGTTTTCAACCTGGATGACGTGTTCGATGATGACCGCTCCCTTCTTTCAAGTTTTATATATGTATCTACGCGTAGATGTCAGAAAAGTTCCAAAAGAAATCTTAATGTCTCATGCCATCTACTTCAAGATATCTTTTTGAGACTTTTGCGCGGGTTAGGGAAATGATCCATCTCCGCCACAGGTAGCGTATCGAAATTCAAAATAGCAACTCACTATGTGTATGCAATTACAGGATTAGTTTTCCTCTTTTTTAAAAGTTTTCTTTATCCCGATTCCTATTGATGTACCAATCAGACCGCCTATACCGAGACCAATAAAAAGCCTCCAATCAACCTCTCCACCATCCCATAAACTTATAAGGAATATTCCTGCAAAAACACCGGCCATCCAGCCAATCCAGGACTTAAAGAATCTTTTAATAAAAGTACCCCCTTCCCATTCGGTATGTGTTTTAGTTTTTATCATCCACTATGGGGTTTTAGTATGGTTGATAAAGCAGAAACATCCAACTCTTCACTTTCAATGACAATCGCTGTCAAACCGGTTTCCGTTTTCGTTTCATGCCACTCGCCTTTTTCCCAATAGACGGCATCCCCACTACTTACAGGAGTAAACCTCTCCTCTTCACCTTTGACCATCCCTTTTCCTTCGACCACAAGCAATAGCTGTGGAACGACGGCTTGATGGTAACCGATCACTCCATGTGTATCTAAATGCATGCAACCTATGTGAGCATCTTTATGAGTCTTAGCGATGCGAGACATGATGAAATCCGATTGGAACTTTTCAACCTTTTTACCCGTTTCTTATTTAAATGAATAAATATCCATGTTTACCTCCTGATCAAGTTTGATGAATGGATAAGCTTCTTATAAGTTCATGCAGACGATTGGGAAGCCGCCGGCATATACCTCGTATAATATGCGCCTAACATAAGGAGGAAAATCGTGAGGACCCAACTTATGATGCCAAGGCCATCCAACCAGTAAGCCACAAGATTCAGTACAGCAACGGAGTAGCAGCAGATAGACGTGAGGGCTGTTTTCCATCCCTTTACCCCTGCCTTCTTACGCTTATGTACAAATACAGCCACCGATGTAAAGAGCCCTAGAAGCAACAAGCTTGAGAGAAGTATTTTCACCAAAATCAATCCCTTCTTCTTTGTTAATAATTTTCCATATAAGCCGTAAACTGAATGGAAAATCCGACTAGAAGCAGAATGCCTACAAGAAGACAACCGATATGGATCACTCTCTGAAACAACGTTTCTTCCTTCACTTTTTTAATCGTCACAAGCGGCAGCAATGTCAAGAGAACGCCAAATAGTAAAGCTAAATCCATAACTTATCCCCCTATTATTGAAATAAATGATGAAACAAACGATCTTTGCCATCAAAAAACTGCTTCATGATGGTGTAGTGGTTGGTCGCTTCAAGCGAGGTCTCTTTCATTCCGTTTTCCGTCAACTCCATGATTTTCGCATCAGGATAGGCCATTAACAATGGAGAGTGTGTGGAGATGATAAACTGGGAGCCTTCAAGAACAAGGTCATGAATTCTTCGAAGCATAGACATTTGCCGTAGAGGTGAAAGAGCAGCTTCCGGCTCATCGAGAATGTATAATCCTTTTCCTTGGAAGCGCTCGGTGAACGCTGCAAAAAAGGATTCGCCATGCGACTGCTCATGCAGCGATTTTCCTCCGAACGAATCGATGATCTTTCTTCCACCTATCTCTCTATCCAGATCTTCAATGTTCGTCGCGACATTATAAAAACTTTCCGCCCGGAAGAAGAAGGAATCCTTCGGTCTATGCACTCCTTTGGCGAGACGGAGATATTCATCTAAATTCGAGTGGGAGTCATAGCTGGAAAAATTGAAGTTAAGTGTCCCGCCCTCCGGATTAAAACCGAGCGCAATCGCCACGCCTTCAAGCAAAGTCGATTTCCCCATCCCGTTTTCACCAATAATATAAGTGACATTCGGATGTAGCTGTAAACCCTCAAAGTTTCGAATCACGGGGAGATTGAGTGGGAAATTCTTGTAGGATTGGATCTTTTCACGTTTTAAATCAATGGAACGTATATACTGGGTCTGGCTATTTAATTTTGTCATTCTACCACCTCTAGAGATAAGTGTTTCGTCCTATTCTAATCCATAATTCTAAAAGGACAATCACCGCCATAGAAACGAAAAACATAAGAACCATGGTTTCCGTTGATCCACGAACAGCACCTATGTTCACTAGGCTCATGCCTGTATATAAGATATATTTCAGCACATGAATCCTCTCCTTTACTTCCTTACCTGTCGATCCGTCGGCATAACGATCGCAGCCACAATGTAAATAAGCCACGTCAAACCACCTGTAAAAAATCCCGATACAACCACGATGATCCTCAGGATGCTTACGTCTATGTTAAAAATTTCGCTAAGTCCACCGAGTACTCCAGACAGTTGGCTATCATTCGTGGAGCGATATAATTTCACCACTACTCTTCCCCTCTTTCATTTTTATTCAAAAATCCATTCAAAAAATGTAGTCACATAGTAGAGGCTGTAAAAATGCAACACTTGCAGCCCTAAAAATAAAAGCAATACAGCTACCGCCCGTTTCAGCGTAGGTTGTTTCAACTGAATGAAATATCCGAGTCCCCAGATCACATAGACCAATAGAATACTAAGGTTTTCACCTACATACGGATCATCCTGTTCTACGAAGTGAGTACCGAAATAAAGAAGAAATCCCCACGCTAACAAAAGCACGAATAAAATCAGATTAGTCATATGAATCTTCTGACGAATGGTCACCACTCCTTTCCTTAAGGTTCGCTGATCCCCATCGCAAGAAGAAGAAAACCCATAACAATCAAAACGCCGCCGTTCAATACGAATCCAGCCGTACCTGCGATGATTTTTTTAGATAGCACCGCACAGACGAGGCCTATGATAGAAAGAGAACTTTCAACGGCCACCACCAATGGCAGATCGACGTTTGGACCACGGAACATAAAAAATAAAAGGACATTAACGATTACCGTACCCAATGACATCCAAGCCCATTTGTTCATAGAACTTCTCTCCTCTACAAATTATCATCACTTCATCCTTTTAAAATTTCTAATGAAGCAATGTAATAAAAAGCCATTTCTTCTTTTATACGGTTGATCCTCCGCATGGGTTTCATCATTCCTCAATAAAAAAAGTACCTCCCTAAAAATGGGAGATACTCTCACCTTTTCTCATCAGACCATTCGGCAAAAAGATTTTCTTTCATGGCATAAATCGCCGCCTGTGTGCGGTCATGGACCTGCAGCTTGCTTAAAAGATTACTCACATGCGTTTTGACCGTTTTTTCTGTTATGTACAAGTCGCTCGCAATTTCTTTGTTGCTTTTACCAAGCGTGATTTGATAGAGCACATCTTTCTCCCTGTTCGTCAGCTTGAAATGGACGCCAGGTTCTTTCTTTTCCCCTCCATTACTCATTTGTTCCAAGAGTAGATTCGTTGCTTTCGGGTGCAGAAGTTTTTCCCCTTTGAACGCGGCTCTGATTGTTTTTACAAGTTCATCGGGATCGACATCTTTCAGCTGATAGCCGACAGCCCCGGCCTGCAGTGCCGGAATAACATGATCCTGATCAGAATAGCTTGTCAGGACGACCACCTTTGCTTCCGGATGGGCTGCGCGTAATTTTTTCGTCGCTTCTACTCCATCCATGACAGGCATCATCAAATCCATCAGAACAACATCCGGATTCCATTCTTTATAGGCGTTCAGTGCTTTCTCCCCATTTTCCACTTCACCGATGACCTCGATATCCTCCTGCGTATTCAGAAAAAATTTCAGCCCTCTTAACACGACGAGATGATCATCCACGAGCATCACTCTAATTTTCATCCTCATTCCTCCTCTCCATCCGGTACGGTAAAAAGACATCAATGGTCGTTCCTGCTCCCGGTTCGCTTCTCACAGCAAGTTTTCCACCTAATAGTTCCGCCCGTTCTCTCATACTGATTAGTCCGAGCGTCTGTCGCTCGTCATCCGCATCTATTTGAAATCCACTCCCATGATCCATCACAGTCATGCCCGCTCCTCCATTTGTATCAAAAAGGCGGACCGTGACCTCTTTCGTATTCGCGTGCTTCGCCACATTGTTCATCGCTTCCTGACTAATTCGCCACAGCGTTTCTTCTGCCTGGCGTGACCAGTCGGGGAGACGTTCCATTTCAAACTGAACACAGAGGCCGAGATGCTCTCCATATTTTTTCATGGCAGAAAGCAGCCCCTCTTCCAGTCCCACCGGTCGCAGCTGCCAAATCAATGAACGCATCTCTTTCAAAGATTGCTGGGACATGGACAACATGTCATCCATCAATTCTCCGAGTGACGAGTCATACTTGGACACGATTTCCTTTGCGCCCTTAGCCGTCAACGATAAGGAGAAAAGTTTCTGATTCACAGAATCATGCAGATCGCGGGCCAGGCGTTTCCGCTCTTCATGAAGCAGCAACTCCTGCCGTTTCTCTTTTAGGGTGATGCTTTCATAAACGAGCGTCAAATGCCGACCCAATGCCATGAGGAATTCACGGTCACTAGGCTGGAACGAGGTGCCCGCTGGTTCGATCCAAACTGCTCCTGTTACAACCTGTTGTCTTGTAATTGGTATGACCGCAAGACATTCTTCGACTCTGACTTCTTCCGCCAACGCAAAAGCAGGTTTCTTGCCCATTTGATTTTCTATGTAACAACCAACCGAAGACCAGCCAAAAATTTCCCGCCCGTCCTTCTCTAAAATCTCTTGCAAATCATAAAAATCATCCGCTGACCATAAAAACCCGGCAAGCTGATTTAATGCTTCAAAGCTTTCCGCTCGCCTCCGCTCATCTTGATACAAACGTGTCCTGCGTATGGCTGTCCCGATTTGAAAACCGAGCGATTGAAGCAAAGTTAATTCTTCCTGTGAAAATTTTTCCTTCCGAGGAGAAGCGACGTTCAACAACCCGAAAGATTCCTCCCCGTCCCCAAGAGGGATTGTCGCATGGTGGGTGATGCCATTCGTATCCCCCCAAGCGTGCTGAATCGCTTCATTCAGCCGCTTACATTCAATGATGTTGACCGGCTCCGTCAGCTTCCCATTGCGATAACGGCTCAAGCAGTAACAATCCCCACTGCACATCGGCTTGTACGCCCCCCACGATAAAGCTGGAGGAAGCCCATGATGAGCAGCGAGCACATACTCCTCAGGGCTGTCGATGAGAAATATCCATCCGGCTTCAAGCTTTGTCAGCTCGAGCAATTTTTCCAACACGGTCTGAAGCATCATCGTCATGTCATTACAACGGTTAAGCGTTTCGGCGATCACTTTCATAATGTTCAATTCTTCGACGCGTTCATATCCACTCATGGCTCTACCTCCTTCCGCTTAGTTGTGTCGAATTCTAAAATTAGTTTGTCGAATTCCTTAATAACCCGCTCAGATTCTTAAATAACGGAGTCGAATACTTAAATAACTTTGTCGAATTCTCAAGTAACACCCATTCAACTGCTCTTTACGTCCAAAAAGCGATCCGCCATAAATTCCGCTAACAACAAATCCAGCTTTTCTTCTATTTCCAATCTCAAACGATTCCCCTCAAAGTGTTCCGGATCAAAGATCAGCTGCCCGGGAGCGACGGCTGCGTAGAGTCCGCGTCCGACCGTGCGCATTTGATTCAGTGCATTGATGCCGCCTTTCCCACCTCCGGAAACAGCAAGCAGCAACGTCGGTTTCCTTTTAAAATGCGCCCCACTCAAAAACTCCAACGCATTTTTCAAAGCACCACTCATACCATTATGATATTCCGGCGACACCCAAATAAAACCGTCCGCTTCTGCGACAACCCTTCGCAGCCACTGGACCGATGGATGATCTCCCTGCGTTTCTTCTCCATTGAATAATGGAAGATCAAGCTTGCTTAAGTCGACCAACGTCCCATTCAATTTATGTTCTAAAGTCTGAGCGACAATCTTTGTCCGTCCATTCTTCCTCGGTGTTCCACTAAAAATCACGATACTCATTTTTCATAACCTCCTTACTTCTTAGGTTATGGGAAAAGGCATCGACTTGAATCCGAGAATGGAAGGAATATCATCTACACCATTGGTCTGAAAACGTACGTTCGTTCATAAAGGAAGGAAGTCATCTGGTTGAACGGTTTTGCCCGGCGGAAGTGGTTGAACATCCCCACCTTCACCTGGAGGAAGCGGGCGACTGTGAATGGAAGAATAAAAGAGATCGAAAAAGTCTTTTCTGGACATGGACATCGTTTCTTCGTCTACAAGCAAATAGACATTTTCCCGCTCCTCACCATAATAAATGTGAATCAGTTCTTCATTTCCAAAATCCAGCGTCCCTAGTTTCTCCCTTTTCGCCCATTCTCCTTTAATAGGTGAGGCTCCCTGTATCCCTTCAGTAATCGTCATGATCTCCTTAATGGATTCGACCTCTATCTTTCTTTGCATCTCTGAATCATAAAGAATGAGGTTTGATGGAAGTTGGGTGACGTCTAGGTGTTTCGATTTCTCCACCTCTATAGTGTCCTCTTTGACGACATAAGCATCCACAGGCATGGCACCAATCAGCACAAGCATCATGACGAGGGTCAACCTCTTCATCCACTCACCCTTCCTAGGATTTTATACAAAAAACACTTGAACCTTCACTGGATTCAAGCGTCTCTCGCTGCTATTTTTTGAATAAGGACATGATTTTACCAAGCGTTCCACGGGAATGTTTGACCGAATGTTCCAACCGTTCATTGAACTCACTTTGGGAGCGCCACACTTTCTTCTGTTCTTCCCGCATTTCCTGGAGCTCTTTTTGCAGATACTCTGATTTTTCCTGCTCCTGACGCAGTAATTCATCGTACTGTTCTTTCTGCTGCTGCATCATCTTATCCATTTTCGTATGCGTCTTTTGTGAAAAGTTTCCGACTCCGGAGCTGATGACATGGTGATCCTGTTTTAAACGGGATACGGTCGTTTTCAATTCATCCATATCATTTTTCAACTGGACGTTCATTTCTCTTGAGGCCGCAAGCTCACTGGCTAGAAAACGGAACATCTCTTTCATCTGATCAGAATCTTGCAAATCTGTTCCGTCATATGTATCCGAAAGTGCGAGTTCCCGAGACTCATAGCCTGCAAGAAGCTCCTGCTGTTCTTCTACAATTTCTTTTATTTTATCTTCTTTCGGCAATTCCGAATCGCGGATTTTTTTGAGAACCTCGACATCTGACCTTACAAAAATCCGCCGGTCGCCATCTTTGAAAAACTCATACCCGTTCTGTTCCAAAAGCTGCCCATACCGTCTGACCGTCGTTGTGGCGATCCCGACTTCTTCGGCTACTTCCTTCGTAGAGAAAGCGCGTTCGTTCGGTTGTATATCGTGTCGCATATCGGGCCTCCTTTTCTTTCTATATAATCGTATACAAACTTCACTACTTCTATTATAAGAGTTTTTCGACTTTCTGCCCATCCACATTCCGTTTTATTTTTGCTCTATTAAACTTCCGTGTTTGTTTCTCTTCACAAAAACTTCTCCATACGGATGTCGGCCCACTTGCTTCCGTTCCAATACGTAAAATCCGGGATTCTTGCAATCTCTTCATACCCGAGTTTCCTGTACAGCTTCTGTGCCTTCTCATTGAATTCGAACACCCCAAGCTCAACACGGTCCAACCCAGCCTCTTTGATCCGACCTTCCAGATAACGGATGGCTTCGAATCCGATTCCTTTCCCTCGACCGGCTGCCTCACCAATGGTAATTCCGATCCAGGCTGTATCTTGTTTTTTGCTATGTAGATGACCAGGGTTGATCATGTAATTCATTTCTCCAACAAGTTCACCATCCATATAAATAAGGAAAATCTCATGGTTCTTTAATCGTTGTTTCAAACTTTCCGCTGTCACTTCATACCTTTTTTCCAATGCGTCCTGATCAGGGTTTGGTCGGACCATCGGAATGAGCGATGTATCATTTTCCCATCGGTGGTATGCGGATGCGATTTGTGTCGTTGGCTCTGTCAGTTTTTCAAATGTAACCCCCATGACTGCTTCCCCTTTCACTACATAACCTGAATGATTTTCTCCGCCAAATTTCCCATGCTATAGTTTTCGGAATGTTTTCTATATATATGGGAGTCTCCATCTAATCGTTGTCCTTCTATTAAAACATATTCCATCCCTTTCAAGCATATATTTGTTGCTTTATACTTAGAAGAGTTTGAACTTCAGGAGGTTACATGTGAGGAAAACAATCATCGTGATCATCGTACTTCTCCCCTTGTTCGCCGGGTGCATGAATGAATCATCAAACAAGGAAGAAACGAAAGAAGAAAATAATAGAGCATACACAGCGGATAACGTCTACCAATGGCTCGACGAATCAAACCTGTTGGAAGGTGAGAAAGAGCCTTTATCTGAAAGTGTCCAGTCACATGAACAATTCGTAAACGGATACTCTACAGGAGATATCGACATCATCGAATACGAAACAGCTGAAGGAACTGAGCAACTCAAAGATCATCCGACCGCCCTTGTCCATGAAAATATCGTCCTCATGTTCCTCGGTCAGATGTCACAAAAAGATAGCTTCAAAGCCGTCCTTGACGATAGAAAGCCCCTTGAAGGACTCTATAGAGGCTACTTTAACTCTGCAGAACAACAGTCTTTTGTCCACCAATTCCGTGATGAGAAATTCAATGGATTCGAAGAAACGGTCGCCCATTTTTACAAGCTGGAAGATTCATTGAAGTCTGATACGTTCACAAGGTTCATGTATCAAAAAGAGGTGACATGGAAAGGCAGGCTCGTCCAAACGTTTCCTGACTTTCTCGTCGTCTATGCGGGCGGCACTTACAATGGAGAGAATTGGCTGAATATCGAGACTAACAGCACAGATATGCTGCCCTACACCTTTATCGTCGAAACCCAGAACCTCGAGGGACAATCATTGGATTTGAATTTGCAGAAAGGAGACTCCATTACTGTCAAAGGACAGATCCATAAACAAGGATCATTAGACAAGGAGACACATTGGGGGCTAGAAAACGGTCTGGTCATTCAATAAAGGGAATTCAGGCAATTTTCGAACTGGTTTATACTAACCCATTCGACTTAAAAATGAAGATGATGGTCAGGGTTTATTACTTGGTTACAATCCTATCCATCACCTTTTTCACGGAATAGGCACAGGGACGATCTCAAATAAATACGCGAAAAACAAAACACATGCCACCAAAGAAACGACTAGTTTCCGCTTTTTGAATTCAATGATTGCAAAAACTGCTATCGCGATAATCGTCAAACCATAAAAAACAAAATCAAACCAACGTGCCTCTATGAAGAAGGTTTTGGCTGTATATAAAAGCCAGTAGAACACAACTACATAAAGGTACCATTTATTTTGTTCAGGCTCTCTTTTCTCGTCTTTCGCTATCCTCCACCTCAACAACCATACGTTATAAAATGAAACTCATATAATCTACATAATGACCTTCCACTTTCAAGGCTCTCCGTTCTTTCTTTCATTTGGAATGACTTAATTTCAGGACTCATTCGTGTACTTGCGAAAACGCGGCTTGCTGAAATAAGCACCTGTTAGTAAGAACACCAAAGCTGCAAGGACCCCTGCGGCCGCCTGGTCAACAAATAAAGAAACAGGAACAATGATAGATGATAAAAGAAAAAAGAATTTCATCAATGTTATCCCTCCAATAAAATTTTCTTATGTGAAAAACACCTAAAAGGAAGCACGGTCAGCATCCATCGTATTGGCAAGAAGGATGTAAAGGAAGAGGGAGAAAGGAAGTGTAACGATAAACAAAAGGCGAATGGCCATAGGATAAAGACCAAGATGATGAGCTATCCCTGCACAAACCCCATGCAGGGAATGGTTCGTCACAGATCTTTTCATTTTTCATCCCTCCTTTCACTTCGAAAAGTCTTTAAAGCTCCACCCTCAAAGGGAAGGGAGTCTCATAGTTTTAATCATAACAACAAACCTGAAGACGATTCCCATCCAAATCATAGAAATCAAAATAATAGTTTTCCACGTCTCTATGCTTGTCCCCGACCTTCACCTTCTTCTCTTTCAATTGGTCATACGTTCCATCCAAATCCGTCGTGAAGAAGATTGGATAGTTCTGACTCGATGACTCCACGTTTCCTGTCTCTTCAATAGTCAAGGGTACCGGATGACTGCCGATGGACAGCACCCGGTACCCATCCCCTTTAAAAGAAACGGTAAATCCAAGCTTTTCCTCATACCATGTACCGGCTTTTTCTACGTCCTTCACCGCCAGACACATCGTATCGATCTTTTCAATCATAGCGAACTTTCCCCCTGCTCATATATTTTCCTCGCATTCGCCTTTTTCTGCGCCTGCCACGTTCGAATCATATTGGGAACCCCGACGCTCAAACTGACTAATAAACTCCACATCACGTAACGCCACTCCCCTGTAAATAAAGCGACGACAATAAAAAAAGCGAGCTGTCCCACAAGGGCAAACCATGAAGCAATCCAGGCAAACGTCAGGTTTTCTTTCATCCCATCCCCACTCTCTTATGGTAAATGATTCCTTTTACTCATCGTATCACAAAAGTGGTCAGACAGAACAAAAAAGCCACTGAATCTTTTCAGTGACTTTACTGGTGTTTACCACCAATATGAATATGGATAATAATACGGCCACCACCTGCGGATTCCCCAAAACGGAAAGCCAAAAAGCCCGAACGGCCCAAAGAACGGGAAAAACAGACGGCTGTCTTCCTCGTTGATGCCCCTATTCTGCCCCTGCTGGCTGGTGGGCATGATCAAATTCATTTGATTTTGATCATAGCTGTGCAATAGTCCGGTGTGTGTCTGCCCATCAGCCATTTCAATCTGTACCATTTGATAAAGGTGTTGTCTGCAGAAATCATGGACATTTTGAGGCTGGCTGCCGCTTCCCTGCATCTGTGGATTCCCTGTATTGTTCACCCCATCACCCTCCTCCGACTCCTCACATTTTATGCAACGCGCCCAGGAAGGTGATTAAAAAACGTTTACATTCACCTTTTTATCCTTCATCAGTTAATAACCTATATGGCAGAATTGTGGAAGACTCAGTTTCGAGACTTTTCGGGGTTCGTTTGACGTGTTGAGCGTTAGGGGTGGCTGGGAAGCTACTCGCTTTCCTGTGGGGGAGTGGCAAGCTTCCTCGGACTTCGTCCTGCGGGATCTCGCCTATCTCCTTTCTCCCACGGGAGTCTCGCAGCTTCCCAACCACCCCATTCGTCGTATGCGGGTAACGAACCTCTACACCGGGGGAGACTGTCTTCCATTGTCCTGGTATTATATGCATAAAACGCCCTATAGCAAGCTTTACGCACCCTAAATAGCCACCATGAGAGTTAGTTTTTCTTCTATTTTCACTGGGATAAAAGCTGCTTATTCTGGATGTGGTTTCGATGCACTTATGTGGTAAAGGGGCGGAGGGAAACGGTGAGACTCCTATGGGACGTGTGGGACAGGTGAGACCCCGGAAGGCGTAGCCTGAGGAGGCTCACCGCCCGCCCCATGGAAAGCGAACTGTTTCCCGGAGCCCCTAAACTCCAACAAAAGTCTCGAAACTGAGTCTTCCAGAATAGGGAGCTTTATTTACACTAGTTATTTTATTAAAAGTTTCCCGACTTTTCCTATAGGAGGCTGGCTGTCTAGAATTTCACCCTCGATCCATATGCTATACTCTCGGCCTTTTTCAAGAGATTCTTTTTCAACAGTCACGATGATTTCTTGTACTTTCATCTGTCCTTCTTCATTCCTCACAAGGACTTGATTGGAGGATAGTATATCAACTACAGGACCTTGAATGTCTGGAGGACGATTATCATTGACTGCAGGACTTCCACACGAGGTTAACAGTATAACGAGTAACAACAGCGTCGATAACCGCATATGTCTCCCCCTACAGAAAAAGATTTCTCAAGTACAAAATACCATAAATGACTCCACCCAGAAGCCCAATAAATAACCCGACCATAATAAATCCATAGGTAAACCCTTTGATCATCGAGATGAAATCAAGGGCCATGTTTTTTAATGTGCGTAAAATAAAACTCATGTGACGACTCCTTCTCTACTGCCATTTCTTAAATGCTTTCCAAAGTTTCTTCCACTTCTGCTCCACAGGCTTTTCTGATTCCGAGCGTTGTTTCTGCCATTCATTGTAACTTGCTATTCCGATCAGAACGAGCCCGGCAATCAATAGATAAACCCACCAAGGGACATTGCCCCAGTACGGTCGTGTCTGGTAGATGATGTTGAAAATGAGGACACCCATCCCGACAAGGAAGTACGATTTGATCCGGAGCTGCATACCGGCGACCATCGAAGCGAGCGATAAGCCCCCGATAATCCAGGCATCCCAAATGGTGTGGCTCTGGATGGCATCAACGACAAGGTAGCCTGAGATCAAAAGCAATGCAGCGAACTGAACATAACTCATCATCTCTGCAGACGCAGACCAGATGTTTTTTCTTAAAAAAGCGAGGACAATCAGAACCGGTAAAGCTTGAACCTCTGCAATGATCAAGTCAGGGATGTATTCACTATACGATGCAGTGATCATCAAGTAAGCTCCATACAAACTGACTGCCGCACCTGTATAAAAGACGCTCTGAAGAAATTTTTCGGAACATTTCTTTCCGCCAAGATAAAACCACAAGCTGAGCAGCACAACAGGGAGAATGCGTATCCAGACACTTTCATCCCACAAGGTGTACAAATTCAAATAACCGATATACAAGAGTGCTGTCCACGTATAGGCATCAGCATCGATCCCAGGGCCAAACAGTCTTTTTTGCAAAAGCTTGCCTGATCCAAGAAGAACGAGGATACCTAAAACAAGGACAAGGATCATGTCCATATCGGTCCAAAACACCCGCAGCTTTTCCCATAACCCGAAGGTCAAGATCAATGGAACGAAGCGGACGAGCGACCATGACCTCTGATGAAGGAAGAAAAGGTTGAAGACAATGTAGCCGATCACCAGCAGCCATTCTCGTTCCGCCTCTAAAGGAACGTCACTGATCACGACGAACAGACCTAAAATGGAAAATGGAATGATGTACCACTCTATGCGCTTTTTCCACTCGGCAGAGACGAAGAACCAGAGAACTGCATACAAGAAACTGCTGGCCAAAAACGCATATTCATAAGGGACCTCACCCCATCCGAGTTCTTTCGGTAGTGCGGCAACAAAAAGGTACCCAGTCGTCAGAGCAGCATACAGCATCGTTTTTGTTCCCGATTCTCTTCCTGCTTTCAAAGCACTGAAGACGTACACCGCTAATGGAATCATCAAAACAGCGGGGTGAACATTTTCCCGCCCCAGCTGATTCAGAAGAATGAGAAGGACAAGGAACGGCTGAACGATATGTCCCAGCATATAGAAATGCGGCCGCATCCCTTTGGATTTCTTTTCTCCCCATTCTCCAATGGCGATCAAGACCACAGGAGCGAAGATCATATACATCAGTACGTTAGAAAATGAATCGATTCGCAATGGGTCGATCAATGATGTATAAAAAGCGAGTGACGCGACAGATACGAAACTCCAGTAGTACGTCTTTTTTGAATAGCGGACAAGCAGGTACACCATCCCGATGCCTGTGAGCAACAAGAGCGGCCGGACAAGAATCGGGTCCACTCCGTCATCTACGAGCAGAATCAGCATGGCAGCCACGTAGGTGCCCTCGGCGATATAAAACGTCGACATCGCAAAATCGTCTTCTTCCGGCTTTTTCCATACATAGTGGAGACCGAGTAGAAGGACGCCTGTCAAAGCGATATGGAATGAAATCGAATACCCTTCGCTGTAGGCAGGTACCCATTCGAGAAGCTTTTGATAAAAGATGGCGGAAGCAGCCACCAAGCCTGACGGAAGCACCCAGACCGCCGTACTCTTCATATCGGCATGGGCGGAACTCTTTTTCACAAAATAAGAAAGCACACTGACGATGAGCAGCATGATGGCACTATACCCATATTGCAGGTCATATAGGGCGTAATATAAACATCCCGTCAACACAAATAAAGACGTGTAAAGATTGCTATCCTTCAATACCTGCAGCCACTTGACTTTTGTCCAGATTCCTCCGTATAGAAAAAGGAGAGATGCAGCTGTGAACAAGAAGAAGAACCAGGGGCCCGATTGAATCAAATCCCATAGCTGGGCCATGGAAACAAAAAAGAACACAGGAGCTAAATACGTAAAAATCACATATTTTGTCACATTAGAAAGGACGAGATAATTGACCATAATGACAACATAGGCGGCAAGCAAGAGCCATGAGCTGCTTTGCTCCTGGATAGAAATGCTTTCATAAGTGATATAGATGAATGCTGAAAAAGAAACAATCCCGCTCGTCAATCGGAACACCTTTTCAATGAATGTATGGTTCCGGAACGCATACGCAAACCCGATGTAAAGCACGCCGACAAGCGCATATACGAGTGAATCGACGGCATACAACGGCGTATTCTCAACGAGTTGGTACACCGCATACACGAGCATCACAGAAAAAACAAACTGATATTCTTTCGTTTTGTAAACAAAAACCATCGCCATATAGACACTGGCTGTCAGCAGCAGGTTGAAACTGTAAAACACTTCATTTTCAAAGAAAAACAGCATCAACAAGGTGGAAATGACTAGATTCAACTGGGCGAATAATGGCACCTCTTTGATAAATAACTGGAGGTGATTCCTATTTTTAAACCGGATATAAGCGACAAGCAACCCGGCATTGTACAACATCAATCCAAGATAAAAAGCATCAAGGGATAACGGGAGCGCTCCAAGCATGAACCCTACAGAAAGCGATAGAAACAAAAGTGCAATCCATACATAAAGGCGCGAACGATGGACGAACGCATGCCTTACGTATAAAGGAAGCGGAATCGCCGTTCCCATCAAACCGAGCAGGTGCCTCCCTTCTCCATCAAGTGATAGATAGGGCCCGAAAAGCTCAAAGTAACCAATAGCAACAATGATAATCGGAATGAGCAGACTTCCGAGTGTCAAAAAGGCAAAAGCTGTCTGCTTGATTTTTAAGAATCGGCCGGTGCCATAGCTCAACGCAAAGAAAAACAGCGAAACAAAAGAAATAGAAACGACCTTCGTCGCCGCTCCCATCTGGTCCCACTGACTTGTCGCAACGATCAAGCCTGTGATGAGCAGGATGGAAACACCTAAGATAAGCGTCCATGTTATGTTCCTTTCACGGATTTGTTCTGGAGAGCGTTCTTTTTTCTTTTTGACAGGCTTCGGTTTTGGTGCTGGTTTCGGCTTATGAACTGGTTCTGATTGTGCTTTTTTCTGGTACACCTCTTGTTCTTTATCTAAAGATTCATAGTCTGCAAGATACGCCCCCTGCGCCTGCAGTAGTCGTTTGTACTCCTGATCTGTTATGTATCCATTTTCCTTCAGGTGATTCAACTGTTCACGGAAAACCCTCTGTTTCTCTTCCTTGGATAAAGCGGCCATTTCTTTTCCCTCCTCCATTGTTTCAATAGTGTAATTTTACACCTTATTTTATATTCATTCAACATTTTTCCATTCATGTCCCAGCAGGTACGTAAATTTCCCCATCGATGATGGATAACTTCATGAATAAACCTTATAACATATCCATTCTAAGGAGTCTGAACACATTTGTACAATTTTTCCAATTAAGTGACCGCACTCATCATACCACTCACCCTCTCCACTTTGCCACTTACCTGCCTTTTCATGACAGAAATCACACGCACGTCTATACTGACAATAGAAAGACAGACGGGAGGGAGGGAAAGGGGAAATGAAACTGATCGTGGATATTAATGACTTGCATGAAGAAACAAAGGTGACCGTCGAGTGTAAGGAAGTTGATTCATCCATTAGGAAAATTCTGGATGCTTTGGAGGAGGAAAAACATGATTTGGTGATTGGTTATAAAGAAGAACGGCAGCATCTTCTTAAACCTCGGGACATTGAGTATTTCTACACGGAAAAAGAAATCGTCTACGCCGCTCATAAAGAAGGAAAGTACAGATTGAGAGAAAAGCTTTATGAGCTGGTCGAAACTCTACCATCTGACCAGTTTATCCGTATCTCGAAATCTGCCATTGCCAACTTATATAAAATCAGTCATTTTGAGCCGTCGTTTCACGGTACGCTGGTCGTTCATTTTCAGACAGGAAGCAAAGAATATGCGTCGAGGCATTATGTTAAGGAAATCAAAAATATGTTAAAAATGAACAGGAGGAAAGAAAAGTGAAAACATTTTTATTCAGAAGCATGATCGGAATCTTCTTCGGCGCTTTTCTCGCCATTGTTATGACTTACGCCGTCATTTGGTTTGGGGATGTAGAAACACTTTCGAGTGAAGCCTTCGTTCGTAACTCGCTTGGCAGTATGTTTTGTGGCTGGTTTTTCTCCGTGACACCTTTGTATTTTGAAATCACAACGCTCAAACTATGGCAGCAAACCCTCTTACATTTCATCACGGTCTCCCTGCTTTATTTCATCATCAGCTTCGGCATCGGATGGATTCCTTTTCAAATGACCACGGCTTTGCTCTCTATTCTGTCGTTCTTGTTCATCTATTTCATCATATGGATCGGCTTCTACCTTTATTTCAAATCCGAATCCAGGAAGCTCAATGAAGAACTGAATCACCTATAATAAAAAAATCGACTCGAACCTTTCTTAGGTTCGAGTCGATTTTTTATGCCTTATCAGGAAGAGGATGCAATTAGATCCCCATCTTCCTCATAATGGTCAAGCACGGCATCGACATAGTATATATCGCCGTAACAAGCATCATACTGTTCGGCTTCTTCACGAATACAGCTGTATTTACCTGTATGTTTTAATTCTTCATATTTCTTCGATGAAAATTCGATGGCCAGGTCCTGCGTATATTCCCCACCATTGTTCATCACAAAATCAATGAACCCTGCACCAAAATTGTACGATTGAAGAGCTAGTTTCACATCCCCGTCGGACCGTTCCAACGTTTTTGCGAAATAAGCGACCCCCTGTTCTATGGATTGTTCAGGATTTCCAATACAGCCCACTTCCCCACAATGGGATTCAGACGCCTGCATCGGATCGTCCCCACGTCCACCAGACTCCTGCATCATCAAAGCCAACAATATATCCTTGTATTCACCGATGCCTTCCTGCTCGGCGTACGTTTCGATTTCATCTTCATACTGCAGCACCTGCTGAGGAAGATCAGGTTCATTTTCTTCGACCGTTGTCCAGCTGCTCATGATTCCGTCTCCAAGCTGACTTTTCATCGTAAAAAAAACGAGTCCAAGTAGAAAGATGGGGAGAAGGAAGGCTCCCCATGAGCGGTTTTTGTTTCTATGATTCTTTTTATTCACCCTTCTCCCCCCTCTCTTCGACGTGATTCTATCAATATCTTACCATGTTCCAAGTCAAATGGCTTTGAACTTGCATGAAATGGGCAGATTCAGGAAGAGGTTTCAAAACTACTTTTATAAAAGGAATAGATCCATAAAATCAATTCATAAATCAGGGCAATGGCTACGACCCAGCCCCAGAGATATAGAAACCATTGTTGGAAGTCGTAAAAGACGGATGTGTACACAGGACTCTCCAGCATAACCATCGTAAAAGCATAAAACATCCCAAACGTAAAATTCCTGGACCACTGACTCACATGGTATGTGCACACACCTTTATGCCATCCTAGTTTCTTCACACGAAGGTAAGCTCTTAGCAGCTCCATCCCTTCTACTACTAATAAAATTCCTAATACAAACCACCAGAGAGAAGTAACAAGAAAAGAGGAAAAGACTCCTGTCGAAACAGCAGCCAGGCCTGTAATCGAAAGTGCTCCATGTAAAATGCAATTGGTATTTGTCCAATCATCTGTGATTGCCCACGTTTTGTTTCTGTATCGAACGAACAAGAGAGCTGAACAATTTAAATAAAGCACAACCCCCATGGTGATCAAACTTGCGACCATGGTTGTAGGGATTCCAGGAAACAGGTTTGTCCACATAATAACGAGCGATTGGATGGACACCGTCGACAACAGAATGACTCCATGGATATGGTGAAATGTTGGACGAAGCCAAAGCTTTTTGAAGTTGAAGAGGCATAGGAAGAAAAAGAATAAACAAAGCAGTGTATTAAGCCCCGCTATTCCAATAACTAAAAACTGCAGACGTTCCAAATACTTGAAGATCACTTGGGATAACACAGATAAACCGGCCACCCACGAACCAATGACGAAGGAGTTGACAGGATTGGATAGGAATGGCTTCCAAAAACCTTTTTGCAGACTTTGCCTGATGAGCATAAGATAAATGATGAGAGTCAGCAGCAAATAGAGACCAGAAACTACAGCTCCATGGGTGAAAAATTGCCGCCATGCCCCATAAAGAAAGATACCGATGGCCATAACGATGGCACCGGCGGATGGATTGATGATTTTTTCCTCTTCGTATATCATATATTTCTACCTTTCCATCAAACGACATCTATCCATTGTAAGTCGATTGATCGAATATGGAAAGGAGAGCAACAAAAAACCGCCACGAAATGTGACGGCTATTTCTTTTCATCTAAATAAATAAATTCCGGTTCAGGATGGCTCAAAAATTCATGATGGGATATCGTCCAAGCATAAGCACCAGCATAGTCAAAAATCACAACATCCCCAGCTCTTAGTTCTTCCACATATTCACTTTTCACAAGGACATCATTAGGCGTACACAGTTCTCCGGCAATGGTCACTTCCGCATCCTTCATCCCTGGCCTTTCGTAAGGGGGGGCCCATTCTTCGACCGGGTGAATACGGAAAGGATGGCTCATTTTCCAGGCAGCAGGCAGTCTGAGGTGGTGCGACCCTCCTCGGATGAGGGCGAAATGATGATCATGGTTGACTTTCACATCTAACACCTCGGTCACGTACGAGCCGGAAGCGGCCGTCATGAACCTTCCAAGTTCAAGCACTAAACTCAGCCCGTCCATTTGGCCTTCCAGTTGATGAAGTCCGGAAGCGAACGTGTCCCACTCAAACCCATCGTCCGGATCCCAATAATTGATGCCAATACCTCCACCGATATCGACAGTTCGGATGTCCAATCCAAAATGGTTCCGCCAACTTTTTGCTTTTTCCAAGCACATAGCCACAAATTGCACATGTGCTTCAGCATTCAGATTGTTAGACATCGCGTGGAAGTGGAATCCGTGCACACTCACATGATTCATTTGAAGAGCTTTTTTTAAAATCTCCGGGATATCACGTTCATCAATACCGAATTGAGTCGGGACGCCGGACATCATATGATGACTTTCAGGCACATCACGACTCAAATTGACGCGGATCAATATTGGAGTAACGACATCTTTTTGTTTGGATAGCCATTCGATGCGGTTCAAATCATGGAAGCTTTCAACGTTGATGGCTTCCACTCCTGCATCGATCGCTTCCTCTATTTCGGCTTGCTTTTTTGCGGGAGCCCCAAACAGCACGTGGTTATCATGGGGAACTTTCTTCAATTCCCCACCAGAAGCGACTTCGAATCCATCGACCATCGTGGCGAGAGTTCCTAAAATCCGCGGATCAGGATTCGCTTTCACCGCATAAAAAAGCCGGCAAAAATCCGGGAGACTCCTTTTCAATGTATCCACATGCTTCCGTAACTGACCTAAATCATAAACATAAGCACAAATAGGCCCATCATGCTTTCGTTTTTTATTTTCAATATATTGTTCAATTCTCATGGCTACATCCTCACACTTTCTTCAAGCTAAAGGGTTCGGCACTTCCGTGTAAGCGTCCCCTTTACTATTGCTCAGCCTCATTTGGGTCAATGACTTATGCATGACGGTCGGCTGGAATAGGAACATTCGATCTTCTGCTACTTGGACGGCTAAATCATCCATCAGAGACAATCGATCCAACTCTTCCTTTACCACTCTTTTTACTTCCATCCAAAATGTTTCTTCCGGCAGTCCGGAATATTTGACGAGCTGACGGATGATCTCTCCCAAATGGTTTTGAAAAACGGTGTAATACAACTTGTTATGCACCTGAGAACGATCATTCGTCACACTGACCGAATCAGCGGCGAACTTCGGAGAAATCCCTTGATTCCGAAGACGTTCTGCATAAACCCTCGCTCCTCCCCAGTCCCGGAAAAAGAATCGGGTCAATCGTCCATTCTTGAACACAGGCAGGCTGTTCTGCAGATGCCCTTCCAATGCCACTCCATACTTGACCATCATCGTCATATAACCCGGGAGCACCTTTTGTATATAATGACAAAAAAACTCTTTGGCCGCTTCGGTCCGACTGAGATGATGTTTCGTCTCAAATTCCTTTACAAGCTCATGAAGGATCGTCAAACCACTGATCGGGGATTGCGCGTACAAGCTCATCCCAGCAACAGCCACTTCCCCTTCTTCCAGATGCGGATGAAGAGATTCACGGATTAACATCGTCAAATTACGGCTTTTCAACCGTTCCTCAGATCGGAAAGCGGCCCCGCCCCATTCATTTAAGGGGACAAAGGAATGCAAATGAGGCTCTCTATCTTTGATTTCCTGCATCATTTTTGAAAAAACGGTGGAATTCATCGCTGTCTGTGTGGAAATCGAACGGACGGTCGACGTCATCTGGCTGTTCACAGCAAGCTTCAACACAGGCGCTTCTTTCCTTTTAGGAGCCACCGTCCGGAACGAAGAAGTCGCCTCTGCACCCATAGGTCTTGAAGATAACAGAATCACTTCTTCATCTTCGATTTCCTTTTGATAAATCTCAGGGATCGCATGTTCGAACTGCCAGGGGTGCACAGGTAAAATCGTATACAGACCCTCCACGTATCCACAATCCTTTAACTCCTTTTTCCCTGTCTCAGCGGTTTCTGGAAAACTGGATTCGAACGTTGTTCCAGTGCTCAATACCAATGTCTTCTTAACGGCAGCCAAACGGATGGGAAACGTCTGATGAAATTCCGGGGAGTACCGGAATGTATCTTCATAGGTTAATCCGATTTTCGTCTTAGCCCCAGGATGAAGATGGTGCCCTTCAACGACAAGCTGTTCGAAAAATAAATGGGCGTCCTCCCCTTTTTCCAACACATAATCAATAGATGTTTCCACCTCAAGGTTCGCAGCTTCCGTGCGTACTGCCTGTTTCCATTCCTCATGAAAAGTTAGAGCGAGCGCAAGGTTTGCCGTTCCATTGTTCAATTCCTGTACAAATGTTTCCCGATTTGGGTAGTCTTCCTTTTGAAACAAAAGAAACACAAGCTCTGACCCAGAAGATACAGGACGGACGCCTCGCCCCTCAACCAGCAATGGCACATCCACTTCAACAAAGCGGAAAGCCGATCTGTTTAAAACTGGGAATAAGATTTTGTTTCCCTGCTTTTGTACCAGCAAATACGTTCGGTCTTTCTCAAGTGGCGAATCTCCATCTTCAAAAATAGTTCTACCTAAATATGAATTTTCACCATCCATAGGAACAGCACCGGAATAAAGATCATCAATATTTTCACGAATAATGGAATTGGCAAGCTTCAACAGGATGCCTTTTCTTGCTTCAGCCCGGCATTCAAAGAAGCGTGCAGTATAAGCAGGATAAGCGCTTTTCAAGAATTGATATGCGTGCTCTTCTTCTTTATGCAAACCAGAATTTCGCGAGTTCATACGTTCAGTTAAGGGCAAGATCATTTTGTTTCACCTCTTTTCTTTCAGCAAAAGGATGAGGGATTTCCACATAAAGAATTTCCGTATATTGATCAGATAACCGCATATTCACGAGGGCCTTCATCTTCGTCGGTTTCATGAGAATCTCCTCTTTATCTAACAGGGCTTCCGTTAGAATTTGTTTATCCTCTTTCATATGTTCATACGTTTCGTGGATCACCTGCTCAACTTTACTCCACATCACTTTCTCATTGACAGCTGTTCGTCTAGCGAGCGCGACGATAATCTCCCCTAAATGATTATGGAAAAGCGCATGGGAGAACACATCCAATAACTCAGACCGATCTTTTGTCAGTAGATTCGTACTTGGGTCGATCGGCTGTTGGTCAAAATACTGTTCTAAGCGTTCGTTCATGATCCGGATGCCTCCGTAATCACGGAGGACCGCCTTTTTCGGCTTCCCTTTTTCAAAAATAACGACACAATTCTGGAGATGGGCCTCCATGCTGATGCCATATTTCGTAATCAACGTAAGCACACCGGGCAGTACCGTCTTGGCATAGTCATAGATGAATGCTTCAGGTGAAGGATAGTCTGCCGCCACTTCTTCTACGACCAGCTTTCCTGAAAATGGCGAAGGCGCAAGCAAAGAAGCTGCTGGCAGCGCTACTTCATCCACTCCTAAGTCTCTCTCTGGATTTTCTCGTAAAATCGCCGCCGCATTTTTCTCCAGGAAATTCCGGTTCTCTTCGTGATGGGGTTCATAATGAATACCGACTTCCTCTCCCATGACGGAAAGTGAGCGTGATAGATCCTCATCACGACAGAAGATCGTTTGCAAGAGTCGGGATAATGTGGGACCGTTTTTAGTCGATGCCGCTGAAACGGTTCGAACCGCGCTCGTCATCTGTACATTGACAGCCGTTTTAATGTGATGCTTGGTCCGATCGTCCAGAGGTGCAAGCGACCGGAAAGAAATCAGTGCGGATGTCGGGATCGTGAATTCATTGACCGGAATTAGTAATTTTTCTTCCAAATCATCCTTATAATATTTTGTGATGGTGTGTTCCCATTGCCATGGATGGATCGGAATAATTTCATAGTCTTCCGCAACTACATCATGAGTTTCACAGACGTGTTGGAATGCTTCTTTAAGCTGCGGGTATTCCTGCAAAAGGATGGACTTCGTGCTTTCATCATTTTTTGAAGTCATATGATATCGATCTTTATGAACAAGCAGTGGCAGTACGTCTGGTTTCCCTTCCCATTCTGGAGCGTACCGGGCGACATCCTCAGGTGTCAGGCCCATTCTTGTTCGACTGCATGGGTGAATGGTATGCCCTTGAATGACCCACTGTTCAAAAAAAGTCAGCGGGCTCTTTTGAGAAGCTGCATAAGAAAACGCATCTTCTGCCAGGTTTCCGATTTGTCTTCTTCTATGCTCCGCTACTGTAAGTGCCAGGGCCAGGTTTGTCACACTGTTCAGGATTTCTTTATAAAAATCAGATCGATTATTTCCCGGGAAAAGCAGTTCTAAGCAAGTTTCGGACTTATCGACCAAGGATTGATTTTCTTCTTGATTATCCACAAACCTTATGTCTCCATCAATATCAATGTGTTGAAATATGTAAAGATTAGAAACAGGTACGTGAAGTTCTCCATCGTTTACTAGAAGAACCAATGTATTTCTACGGTCCCTCCATTCATAGGGAACGACACGCTCCCGAAAAATCGCTTGAATCAGTTGATGTAAAGTAAGAATATCTGCTTTTTTAACATTATCTAAAAATATTGATTCATAACCCGGTAATTTCTTTTGTATTAGATTCATGGCTTCCATCTTGTTCACCTCCGTGGAGGAATGATATTGTATTGTAGATCTGTCTATTCCCTAAAACAACGAATCATAATCGGACCTATTTGTGTTCATAACCTTAGCTTACTCCCAAGTCCATGTCCATTATGCTTCTTAAGTTGTTGTATGATTGGTTTTATTTTATAATTGAAAACAGTTATCAGCAAAAATAAAGCTTACAAACGGGAGACATCGATATGAAACGAGTATTCGAACAAATTCAGAACGATCATCGCATCTTTGTTGGTTCTGAGTACAAGGACCGTTCTCATTACAAAGTCGATGATCTCATTCAAAATAAAAAAGCGGTGAAAGAGTTACTGACGAAGCAAAAGGACCAGCTGGATGCCCCGAACTTGGCCATCACTGGTTTGCTGTTCGGAAAAATGTATTCCGTTCTCACCATGGGGTTGTTTGAGACGATGATCAGACATGGGGTCGTCATTGATGCAAGTCCTGAAAATATCTGCATTGAACTAAAAGAAAAAAATGCAATGAATTATATCGTAGACGAGGATGCCGTTCACAAAATCGCGGACTTGCCTGAAGAAGAAGTAAAAGAATCTATTTACACGTTCATTACTCAACATTTGCAACCATTGTTCCAAACCGTCGCACAAGTGTCCAAGTGTAAGACGACACACATGCGTTCCATCGTCTCTCACAACCTCCATCAACGAAAATGCGTCCTTGTGAAAGACCAGGCAGATGAATGGACAGAGACCGTCTTCCGCTGGTTCACCACCCATGAATTGTTCAAGGAAAACAAGCGAAACCCGCTGCATTTCAAATTCCGCTTTTACCAGGCGGACAACGGAAAAGAAACCTATGTCAGACGTCATTGCTGCATGAAGTACATGCTCCATGACGCAGACAAAGCCAAATGCTGCCCCACCTGCCCCCTCATCCCCGACGAAGAGCGCGACGACCGCATCAAATAAAGCCCGAGCTTATCAGAAAAGCTCAGGGCTTCTTTTTTCTGTGTAAATGGAATAAACTACTTATTCAAAAACTAGCCATTAGTAGATAACAAAAGATCCCCACAGGATTTCCTGTGGGGATTATGGTTCGTTAGTTCATCTCTTTATACTGCTGTTCTACCAATTGGACTAAGCGGTGATGATCATTTAGTTCGGAGATATCCTTAAAAGCAGCTGTAGGGCCATGGTCTAAGACTTTCCCCTGCAGCTCTTTCGCTTCAGAGTCTGCTTCATTTTTGTAACTTAATGCAGCTGCAATCACTTCTACTAAATAATGCGGGTCCTCTTCTACTCGTTCTAAATATTCGACAGCTGGACGTACAAGACGATCTTTCGGTCCAAGCTTACGGATCGGGCCACGTCCTACACGTGTAACTTCATCCGACAAGTCCGGGTTCAAGAAACGAGTGATGATCTTGTCCACATAGCCTTCATGCTGCGCCTTGTCAAATCCATACTTTTCTATGAGCACAGCACCTGTTTCCCTCAACGCGCCTTCCACTTTCTCCTTAACTATAGGGTCATCCATCGCTTCTTTGATTGTGGAATGTCCATAATAGCTTCCAAGATAGGCGGTGGCTGCGTGACCTGTATTGACCGTGAACAACTTTCGTTCAATATACGGAGTAAGATCCTCTACATAGGTGATTCCTTCCACTTCCGGCTGCACCCCTTTGATGGCAGGCGTTTCTACTACCCATTCATAATAAGGTTCAACTTTAACGGTCAAAGGATCTTCATTGTGCTGGTCGGGGACTATCCTGTCCACGGCTGCATTTGGAAATCCGATCAAGCCTTCCAATTGATCATGCAAGGACTCATCCATGTTTTCAAGCACATGCTGTTTCAACGCTTCGGATCCACCGATCATGTTTTCACAAGCGATGACATTCAAAGGTCCCACTTGTTCCTTTATGCGCTCTTCTAATCCTTCTGCAAGAAGCTTTGAAATGACAGAAAGGATGTTAGGTCCAACAGCGGTCGTCACAAGATCCGCATGAACGATCGCTTCCACCACCTCTTGTGGCTGTTTCATACTATTCAATCCACTAACATTCTTAACCTCAATTGTAGAATCGGCGCCAGCCAATTCCACATAGTACTGATTGCGTTCATTCAATAGATCAATCAGCGCTTCATTCACATCAACAAAAACTGTCTCATAGCCGGACTGATCGAGAAGCGCGCCAATAAAACCTCGCCCTATATTTCCTGCTCCGAAATGAACAGCTTTCATCTTATTCCACCTCACTGAACGTTTGAAGAACTTCTTCCTTCGTTTCCGCTGCAATCAACTTTTCAACATTTTCTTCTTCAGAACAAACGATAGCGATTTGAGAAAGGATTTCCAAATGCTCATCCCCTTTACCAGCAATCCCGATCAGAAGCTTGACGATATTGCCACCTCCGAAATCGACGCCTTCCGGTACAGTGACAACAGAAATTCCTGTTTCGTTAACGGACTTTTTCGCATCCTCTGTCCCGTGAGGAATGGCTACGAAGTTCCCCATGAATGTAGAAGTGATTTCTTCACGCTTCAGCATTTCTTCAATGTATGCTCCATCCACATACCCTTGTTCGTTCAAAATACCACCAACATAGCGGATCGCTTCTTCTTTCGTTGCTAGACTTCTGTTCAGTTCGATGTTTTCCTTTTTCAAAATGTTTGTAGACATTATAAAAACTCCCTTATCTTTTAGATTTTAAAAATGTATAAAGTTGGTTTGCTAAATAATGAAGGATGTTCTCTTCATTTTCAGATTCTAAGATCGACGTGCACTCTTCATCTTCTATAATGAGAGAACTAATGAAGCTCAACGTTTCCAGCCCTTCTTGACTCGGCGCTTCAGGTGCGAGCATGAGCAGCATCGTTTTGATGATCATCTCCTCGCCATCCATGCCTTCAACCTTCAAGGGTTCATCCAAAATATGAACAGAAAAGGAAGGTTGGTCGATGGAAGAGCTTCTCGCATGATAAAGCGCAAGGCTTGTCTCCGGAATTCCTAGTCCTCCGATTTTTTCCCGTTCCAGCAAATGGTCAACAATGTCGTCCACTTCAGAAACAGCCCCGACCTCTTTCAAATGGTGAACCGCCTGACCCAGCGCACCATCCACTTGAGTAGCTTCTATATTCGTCACATGCAGGTGGTTGAGAACCTTACTAATGTTACGGGCATAGCGTTCATAAGCCCCTACCTTCTCTTGAATGGCTTGGAACGACTTTTCATCTTCATCCTTCGGTTCCATAACCGGCTTCTTCATCTGCTTCGTCACACGTACCCTTCTGATCGCATGCTCGATTTTGTGAATATCCTTTTGAGGTAACACAGGACTCACTTGGACGTACGCCTCTACATCAACAAGACGGATGGTTGATACGATCAAATCGTATTGCGAAATATCCATTCCCTTAAGATCAAACAGAGAATGATGTTCAATCTGTTCAATGTCGTTGAACTTCTTCTGCAGTTTGGCAGCCAGAATTTTAGCCGTGCCGATTCCACTGGAACAGACGACAAGGACATTGATTCCAGCCACACCTTCCATGTTCAGAAGCGCAGATGCAAAATGCATCACGATAAAAGCGGTTTCTTCACGGGGAAAATGCAATCCTGGAAATACTTCCTGAAGCGACTTTTCCACTTCTTCGAACAAAACAGGATAATCTTCTTCCATTTGATCAGTAAATGAGTTTTCGATATCCATGTTATGCTGTAAACGGTAAACACTAGGTTTCAAGTGAACGACAAGATCATTCAATAAACGATCATACTCGTTGAAGTCCATCCCTACACGCCGGGAGACTTTAGCGATCAGCTGTTTCGCTTTAAACGCGATGCTCATACTTGATTCTTCGAGCAAAGAATCACGATTGTACCTCGCCTTCGCCCCCATTAAATGCATCGTAATATGCCCTGTTTCAGCTTCTGGTATAGAAAGTTGAAACGTACCTGCTAATTGTTCGATCAAATCTTCTGCAAAAGAATACTCTTTCGTAGCACGGAGCTTTTCCAACTGTGTTTCATCGATATGAATCTTTTCCCCTTGCTGCATGCGTTCAATCGCTAAAGCAAGGTGCACGACCAACGCAATGTAAGCACTATCCGCCAGAGGGTACGATAAATCCTTCCGCAACTCATCGACGTGATGTTCAATAAGCGCAAGAGTTTCTTTATTAACGATATCCAGCAGCTGTCCGGATAAAGAATCTTCAACCACTTGATTCCCTTCCTGGATGTTCTGCCTCACCATTGTGAAAAAATCGAGCTCATTCATATGGGTCATAATTAATTGACTAATGGCTTCTCGTATGCCCGATTCTTCTCCGACTACTTCAACGCCATAGCCCCTTTTTCTAACAAGTTTCAACTGAAAGTCCTTGAGGTGATCTTCAATTTTATCGAGGTCATGACTGATCGTTGCTACCGTAACCCCAAGATCATTCGCAATCGCCACCAGCTTGACAGGTTCACGAGTTTCCAAAAGCTTAGATAAAATCAAAACGTGCCGTTCTTCCGGCGTATAGTCCACCGAGGCCTGCTGACTTAACTCCATCTTGAGCGTTTTCTTCTGATCTACGAGCCCTTTTACCAAAAGGACGCCCCCGGATTCTTTCTCAAGCAACAATCCCCTTTCGGCCAGGATATCTTCAATCCCTTTCAAATCCCGATGCACCGTTCTTGTACTGATATATAGCTCTTTGGCCAATTGTTTCACCGTCACTTGATCATCCTGACCAAGCAGGCGATCTAAGATCTTCCTTTCACGACCTGTCACATACATTCATGACCCACCTCCTTCAAGGACAAGATTTAATAACTATTGTTTCTATATTTCCATGATAGGTTTCATCGTAAGGGTTTTCAATGATTAGAAAAGTCATCTTCGTCACACTAGGCGCGACAAAATTTAATAAGCTATGCTTCATTAAATTTTGTAAGTGATCAACGTCTTAGGAGCATATATCAGTGGGTTTTGAACATTAATCAATGACTTTTAGACTTTTATCAGTGTCTTTCGATCATTTATCGGCGTCTTTAAACTTTTATCAGTATCTTCCTGGACACCTATTAGCGGTTTCAGTATTTTTATTAGCAGCTTTTGAACGGATATTAGCGACTTGAAGGTTTTTATTAGCACCTTTTGAACATTTATTAGCGACTTTTAAGCTTTTATTATCATTTTCGGAATGTTTCCCAACCCTCTACATTTTCCTTGCTCTTTTAATTGCACCGCAGAAAAGGTCTCATCTGCTCAAGCTCCCACAACTAACTGCAAAAGTCTCGAAACTGAGTCTAGAGGGGCCATATTCAGATAAACAAAGGCCTGATCGGAGTGATCAGGCCTCTAAGGGACTTATTCAGATTTAAGTTCGTTTACGAGTTCATCATACTTCGGACTGTTCAAGAAATTTTCGACAGAGATGTGGTGAGCATTTGGTACTCTCTGAACCGCGCGTTCCGTCAAGTCTTTGTGAGTTATGACGATATCTACATCACTTGGCAGATCATTGATCGCCATGTTTGTGACATCAATTTGGATCCCTGCTTTTTTGAACTTGTTCTTCAATAGAGAAGCTCCCATCGCACTGGATCCCATTCCCGCATCACAAGCAAAGATGATTTTATCGACATTACTCCGGTCTACGGAAGGAACGACGTCAGTGTTTCTATCTGAAACCTCTTCATTCGCCTCTTCTTTTTGCTCTTCTTGCTGAGAATTCAACTGTCCAGAAACAGAGCTCTTCTTCCCTTTCATTTCTTCCATTTTAGCTGTAGCTTCATTCAAATCTTCTTCTTCCTCGTTCTTACTGAATTTAAGAATCAAGGAAGCGACAATGAATGATGCCAGTGTCGCAAGAAGAACACCTGCAATCACACCGAGGTGATCACCTCTTGCTGTGAGTGGCATAAGCGCGACAATACTTCCTGGAGAAGGAGTGGCTGTCAAACCGACACCGAAAGCTACGAACGTTGTCGTTCCGGTTACACCACCGGCAATAGCTGCCAAAATCAAGGAAGGCTTAGATAAGATGTAAGGGAAATATATTTCGTGAATACCACCAAAGAAGTGAATGATGGCAGCTCCTGGTGCCGTCTGGCGGGAAATTCCTTTTCCAAAGATACTGAATGCCAGAAGAATTCCTAAACCAGGACCCGGGTTTGTTTCAAGTAAGAATAAAATCGATTTTCCTAATTCCTGTGTCTGATCCACAGCAATCGGACTTAGAATTCCGTGGTTGATCGCATTGTTTAAGAATAAAATTTTCGCTGGTTCTATGAAAATGTTAACAAGCGGCAATAATCCCGCATTCACTAACGCTTCAACAGCAGAACCTAAAATGTTCGTCAGTCCTGACATAATCGGGCCGATAACATAATACCCGATCATCGCAAGGATCGCTCCAACAATTCCAGCAGAGAAGTTGTTGATAAGCATCTCAAATCCAGACTTGATCTTGCCTTCAAAAAGTTTATCCACCCATTTGATCGCTAGACCGCCTAGGGGACCAATCAGCATCGCACCAAGGAACATCGGGATGTCCGCTCCGACGATGACACCCATCGTAGCTGTCGCACCTACGACACCTCCGCGAAGTCCGTGGACCAATCGTCCACCTGTAAAACCAATCAGTAATGGCAGCAGGTAGGTGATCATCGGACCGACCATTTCTGCTAAATCTTCATTAGGAATGTATCCATCTGGAATAAATAAAGCCGTTATAATACCCCATGCAATGAAAGCCCCAATGTTCGGCATAATCATTCCGCTCAAAAAGCTTCCGAACCGCTGAACACGAGCTCTTGCACCTGTTTGTTTTTTCTCACTCATGAGATTTCCTCCTCGTCTCGTTTGTTCTCTTTTTCTGTACTTTCATGATAAAGCGGTTACAACCCTATTCTCAAGACAATCTAAATGCAGCTTTGTCAAACGGAATGTGACAAATCTAAAATATGCTCTTGATCCCTTGCTAAATAGGAATCCTTTTTCTCATAAGTTAGGTCGTCATAACGCAAAATAAGAGCGACAAGGAGGAAAAGACATGAACGTTGCGCAACTATTGATCAAATGCTTAGAAAACGAAGGCGTCGAATATGTTTTCGGTGTCCCGGGTGAAGAAAACATCGACGTAATGGATGCCCTTCTGGATTCTTCCATCGAATTTATTACAACCAGGCACGAAACAAGTGCTGCTTTTATGGCCGGCACCTACGGAAGGTTGACGGGTAAACCTGGTGTCTGCCTGGCCACACTCGGACCAGGAGCTACCAACCTTTTGACCGGTGTAGCCAATGCGAATATGGACCACTGCCCACTGATCGCGATTACGGGGCAGGCGGGATTGAACCGCCAGCATAAAATTTCCCACCAGTACTATGATCTCGTTGACATTTACGCCCCTGTGACGAAGTGGAATGCACAAATCAAAACTGGCGAGATTGTTCCTGAAGTCGTAAGAAAAGCGTATCAACTGGCGATGCAGGAAAAACCAGGAGCGACTCATATTGATTTACCTGAGGATGTGGCGAGCATGGAAGTGACAGCCCAACCACTCCCGATCACCGGCCATTCTCTCCCGCAAGCCGACGAAAAAGTCATCAAGGAAGCGGCTGACCTGCTTTCCAAGGCAGAAAAGCCTCTGATTTTAGCAGGGAACGGAATTACTAGGGAACAGGCAACAGACGAGCTCCAAGCGTTAGCAGAAAAAGCGAACATTCCTGTCGTTCACTCGTTTATGGGGAAAGGCGCTCTGTCCTGGAAGCATGAACTTAGCCTCCTCACGGCAGGTTTAAGCGGGAAAGATCATATTACATGTGGATTTCAACAGTCTGACTTGATCATCCCGATTGGTTTCGATATGGCTGAGACGCCACCTCAAAACTGGAACCCGACCGGAGAGACACCCATTTTGCATATCGATACAGAAGAAGCTGAAATTGACGCTTATTACCCGGTCGCTTTGAACGTGGTCGGGAATATCAAAGAGAACTTGAAGCAATTAATCGAAGCAGTACCGGCAAAAGAAAGAAACATTGACTGGGCGACATCCATCCGGAAAAATATCCTCGATGAGTATGAGCAATATCAACAGGATGAGGCCTTCCCGCTTAAACCGCAAAAAATCATTGCGGACTTGAGAAATGCCATGGGAGATGATGATATCGTCATTTCCGATGTCGGCGCCCACAAAATGTGGATGGCTCGCATGTACCATACATCTAAGCCGAACACCTGCCTCATCTCGAACGGCCTTGCTTCCATGGGAGTAGCGGTTCCGGGTGCGATTGCAGCTAAAATGGCCGCTCCGGATCGGAACGTAGTCGCCGTCTGCGGGGATGGTTCTTTTCTAATGACAGGAGCAGAGCTCGAAACCGCGGTCAGACTGAACCTGCCGATCATTATTCTCCTTTGGAGGGATGATGGCTACGGGTTGATTGAATGGCATCAGATGAAAAAATTCGAGCGTCCATCCTACATTGAATTCGGCAATCCGGACTTTATCAAATTGGCCCAGTCTTTCGGCATGGAAGCTTTACGTGTTGATCAATCGACAGACCTGAAAAAAGCCCTGGATCAGGCCGTTTCCATGAACAAACCTGTGTTGATCGACTGCCCTGTGGATTACAGCGAAAACATGAAGCTAACGGAAAAACTAAAAAATATCACATGCGAATGAGGTGAACACATGAAAATCGGCTCTATTATCAATGGTGAAGAATACCGGGAAGAAACAAGGGAAACCATCACGGTAAAAAACCCTTACAACGAGGAAATGGTTGCTGAGCTGGCCTTAGCTAAAGAAGATGACTTAAACAGAGCCATCGATATTAGTTACGACACTTTTCATCAGACCATGAAGAAAATGCCTGCGCATGACCGGGCAGACATTCTTTTAAAAGCATCGAAACTTTTAGAGGAACGTAAGAATGAGTTCGCTGAAACCATCACCAAAGAAGCCGGGAAACCTCTTCAATTCAGCCTGGGTGAAGTGCAGCGTTCGGTCCAAGTCCTGCGCTTTGCGGCGGAAGAAGCGAAACACATTGAAGGGAAAGTCATTCCGATGGATGCAGCGATTGGCGGGGAAAACCGGATTGGATTCACAAAACGCGTGCCGCTCGGGGTTGTGGCAGCGATTACACCTTTCAATTTCCCTTTAAACTTAACGCTGCATAAAGTGGCTCCTGCCATTGCCGCGGGCAACACGATCGTATTGAAACCAGCGGAAAAAACACCGGTTTCCGCCTACAAACTCGTCCAGCTTCTTCATGAGTCCGGACTCCCGAAAGGCGCCCTTAACTTTCTCCTTGGAACAGGAAAAGAAATTGGAGACCCTCTTGTGAAACACGATAAGATCCATAAGGTCACGTTTACAGGAAGCCTGCCTGTCGGACGAACGATCCGTGAGAATGCCGGATTTAAAAAAGTGACGCTCGAACTCGGCTCAAACAGTCCTAACATTCTTTTTGAAGATGCAGACCTGGACTATGCGGTTTCGAGTTTAGTCAAAGGCGCTTTTGCTTTTTCAGGACAAGTCTGTATATCGGCCCAGCGCATCTATGTGCACCAGAATATCTACGATCGTTTTCTAACAGCGTTTATTGAGAAAACAGAAGCACTGAAGATTGGTGATCCGATGAGCGAGGAAACGGAATTCGGACCGATGATCAATGAAGATGAAGCGAAACGCGCAAAAACGTGGATTGATGATGCGGTTGACAATGGCGCAAAAGTGGAAACCGGCGGTGAACGGGATGGGACGTTATTAAAACCGACCATCATGACAAACGTCAAAAGCGATATGAAAATTATTGCAGAAGAAGTGTTCGCACCCATTGTTTCTGTTATTCCATTCTCATCAGAAAACCAGGTCGTCCATCAGTCCAATGACTCCATATATGGACTTCAGGCCGGCATTTTTACAAGAGATATTGATCGAGCTTTTCGAGTCGCTGATCAACTCGAAATGGGTGGGGTTTGGATCAATGAAATGTCCACCTACCGTCAAGACAACCATCCATATGGTGGGGTGAAAAAGAGTGGCATCGGACGGGAAGGCGTCCAATATGCACTTGAGGATATGACGGAATTGAAGTTTTATGGCATAAGGCTGAACGGGTAAAACAAAAGCTGCTGTCCGACAATATGGACAGCAGCTTTTTTATGATTCAAGCTCTTTTTCTCCGATCCAACCACGAGCATCCATCGCTTTCACGAGATGACTAATGCCGACCATATACGCCGCATCACGCATCCGACAGCCTTTTTCTTCTTTCATCTGAATGACCTTTTCAAAGCCTGTCAACATTTTTTCTTCCAACTGTTTATTGATTTCATCGACTTTCCAGTAGTAATTCATATTGTTCTGAACCCATTCAAAGTACGAAACCGTCACACCGCCAGCATTGCAGAGAATGTCTGGGATGACGAAAATCCCTTTTTCCTCAAGGATTTGATCACCTGCCGGTGTCGTTGGTCCATTCGCCGCTTCGGCAAGGATTTTCGCTTGAATCGTCGGGGCTGTTTCTTCTGTCACCTGATTTTCAATTGCAGCCGGGATGAGAATATCAACAGGAAGGCTGAACATCTTTTCGTTCGTGATCGGTTCTGCTTTTTCATAGGAAGAAGCATAATTTTCTCCATTGTTTGTGAAGGCCAATAAATCCGGAATATCCAGGCCACCTTCTTTATAGATGCCGCCTTTAGCGTCCGTGACTGCTACGATTTTCACACCAAGTTCGTACAAAAATTTAGCCGTCATGCTCCCTACATTTCCGAAGCCTTGTATAGCTGCCGTGGCCTCTGTCATCTCAATCCCGAGCACTTTACAAGCTTCACGGATTGTGAATACAACCCCACGCCCCGTCGCTTGCAGGCGTCCAAGCGAACCGCCTAGCACAACAGGTTTTCCTGTCAGCATCCCGGGGATATTATACCCACGAAGCTGATCGAACTCATCGATCATCCACCCCATGACTTTCGGATTTGTATTTACGTCCGGGGCCGGGATGTCTTTCTGAGGTCCGATGATTGGTGTGATTTTCTTAATGTAATTTCGACTCAAGAGTTCCAATTCGTTTTCAGATAATTGGTCGGGATCAACAATCACCCCGCCTTTTCCTCCCCCTAAAGGAAGATCGATAATCGCTGACTTCAAAGACATCCAGATGGATAGTGCCTTCACTTCATCTAAATTGACATCCGGATGAAAGCGGATCCCACCCTTTGTCGGACCCAGGATATCCATATGCTGAGACCGGTATCCCGTGAAATTTTCAATCCTTCCATCGTCCATCCGCACAGGAATGGATACTTCAAACACCCGCATCGGTTTCTTAAGAAGATGATAAATGTTTTCGTGAAGGCCAAGCCTCTCCACAGATTCCTTCAGTAACCCTTTCACAATCTCATAAGGATTATGCCCATGCGTCATAATATCCGACTCCACCTTATCGTACCTTTCCTTACCCATACTCCCACCTCATCCTTCCATACTTTTCTACACCAGGTCATACATTTTCTTCCAGACCAGGCCATCCAGTAATTTCCAAATGATTACACTTCATTCTTTTCTGGATCCCACGATAATTGATCATCATCTTTATCTGATTCAATGATGACTTCTGTTACACCGCGCTGGTTAAGGATTTTTTTCTCAATTCCATCGAGCACGTGGTCGATCGTTTCTATGGACATTTCCGGATCGAACTCCAATTTCAATTCCACATGCAGCTCTTCTCCCTCTTTCATAACCATCAGTTTTTTGATATCCCGCACTTCAGGGTGCTCAAAAACAAATTCGCCAATTCTCTTTTCCATTTCTTCATCCGCTACCCCTAACACACCAGCTGCATTGTCTAAGAAAATACGACCGACAACATAAAACAGCATCACACCGATGATGACGGAAGCATATCCTTCAGCTGTATGAAAAGGCGTATAGGTGGCAATAAGGATGGAAATCATCGCAATGAGTGCACCCGCGGTCGCGACCATATCTTCAAGGAAAACCAGCTTTGTTGCCGGTTTTGCTCCTCCGAGATTTGCGAGGCTCACTTTTACAACCTCCATCCCTTTGACATTCTCCTGACCGATATCTTTGACAACTTCTTTCATTGCTTTGTACAACACAAAAGACTCAAGAATCGCAGCAATGCCAAGGACCGTCAAGTTCAGCCAAAGCCAGGAACCTGCTTCTGGTGGATGAAGGATGTGATGGATCCCTTCTTTGATCGTTTCATAAGCCAATATCCCAACGATAATGACAGCACCAAGCAATACAAGGTTTACAAGCCGGGCAAACCCATTCGGAAATTTATCGGTCGGTGTTTTTTTACTTAGTGCCGAACCAATAAACACAAAGAATTGGTTGGCCATGTCACCAATGCTGTGCATCATTTCCGCAAACATCGCCACATTCCCAGTAATGAAGTAAGCAATGCCTTTGATCAAAGAAATCGTGGCGTTTATGATGCTTGCCCACAATGCCGGTTTGTTACCTTTCTTCAACAAGACGAATAACTCTCTCATCCCTTACCCCTTTCCGTCCCCAGCTTCTCCCCATAGTTTCCCAAGATCAAGCGGAAATCATTCCATAAAATGTCTGACCAGGTCTTACATATTCTTCCGTACCAGGTCATACATTTTCTTCCATCTAATTCCGAACACAAAAAAAGCACCCCATTGGGATGCTTTTTTGAGGTGAATTAGAATGACGCAGCTGCAGATGCAGCTTCTTCCAGTCCATTCTCGATAATTTTTTCTGCGCGATCAGGGAACTGGTTATGACCTTCGACCACGAGAGTCGTAATATCTTCGATTCCCCAGAAGTCCAGGATGTTTTCTACATAATTAACGGCCATCTCTGCGGATTTCGCAGGACCTTCAGAGTAGACGCCGCCACGGGCATTCAAGATGGCTACCTTCTTATCAGGAAGCAAGCCGACAGGTCCTTCTTCTGTATAGCGGAACGTCTGGCCAGCCTGTGCCAGGTAATCGAAGTACGTGTGCAGAACAGCTGGAATGGTGAAATTCCATAGCGGGAATGCAAATACGACTTTGTCTGCAGCAAGGAACTGATCCAAGTATGCTGTTACTGTATTCGTCGCTTCGATTTCAGCTTCAGTAAGTTCCATACCTTTAGAAAGCTTAAACATGCCATTGATTTTGTCATTGTCATAGTAATCCAGGTTTTCCTCAAACAAGTCGAGCTCTTCTATCTCGTGATCCGGGTGGACCTTTTTATAGTTATCCAAGAAAGTATGGTAAAGTTTGACGCTCACAGACTGCTCCATAGGTCTGGAATTTGCTTTTACGAAAAGTACTTTTGTCATCGTGTGAACCTCCATTTATATAAATTAGTTGTTGTAGCAACCACAGATTATAAAAATAAGCCTAATAATAGCTGTTCGGACGTAGGATTGGTTTTATATCCGTAATTCAAGATGTTGCTACACAAACTATTCAACGTTGTATATATTAATAACTTATCTTCTACTTGTCAAACTACAAGTCTTAGAAAATGGAAACTCCTTCAAATGTAACATTTTTACAAAAATAGGTTTTCACTTTGGCGTATGCGGTTATATAGCTTATGTGCGCACAACTAAAACAAATTCGAAAGGATGGTTTTCTCAATGGCTGATCGTTACAAAACAGGTGAACAAGCTCCAGAAGCAGGTACTTACGAATTTGATGGTTTAGTGGATGGTCGTAAAAAAGACAATGTGACAGAGGATGAGAAACATATCGAGTTGAGCAATGGCGATACGTTCCCACCTCTACGTTCCAGTAAAGAAGCTGCATACTGGAAAAAAGCATAATCATACGCACTTCAACACATAGAAAAGTCCTGGACATCCCCCTGCCCAGGACTTTTCGTCATTTTTTCTTTCCATTAATCACCTTAAATACGGGTGCTTGTTTTTCATCAGGCTGGCGTTCAAATGACGTGATCGTCGCTCCAATCCCGATCGTAAGTGAACCATCTGTCTCCACACGGAACAACGTGCCGGGTTCTTTGACGCGGATGGATTGGACATTGTGTCTGGCAAACACCTGCTGCAAGTCACCAATCAGTTCATCTTTTCCATATGTGAAACCCATTTTGTCACTCCCTATGTGATCCTCTATTACTAGTAGGATATGTAAAAAGAGAGACAAACATGCCCAAGAATTGTGCAAACCCTTTAAAGTCGCTATCCTTTGAATTGCTCACTCATAGAACTGTACCATCACGCGTTTTATATAATTCCAGAGCGTGAAGATGTGTGACTTTCGCTCTATGTTGCGTTCTCTCCTTCACATCAGGGAACTCTTCTGCTTCTACATAATCGGCAAGCACATCAATAACGTCATCTAATAATTTCGCCTTAAAATAAAGTCCCATCCGTTCAACCACGTGATCTCCTGCAAGTACTCTTACTTTTTCCTCCCACATCGACCATTCCTGCGTATAAACCCAAGGCCAAAGCAACGATGCATAATCTGCTGCGCCATCTCCAAGAGTAAGGTCATCCCAATCAATCATGCAAAACCCGTCCGCATTCACTAAAATATTCTGCTGATTCAAGTCATTATGAACAACATCATCAGCTGGACGATCAAAATGAGGGGAATGTCGCACTTCCTTTTCCAACTGATCCGTCACTTCATGAAACCACTCAAAGGTTTCCTTATCTACAAAAGAAAGGATTTCTCTATTGGCATCAATAATTTTCATATCTTCCCTGAACCGACGAATATATGTCTCGATGAAAGCATCTGTGCACCTTTTTTCTGCTGCTCCAAGCATACGTTTAAGCTTTTGATCACCGTGTAACTGAGATACCTTCGAAAAAATTTCATCCGTCCAAGCTTGATTTTCCCATACCTCTCCAGAAAAAAATTCGAACACAAGACCATAAGGGTGATCAGGAATCACCGATTCATGAATGTCCATAACCAACATTGGTGCTTGATAATGTTCCGTCAAATATTTGTGATGAAGCGCCCATTGTTGTAACTTCGGTTGATGGTCCCGCTTTGCAAACTTCACATGCCAGTGTTTCTTCTCATCAGAAATATGATAGGACTGATTGACAAAACCGCCTGGATTCCATATGTACTGTATGTTGGTATCTTCTATATCCAATCCTAGATCAGCTTTATGTGCCCATTCTATCAAACGACTTTTCACCCGTTTTTGATCCATTCAATCATCCTCCTATCACTACATTCTTTTTTAAACCTATCCCTTCCTGCAGATATTTCTCCTATATATCAAAATCATCTCCCTCTAACTTTTAATAACAGGCCATTCATTCTTTCTGAAAAAATGAATGACCTTCTTATCCGACATCTTGTACAAAAAATCCTTCCCTGTCCAATATTCCCCCCTATGATTTAACGTTTTGTCAATTGTCAGACAATTATGAACTTGATATAGTTAGTAAAACAAGGAGGAGATCCAACTTGAAGATCAATCGAAAAAGATTCCAGGAACACATCGAAACCTTAGCCAAAATAGGAAAGATTGGAGAAACCGGTGTCTGTCGACTCGCTCATTCGAAAGAAGACAGGGAAGCCGTTGATGTTGTACGCCTTTGGATGGAAGAAGCCGGTCTTGATACACATATTGACGGATTCGGGAACTTAGTTGGTCGTGTCGAAGGAAAAGAAAAAGACAAACCAATTCTCATGTTAGGTTCCCATATTGACTCCCAGCCCTATGGCGGTCGTTTTGATGGAACATTAGGTGCTTTAGGCGCCATTGAAGTGGTACATACGATGAAAGAAGAAGGCATCACCCCCAACCGCTCCATAGAGGTGATCTGCTTTGCAGACGAAGAGGGTTCCAGATTCAATAAAGGTGTCTTCGGTGTCCGCGGAATCATTGGTCAATTGGAAGAAGGCGAACTCGAACGCAAAGATAAAAATGGGGTGACCCGATTAGAAGCACTTAGAGAATTCGGCGTAGAACCAGATTTGAGTCAAAGTCCTGTCTACAAGCCTGGCGACATTGAAGCCTTTCTTGAGCTCCACATCGAGCAGGGTCCTGTACTCGAATCGCAAAACAAACCCGTCGGAATCGTATCCGCCATTTCCGGTCCAATCTGGCTTACAGTGACATTGGAAGGATTTGCGGGACACGCAGGATCTGTTCCAATGAACTTAAGACAGGATGCGTTTCTAGGAGCCTCAATCATTACAAAAGAATTCAATGAACTTATCCTTAACGAAGGCACGCCGAATACTGTAGGAACGGTCGGCAGTGTCCAAACCTTCCCGAACTCCCGCAATATCATCCCTGAAAAAGTCGAGTTCACGATCGACCTTCGTGATATCGATTTGGATGCCCGCACAAAACTCGAAAAGAAACTCTATGAAATCATTGAACGTACAAGCAAAGAACATAACCTTGAATACTCCATCAGTGAAGATACACGCAGTGATCCCCGCTACTGTGCCGATTGGATCAAAGACATCATGAAAAAGGAAGACGAACAGCTCGGTTATGACTCCCCAACCTTGATGAGCGGGCCTTTTCACGATGCCCTATTCATGTCCTACATCAGTGATTACGGGATGATTTTCGTCCGGTGTGAAAAAGGGATCAGCCACAACCCATTGGAATATGCCGAAATGGAAGACATGCTAAAAGGAGTCGAACTCCTTTACCACACCGCGTTAAAAATCGCTCAGTCCTAAATGGAGGGAGAAGAAATGGAAGCAACAACCGTATTCATCAACGGAGAAGTTATAACCGCAGATCAACAGGGCACCATCCACGAAGCCCTTGCTGTCAAAGGGAAGCGGATTCTTCAAGTAGGATCGACGGCTGAAATCATGGAACGGTGCAGTTCTCACACAGAGGTCATTGATCTGAATGGAAGAAGTCTGCTGCCAGGATTTAATGATGCCCACGCCCACCTCGAGTTGTATGGAACCAATCAGCTTGGCGTCAATCTTAAAGATGTGGATTCTATAGATTCGATCATAGAAAAACTTCATGCACGGGCAGAAGAAACCCCGCCGGGAGAGTGGGTCCGCGGCTGGGGGTACAATCAAAACGCCCTGCTTGAGAAGCGCCATCTGACAAAATGGGATTTGGACAAAGTGTCCACTTCCCATCCGATTATTGTCGTAAGGACTTGTGGTCATATTTCATGTGTGAACAGCAAAGCACTGGAATTGGCAGGTCTCACTTCACAAACACCAAATCCACCCGGGGGAACCTATCACAGGGATGGTGACGATCTTACCGGATTATTGTTGGAAGCCGCCCATATGGAGATGTTCCAGCTTGCCGATTATTCAGAGGCAGAAGTGATGCTTGGATTGCAAATGGCCTCGAGTCACTTTTTGCAAAAAGGGATAACGAGTGTCCATGATGCCGGAGGATACGGCACGAAACACATCCGTTATTTACAAAAGGCTGCTCAGAGAGGAAAAATCAGACAGCGTCTTTACGTCATGTATGGTTCTCTCTACGATTCTCCATCCGTAGTCAAAGCAGGTGTGGAAAGCGGGATCATGACAGGACTAGGCGACGATTGGTTTAAAATCGGTCCTGCGAAAGTTTTTATTGATGGAAGCAGCAGCGGGCCCACATGCAAAACCCGGAAGCCATACACGAGTAATCCAGATGATTCAGGTATTCTATATATGGATCAAAAAGAACTGGATCAGCACCTCCTCCCTGCACACAAACAAGGGTGGCAAATTACCGCTCATGCCATGGGAGATGAAGCCGTACATATGCTGCTGACCACCATTGAGCGAGCGCTCAATCATAGGACAGGTATCGACCAACGTCACAGGCTTGAGCATGCAGGAATCACTCCCCCTGACCTTGTAGAAAGGATAAAAGCCACCCATTCCGTTCCGATTCCGAACCCTGCTTTTCTTTACGAATTCGGGGACGGCTATATCAACGATTACGGGGACAGAGTCCACCACTTTTTCCCGTTAAAAAGTTATCTGGAACAGAACATTCCGTTTGCCATCGGTTCCGATAGCCCCATTACATCGGTGAATCCGCTGATTGGCATCCACGCAGCCGTCAATCGAACAAGTAAAAACGGACAATCCGTCGGACCAGATCAGGCTATTACGGTCGAAGAAGCGATCCGAGCTTATACGTGGGCAGGGGCTTACGCAAGCGGCGATGAACATTTGAAAGGAACAATAGAACCAGAAAAGTACGCAGATCTTGTCATACTCGACCAATCGATCCTGCGTTGTCCCTCTCATCAATTAAAGGACATCCAAGTAGAAATGACGATTCTCAATGGAGATCTCGTGTATGAAAAACAAAAGGAGGATGCTCATTGACCAAACAAAAGTTCGTTAAAATTTATTGCCTTTCTTTAACCATCCCTTTTTTACTTCTCATCTTTCCGTTGTTTTCCATCGCCAACAGGGAAACGCCATTCATTATCGGTTTGCCTTTTTCGGTATTCTGGGTCATTTTTTGGATCGTAGTCACATTCATCATCGTCCTATTCCTGTACAAAATCGATCCTGACAAAGACGAAAAGGAGGTCCACTAAATGGCACAATGGCAAATTGCAATGATCATGATGATTGGTTATCTTGTCGTCGCTTTATTCATCGGGGTTTTAGCCGGCCGTAACCAGGACAAAAGTTCACTGGAAGAGTTCACAACAGCAAAAGGGAATCTCGGTCTGTTCGTCATGTGGTTCCTCATGGGTGGAGCGGTCTTCAGCGCCTTCTCTTTCCTTGGCGCTCCGGGATGGGCCTTTTCCCGCGGTGCTCCAGCTTTGTACATCATCACCTATACAGCCTTCGCCATCTTACCTTGGTATATCATTGGACCGAAAATCGGAGCTATCGGCCGGAAGCACAACATCTATACGGTCGCCGGATTTTTACAGCTGCGCTACTCCAGCCGTGTGATCGCCATGATCATCGGAATTGTCGCTTTACTGGCCTCTATCCAGTACTTGGCCACACAAATGAAAGGGATGGCCTATATTTTCAACATCATGACAGAAGGACGGATCCCCTTCTGGCTTGGTGCCCTGCTTTCTTACGGAATTGTTGTCGTTTACGTAGCTACTGGCGGGCTGCGGGCTGCAGCCTGGTCTGATGTGTTTCAAGGGATTCTCATGATCGTCATTTCCTGGACGGTCGGTCTGACCATCGTTAATCAGCTTCATGACAGTGTCCCCAACATGTTCCGTAATTTGACACAGGACAACCCAGGCTTTCTGCAGATCGGTGCAGAAGGTTCAACGATGTCCACGATGGCCTACACCACGACTATACTCGTATCGACCATCGGGTTTCTCATGTGGCCGCACTTGTTTTCAAAATCCTATGCTACAAAAGCACGCACAATTAAGAAAACCGTGCTCGTCTATCCAATGTTCGCCTTGTTCTTAATTCCGCTCCTGTTTGTCGGATTCTCCGCCGTCAACGTCATCCAATCCGACCAAATCGGTTCACCTGATGAAATTCTGCCATACCTGATTACCACCGTTCTCACTTTGCCGGGCTGGGTGTATGGCCTTGTCGGTGCTGGTGCCCTGGCAGCCGCCATGAGTACCGCGGATGCCATCACACACAGCGCTTCCCTTGAATTCACGGACGGATTGATCCGCAACGTGAAAAGGGACCTTTCAAAGAAAGCGACGCTTTTAATCATGAGAATCGGCGTGTTCGTAATCGGTGGGCTGGCCTATTTCATCACTGTGTTTGGGGGACAGGGGTTGATCGCCCTCCTCCTCGGAGCCTACGGATCAATCGTCCAATTCGCACCCGGGGTATATGGTGCATTGTATTCGAAAAAAATCACCGCACCAGCTGTCATTACAGGATTAATCTCAGGAACCGTCGTCAACTACTACTTCCAGCTTGTCGCGGAGTCCACACCTTTGGATATTAATCCAGGAATCCTCGGCTTGATCGTTAACGTAGGACTTGTCGTTCTAATCAGTGCTTTTACTCAAGGAAAAGAGATGCCGATGGCAGAGGAATATAGAAAAATAGGGTCATAAGCAAAAAGGCACAGCGTTTAGTAAATGCTGTGCCTTTTCAATGAAAAAACACATGGACGATGAGTGCAGAAAGAAGCATAAGAAATTATGACACCCGTAACCTAAATCGAAAAAGGCAGCCTTCCTTTCGCACCTGAACGATGACTCTCCACGTGTTGTTTATGTTTTATAACATCATTGAAGGGCTTCTTCATTCCACCTTCACCCTTACCCATCCCGTCTCTTTCGGAAAGTCCCCCCGGGTCAATGTTTTCCCTTCGATCCATTGCCTGTAGGCTGTCATCGTACCATCATGTGTAACGACAAAAACACGGTCTTTCCCTTGTTGCTTACACCAATGAATCAGTTCAGAAGCAACGTCCACGAATTCCTTTTCAGGGATATCATTGATCCCCTCTTCCCATCGTTCACCAATTAAATGAAAGTCCTGGAATTCAGCAGAAACCCGGTCTTTACCCAATGCTCGGTCACACGGTAAAGTTTTCCATTCCTTTTTCTGTGGAAACATGCGGGGGCCAACGGCAGGAGACACAACTCTCCTGCATGAAATGTCTTCAGTCCACCGTTCAGCCGTTTGTAAAGTTCTTATTGTCGGACTGACGATGAGTAGATCTTCAGAGGATAGGGACCACGTTTCTTGTAATTTTATTGCCTGTCTTTCTCCGCGGGTTGTCAATGCTGGGTGGAGGGTATGTAATCCATCAGGCGTTGCCGTATGTTCTCCTTCCCCATGACGCACAAATACAAGCTCCATCATTGTCCTCCTTCCATTATCCTTTCACTCCCATTTTTCTTACATAACTAAGAACCGTAAGTACAAGGAAGTACAACCAAGCACACCCGATGATAAAAGCCGAAACCACAAGCTCTTCTCCCCTTCCTAGAGAGGAAGTAAACAAAACGACACCACTTAACCCCAAACCTATGAGCGTATAATAAGGAAAGGTTTGCCACCATTTTCGCGTAGGCCATACACGATCGATGAAAATAGACAGGGAAATTCCTAAAAAGAGGTAAACAGGAAATATGTACAAAAATATAAGAGCTGAAACATCCCCACCACCGGGAGATAAGACGTTCACCGTGATTGATACGATGATGGATGAAAAGAAGGCGGCTATCATTCCCGTATATATTTTCATCATACGTTCACCCTCCGTCCTGAACTTTTGAACCTAAAGTTATTTCCCGAGCAATATTCATTCATACCGTAACACATTTTATGATTTGTTTACTAACAAAAAAAGGATGGAGCATCCTCCACCCTTTTTGCTATTTAAGCACTCCATAACTTTTGGAACACCTGCTCCTGAATGGCCTCATGCCGTTTCACCGTCAATAAGCTAAACAGGATATAAGCAAGCAGACTCAAAAGCACGGGTAGTACTACTGTATGCATACCCAGCGCTTGAGGCATAAAACTATGAAATATAATATAGCTTCCTACCCCTGTTAAAATAGAAGCAATGGCTCCACTGGCATTGCCTTTTTTCCAATATAACCCCATGATGACAGGCCAAATGAAAGCTGCTTCCAGACCGCCGAAAGCAAATAAGTTCAACCAAATCAATAAGTCCGGCGGCTGAATCGCCATGGCAAATACGAGAATGCCAATGACAGTGGTGACGGAAATACTCAGCCGCTTCACCTTCTCCGCACTTGCCTCACGGTTGACATAGTTCATATACACATCTTTTACCACAGCTGAACTGACAAGCAGAAGGAGTGAATCGACGGTCGACATGATTGCGGCCATCGGGGCTGCAAGTACAATGCCTGCCAGCCATGCCGGCAGCACCTCCATCGCGATTCGCGGCATCACTGTATCTCCGACTTCAATTCCAGGAAGGACAGGTCTTGCAAAGACGCCTGTCAAGTGCATGCCGAGCATGATGACACCGACCACAACAGTACCGATAATCAAAGCCCTGTGCATCCCGCGTGAGCTTTTATAGCTCATGGCACGGACAGCGACTTGCGGCAGACCGACGACACCTACACCGACAAGGATCCAAAAGGACGATACATAGACCGGCGTAAGGGAACGGTCCGCTCCATACGGCGAAATTAGATCCGGGTTCTCTGCTGCAAGATCGGAGATAATGTTCTCAATCCCGCCCCCTGCGATAATCGTACCGATCAAAATGGTCATCGTCCCGAAAAACATGATGACCCCCTGCACAGTATCCGTAATTGCTACAGCACGGAATCCTCCGATAATGACATAAACAAGCACGGAAACAGCGAAAATGAACAAGGCTGCCGTATAGGAAAGACCTGTAAAGGATTCAATCAGGCGCGCACCCCCGACCCACTGGGCCGCCATCGCGGAGAATAAGAAAATGATGATGCTTGCCGCCGAAAGAATGACCACCCATTTACTTTGATAGCGTTCCCTTAAGAAATCCACAAGTGTGACAGCACGAATCTTCCTAGCCATGATGGCAAATTTCTTTCCAAGTACCGACAGTACAAAATAGCCCGTCGCAAGCTGTGTCATGGAAAGCAAAACCCAGCCGAGTCCAACTGTGTAAGCGACTCCGGGACCGCCGACGAAGCTGCTCGCACTTCCATAAGTGGCGACCATCGTCATCGCTAAAATGAAACCACCAAGCTGACGGCTTCCTAAAAAATATTCCTGAAGAAAATCCGCACTCGACTTTAAGTATTTCGAAGCATAAAAGCCGATGAAGAAAATGATCACTAAAAATAATAGCAGTGGTATAACAACGCCCCAATTCATTTTTCAACCTCCTCATCCAGCGGTACTTCCTTAAATAAAAACTTGACCGCAAAAATCACGAGAAGGAAGATGAATACCGTGACGGCGATACAACTATAAAAAAACCAAGCAGGAAAGCCGAAAATGTAGTCGTACTCCTCCACTGGCCCTGACCCGAGACCATAGGCAAAGCCATACCAAAGAATGAAGTTCACAACAACCAGTGCTACCCCGATCAACGCTTCTTTATTAGCAATTTTGTATCGCGGATCTTCCATACGCTTTTCTTGTTGATTCATAGAATATTCCCCCTTAACCAACCGAACGTCTACTTATCTCTGTATTTGTTCTTTGCTGCATTCTTGTTTTCTTCTTTTCCAAGCTTACCGAAAAATCACTCGTCTGTCTGCACCCTTTTTTCACAAAAACGTGCTACTCCACCCCTTCCAGACATAAAGTATGAATATCCTTTTTTGAAGATAAGCTCCCGTTTGTGGAAGACTCAGTTTCGAGACTCTTTCGGGTTTCGTTGCTGGGTTGAGCGTCAGGGGTGGTTGGAAAGCGAGCCATTCCCCGCAGCCCCCATCCACTCAACAAAAGTCTCGAAATCGAGTCTTCAAGAATACTGCCATATAGTTTAATAATTAATAGTCAAGATTATCGATAAAGCAGAAAAACTTTTACTTGCGTAGCCGGCTGCATCATGTAGAATGGATATATTCATAGATACAAAGGGAGTGCGCCGAATGAAAAGACACTCAGCCTTGTTCATAGTCATCCTGCTTCTCAGTTTTGCATTGCCGTTTACATACGGCGAACACCAAAGCGGCTATTTCAAAGGCGACGTCCAGGAAAGCACTCTACTTGAAACAACGTCCTCAAACGATGATCAAACAGACAAAACGTTTGTCCTTCCAGCTTTGTTTGGTTTTCTGTTGATCGTACGCTTATGTACAAAAATTACATCAACATCCATGAGGGCCTTTCGCAAGTTATTCTTTCTGAACCCTGTATTCTATCAATCCAATTATGTGATTCAATACCTTTGATGTTGCTCCAGTCAGCCAACAATCAAAGGAGGGTTCACCTATGTTATGGTTTAGAATGATCATGATCGGTATGTTCTCATTGACAGCTTTGTCTCTCTTATCTTATCAGGGAACAGAGATCTATCATGCTTTCCTCGAGTTCTTTAACAAAAAATAACCTTACACCCATACGCAGTTTCATGCGTATGGGTCTTTTTATAGAGGGAATTCCAGTTGAATGTCTCTAGGTTCACGCGAAAAAATAATAGGATTGACTTCCTGAGCGAGCACACAACCCATCTTCTGATAAAACTTCTGGGTGTCGACAGAGGGATGGGCACCAATATACAGTTTCTCCGCTCCCAATGCTTTCGCAACCGCTCCCGCTTTCTGGAAAAGCAATCTCCCTATCCCAGTTCCTCTAAGGTTCCGGCTCACGTGTATGTACGACAATTCTCGGTACATGGCTTTTTCCCCAAAAGTAGTCGCTTCAATGACAGCGAACCCGTAGACTTTCTGCTCCTTCACAGCTGCTACTACGCCTCCGCCATTTTCTATCACCAATCGAAAGTGATGAATGATCGTCTGTTTGTTTTCTTCGGTCCAATCCTCTTCAAAAGAATCGCGTTCTTCATTAAATACGCCTGATTTCAACACCCATACGCGGTCCGTTTTTTGATATCGATCAAAAGCATCCAGCATGCGATTGTCAAGATCAAAATATTTCAATGGAATGATGTTCATTTCTTTCCTCCAGTCTTCACGTCAAAAAGGAGCCCCTTAATGGCGGCCCCATCGCGCTTATTTGTAAAGAAGGTTTAAGCGTTCTTCCTCTTCTTTTTTATCATGATACTCATAAAAACCTACCCCGTTGCCCCAAGGATCTTCAAAAGTCCCCCACTTGACGGGTACCTCTTCACGCGAATGGATGTCAAAAGGGGCAATGCCTAATTCTTCAATCAGAAAGTCTTTTGTCGCTTCAAGGTCTGTAACGCCAATACGGAAAGGTCCACTGTTTTCAGCTGGCGTTCCCTCCGCCAGCTGCAGCCAGAATCCAGGGATGACCTCCCACTCGACAAAACCTTCATGAGGGATGAAATCAGGCTTCTTCCCAAGTAGTTTTTCATACCATTGCTGCCCTTCTACAAGGTCGGGGACACGTATTTGATTGGTCACTTCGAATAACACGAGCGTTCCTCCTTAGTATTCAACTTTTGTAAAAGCGGTGGGAGTTCAGTCAAATGAAAGATAGAATAGCGAGCCAATGATTTTTCCTCTTGTCTATCCTTTTTCCAAACGGATGTCATCCCAATATTTTCTGCTGCTTGCACATCTTTTTCCATATGATCTCCGACATATACACATGCTTCGGGCGGCTGATTCATCCGTTCCATCGCTCGTTCAAAAATCGCCGGGTCAGGTTTTTTCACCCCCTCCAACTCTGAGATGAGGATGGTTTTGAAAAAAGATTGAATGCCTAAGGCCTTCATGTTGTCCATTTGGAAACGACTTTTTCCATTTGTGATGAGACCCAGATGGTATTTGTTCGCTTTTAATTGCAGCAATACTTCCTGTAGTCCTTGAAAAGGAATACAATGATGTTTAAAAGAGTCCTGATAATCTTGATAGAGCTCTACCTCCATGCCTTTCCCTAAAGCCAGTTCATGTACAAGTTGTTGATAAACTTGATCCTTAGGCCGATACCCTTGCTCATCCAATTCAATGAATCTTGAGGTGAAAGCTTCTCTTGATACAGAATGGAGAGACTTCTCGAATCGAGCGAATTGATCGTTAATAAAATGCTCAACAGAAGCATCGCGGTCCAAAAGCGTCCGGTCCAAGTCGAAAATAACAGCCTTGATCATATTCGATGCCCTTCTTCTCTCGCTTTTCGATAGCCGTAAAAGGAACAGTTTTCCTCTACTTGAAAACCACAAGACTCATAGAATGAGAAATTCTCTTTCGATGTATGCGCAAACCAATCCCCATGCGGCAGCTTTTCCATACATAGAGAAAACAGCTTATGAGCAAGTCCTTTTCCACGATACGGTTCTGAAACGAGCAAGTCCATGATCGTCGCCATCATGATTTGATCAGAAACGACTCGAACCATTCCTACCATTTCTTCTTGATCCCATACGGTAAACGCCCATGTAGAGTTCTCAAAGATGAGAGAAAATTTTTCTTCCTGCCACGAAGGAACACCTTGTGACCATCCGACCTCTTCAAACAGCTGTTTTGCACGTTTGGAAGGTACTCCCTTTGTGCCTTCACGAATCGTCAATCCTTGGAAATACTGATACATCTTTTATTCCTCCGTATACGTCTGCTGCAAGAAGGTGACAGATTGAAGGATGAGTTCTTTTAAAACCTCTTCATCAATGTCATCCACCTTGTTGATATACACACACGCTTTTCCACTCTTGTGTTTCCCGAACTTCTCAAGAAGCTCTTCACGTGCCGGATCACCCGTTGCAAAATAAAGGCTGATATTCGCTTTGCGTGGAGAAAAGCCTACAAGTGGAGCATCCCCTTCATGGCCCGTCTTATATTTATAATGATAAGAACCGAAGCCAATGATGGACGGTCCCCACATTTTGGCTTCATACCCTGTGGTTTCAGTGAAAATGTCCAACAACCGAGAGGCATCTTCCCGCTTTTTCGGATGGTCCACTTCTTCAATGAATGCAATCACGCTACGATCGTTCTGCTTAGTTTTTTGTTCATAAGCCATCTCTCCCACTCCTTTCCCCTGTGTTCTATACTAGTTCCACTATCCCGCCTTCATTTCCTTTTAAAACCCAAAAGAAAAAAGGAGCACCTGCAACGGAACCTCCTTTTCTTCATCATAAAAAAATAAACCTCCTAATGGGGAGGTTTATCATGAACCTTTAAGTTCTTCGTATATTTCTGTGACCCAAAAGTGCCGAGGAAAAATGAATAGTGTCCAATAATCCTGCCAGTCCGACTTTTCGACCTCTGTCTTTTCCACAGGAGGTTTCGCTTCTTTCTTCACCTTTTCCATCTGTGCTGAAAATATCTCTTTTCCATCTGAATTGGTTACAGAAAGCATCCCTTCCCCGTCCATTTCCGCGTTAACAGGATCTCCTTTTAGGTGAGTGTAGGAAATCTCCTCAGGGAGTTGATAGTCTTCTTTTACACCTGGAAATTCTTCGTTGGGTTTTAAAACCGATGTTTCATAGAATTCAAATCCATAGTCCAGCATCTTCTTCGTATCTTCATAAGACAAATCTTTCGTGCGGCTTTTCATTGTAATTACAATCAAATCCATATTCTCCCGGCTCGCACTCGTTGCCAACGTGAAACCAGACTGAGGGACATATCCTGTCTTCCCACCTGTCACACCTTCATACGGATCTTCTCTCATTAAACGGTGATGAGTGTACAGCGTAGCATCCCACTTCTCCCCATCCCAATCCAGGGTCTCTAACCCATAAATCTCTTTGAACGTCTCATTTTCTTGTGCATACTTCGTAATTTCAGCCAAGTCTTTCGCTGTCGTCCGATGCTCCGAGTCGAACAAACCATGAGGATTCTTGAAATCCGTCTGCTCCACACCGGCTTTTTCTTCAAGGTAAGCATTCAAGTCCTCAGAGAACTGCTCGACACTCCCACTTAAATGCTCGGCAATCGCAACACCAGCATCATTCCCGGAGTTTAAAAGCAGCCCTTGGACGAGCTCTTTTAAGGTTGCCTGGTCTCCCTCTTCAAGAAATACACTGGAACCTCCTGTTTCATAAGCCTTTTCACTAACTGTTACAGTCTCATTAAGGTCCCCGTTTTCAATGGCATAGATCGCTGTTGCAATCTTCGTCAAACTGGCCGGGTACATGCTCGTCTCAGCATTCTTCTCATATAAAACTTTTCCTGTATTCGCCTCAAGAACGATGGCCGCCTCACTATTGATCAACGGTGAATCCGGTTTGGAAATGGCCATCACTATGTTTGAATTCATATAAAACGTGGTATATAGAACTACAATGATTATCATAAGTTTCTTCATTTAAATGACGACTCCCTGTACACAGTTATTGATCTTATACATTCGCTCTTTTTAACCATGTATCAGTATATACATAATTGTCGCAATTTGAAGAAAACCCACGAATTCTTAAATAAATTGTAATACCCTTGTAAACTATTTGGATATTTCCTGAAAATCTTCCAACTGCTGTTTCTTTAATAATATGGAAGAAGTCAAGGTCCTACGGGAAAAGGTTCGCTTTCCCAACCACCATCCAACCATACAAAAGCTCCAAAACAGCCCCTCAGGAATAGGCAGCTTTTACAGTAAAAAGAGGGCCTCTACATTAAGAGACCCTCTTTTTACTTGTGTTTTTTCCTATGTGATTGTCACTTTCAAGACAACTTCGCCCCACATGACTTCTCCTGTTCTTTCAAAACCAAGAGATTCATAAAGCCCGATGGCACCTTCATTCTCGGGTTCTGCACTTGTGTAGAAGTCTACAGGACCATACGTTTCCTTAATAAGAGCAAGCAAAGCGGTCATCGATGCTTTTCCGTACCCTTTTCCCTGATGATTTTGATCGATCATGAAACGACTTACTTCCAAACGTTTCGTTTCAGGATCACGGTCGTACATAAGAAAACCAATCATCATGTCGCCATCATAAATACAAGTAGGAAAAAACTCCTTTTCAAATGAAGCTTCAATGATCGAATACCAATTCTCAGCAACAAAGCCTTTTTGGCTTTCATCGACCTTCAGGCTGACACATGTTTCCCAATTTTCTTTTGTTACCGGCTTGAATAATAGATTCATTTCCAGCACCTCCGCTTTCTATTATATAGAGGGATAAGGAAGATAAACAGAATAGTGAGATGAAGCTTTCTAATATTGATCTGTTTTAAATGGCGGAGACCGGGAATATTCTTCATAACATAAAAAAAGGGGTTTTTATTCAAATGTCACTCTATATCGAAGTGGATCATGACCGCCATATTGACTTATTCGTACAAGATATCGGAGAAGGACAGCCGATCGTATTCCTTCATGGCTGGCCTCTGAACCATCAAATGTTCGAATATCAAATGAACACATTACCCCAAAATGGCTACCGCTTCATCGGCATCGACCTGCGGGGATTCGGAAAATCAGACAAACCGGCTTTCGGCTATGATTACGATACACTTGCTCATGATGTGAAAACCGTTGTGGAATACCTTCAACTGGAAAACTTCTATTTAACCGGTTTTTCCATGGGCGGGCCGATTGCGATCCGCTATGCTACGAAATTTGCAAACAAAGAATTGGCGCAGTTGATTCTGGCAGGACCGGCCGCTCCAAGTTTCACTCAAAGAGAAGGCTACAACCATGGCATGAAGAAAGAAGAAGTCGATGGCCTGATCGAAGCGCTCCAAAGCGACCGCCCAGCTGCATTGAAAGATTTCGGCGAAGGATTCTACCATTCTGATATCTCGGAACCTTTCGGAGAATGGTTCCACAGCCTCGGCCTTGAAGCATCAGCTCACGCCACCATTGCTTGCGCAGAGTCACTAAGAGATGAAGATTTACGAGAGGAAGTCAGTCAGATTGAAGTACCTACCCTCCTCCTTCATGGAAAACACGATGAAATCTGTGATTATGCATTTTCAGAGATTTTGAATGAAAAAATTCCGAACAGCACTCTCCTCCCTTTTGAAAACAGCGGCCACGGAATGGTTTATGATGAAAAAGAAAAATTCAACCAAACGCTGCTTGAATTGTTGAAATAATAGAAAAGGAGAGCCGGCCACATGTGCCGGCTCTCCTTTTCTTTTCCCTGAATGAATATCCGAAGATCATAATAATAGTTCCAAAGGTGCTAAGAAGTTTCCGGAAGAATATTGAGGTTACACCGATAAAAGCATCGAACTCGCTGATTAATGATTAAAAGCCACTGATAAATCCATCAAAGTCACCGTTAAATATTCAAAAGCTACCGATAAAAGTCCCAAACCGACTGATAAATCCTCATAAGACAGTTACAAACTTAAACTCTAATGCCAACTTTTACACCCTTTAATGATACAGCTATATCCCTCTATAACTATCACCCCCAACAAAAAAAGCCAGGAAGAGCACAAACACTCTTCCTGGCTGGCATCTTAAGCGATGACCACTTTCTTCGGATTGGCTAGCTTCTGGATCAGCGGCAATCGGGATAGATCCATGTTTCCTCCACTCAAGACAACACCGCATTGCTGTTGTTCAAACGTGTCACACGTGCTGAGGAGACCGGCAAGCGCAGTGGCTCCCGCTCCTTCAACCAGTGTTTTTTCACGTTCAAGCAGCATCAGCATGGCTTTTGCGATTTCATGTTCTTCCACCGTAATCACTTGATCCACGTATTTTTGGATACACGTGTAGGTGAGCCTTCCTCTTTCCTTCACGGCGATTCCGTCAGCAATTGTCGAGACAGATGTCAGTTTTTCAGGTCCTTTTTTGTACAAAGCATTGTACATGGAAGGGGCTTTCGCTGATTGGACACCGATGACTTTAATGTCCGGCTTCAGCTGTTTAGCTGCGAACGCAATACCTGCGATCAGCCCGCCACCGCCGATCGGTACGAACAGACGGTTCAAATCCGGCTGTTGCTGCAGCATTTCAACGGCGACTGTCGCTTGTCCTGCCATCACATCATAGTCGTCAAACGGATGAAGAAAAGTAGCACCTGTTCTTTCCTGCTCAAGCAAAGCGGCCTGGTAAGCTTCCTGGAAGGACTCGCCGGTAAGAACGACTTTCGCTCCGTACCCTTGTGTCGCTTCTACTTTCGCTCTCGGTGTTCCTTCCGGCATGAAAATTTGTGCCTGGATGCCACGCTTCGCTGCAGCAAGAGCGACGCCCTGGGCATGGTTCCCGGCAGATGCTGCGATCACACCGCGGGACGCTTCTACTTCCGTCAGGCATGCCACCTTATAGGAGGCTCCCCGCACTTTGAAAGCACCTGTTTTCTGCTGATTCTCCATCTTCAAATAGACGTGCTGTCCGGTTTTTTCATTGAAGGTTGTTGATGTTTGCAGCGGGGTGCGGTGCACCACCTCCTGCAACTGTTCCTGTGCATCCATGACTTTAGCTAGCGTTAAGAAATCCCCAACGTCTTCACTCCTTTGTTTTGTTTTTCGTACTGGTCGATTTTGTCTTCATACGTCAAAGTGACGGCAATTTCGTCCCAGCCATTCAAAAGCATTTCTTTATGGTAGGACTGGATGTCGAAGGACACTTCTAAGTCCCCGTCATCAATGATCTGCTTTTCCAAATCGACCTTCACTTCATACTTTTCTTTCGTAGCCTTTTCCATCAGCTGATCCACAACCGGCTTCGGTAACTGAATCGGAAGGATTCCGTTTTTGAAGCAGTTGTTGTAAAAAATGTCGGCGAAACTCGGGGCAATAACCACTTTAAAGCCATAGTCCTGAATCGCCCATGGTGCGTGTTCCCTGGAGGAACCGCACCCGAAGTTTTCACCGCCGACAAGAACAGAAGCACCATCATACTTGGGGTCATTTAAAGAGAAATCTTCCCGTAGTGTTCCATCCTCGTCGAATCGCCAGTTGTAGAAGAGAAACTGGCCGAATCCCTGTCGTTCAATCCTTTTCAAAAATTGCTTCGGAATGATCTGGTCGGTATCGACATTCGATCGATCCAATGGGTAGACCAGACCACTGTGTTGTTTGATCGGTTCCATCTCTTCACCCTCCTACTGTACTGGCGTATTTTCTGACATCGACAAAATGACCTTCCAATGCAGCCGCTGCTGCCATTTCCGGACTGACGAGATGGGTACGGGCACCATTTCCCTGACGCCCCTCGAAGTTCCGGTTGGAAGTGGAAGCACAGCGTTCCCCAGGTGGGACGATGTCATCGTTCATCGCAAGACACATGCTGCAGCCGGCATCGCGCCATTCAAATCCTGCGGTCAAGAATATCGTATCCAGCCCTTCCGCTTCTGCTGCATCTTTCACAGATTTAGAACCAGGGACGACAAGAGCTCTTACTCCTTCATGGACCCGGCCTCCACGAACGATTTCTGCCGCTTTACGCAAATCGCTCAACCTGGAGTTTGTGCAGGAACCGATGAACACGTGCTCGACAGGGATTGATTCAATACTCTGGTTCGCTTCAAGACCCATATACTCAATCGCTCGTTCAATACCGTCACGATCATCTTCCACCGATTCTGGATCGGGTACACGACCGCCGACAGGAACACATTGAGAAGGGTTCGTTCCCCATGTGACCTGCGGTTCAATTTCATCCGCATGAATCGTAAGCGTCTGGTCATATTCTGCTCCTTCATCGGAAGCTAAAGCGAGCCACTGTTCAGCCGCTTCATCAAAAGCTTCTCCTTCCGGTACATAGCGCTTGCCCCGCATGTAGTCGATCGTCGTTGCATCAGGACTGATCAACCCGGCTCTTGCTCCTGCTTCAATGGACATGTTGCATACCGTCATCCGTTCCTCCATCGAAAGATTACGGACAGCCTCCCCGGTGTACTCGATGACATGACCTGTACCGAAGCGGACCCCGTATTTACCAATGATCGCGAGGATTAAGTCCTTCGCTGTGACGCCTGTTCCAAGCACCCCATCGACGTTGACTTGAAGAGTTTTCGGAGGTGCCTGCCATAAGGATTGGGTGGCAAGCACGTGCTCCACTTCACTCGTTCCGATTCCAAATGCCAATGCTCCAAAAGCGCCGTGTGTAGAGGTATGGCTATCCCCGCAAACGATTGTTTTACCCGGCTGTGTCAGACCAAGTTCCGGTCCGATGACGTGAACGATCCCTTGATCCGGGTGGTTGATGTCCGCGAGGCGGACGCCGAACTCTTCACAGTTTGCCTTCAAAGTCTCCATCTGCTTTTTGGAAACTTCATCTTTAATGACGTTACGATGGATAGTCGGGACGTTATGGTCCATCGTCGCATACGTACGATCCGGTCTTCTCACTTTCCTTCCGGCCATTCGCAATCCTTCAAACGCCTGGGGAGAGGTCACCTCATGAATCAGATGCAGGTCGATGTAGAGGAGGTTCGGCTTCCCTTCTTCTTCATGGACGACATGCTGATCCCAAATTTTTTCTACAATGGTTTTTGGATGACTCATTCCGTTCCGCTCCCTTCGTGTTTATACGTAACAACGCATGATATTTTCTGTTGTATCACTTGTGCTGATTTGATCAACCACTCTTCGGGCCAATTCACTTCCACTGACGACAGTACCACCTACGAGATCGATGTCTGCGGTATGGTAGCCTTCGTCCAACACTTCCTGCACAGCCGCTTCCACCTGTTCTGCTTCTTCTTCCATGCCGAATGAATGCTTGAGCATCATGGCAACAGATAGAATACTTGCGAGTGGATTCGCTTTATCTTCCCCTGCGATATCTGGGGCAGAACCGTGAACCGGTTCATAAAGTCCGACACCTGTTTCGTTTAAGCTGGCGGATGGCAGCATACCGAGTGATCCTGTCAGTACAGACGCTTCATCACTCAAGATGTCCCCGAACATGTTTTCTGTCACGATGACATCAAAGTAAGAAGGATTCGTAACAAGCTTCATCGCAGCGGCATCCACAAGCATATGTTCCACCCTTACATCCGGGTACTTCTCCTTTTTCTCCTCGACGACTTCCCGCCACATACGGCTCGATTCGAGAACATTCGCTTTATCAACTGAAGTAAGCTGCTTCCTTCGCACCTGTGCACTTTGGAAAGCCTGCTCTACGATTCTTTCAATCTCACGACGTTCGTATGCCAGCGTATCGACGACAGCTTTACCGTTGTTGCGTCGTTCTCTCGGTTCTCCAAAGTACAACCCGCCAGTCAACTCACGTACGATCAATAGATCGCTTGCCGCGACGACCTCGTGTTTCAAAGGTGATGCATGGAGCAACTGTTGAAACGCTTTGACAGGACGGAGATTCGCAAACAAGCCGAGTTGTTTGCGGATCCCAAGCAGCCCTTTTTCCGGCCTCATATGACCGGGAAGCTGATCCCATTTCGGTCCACCGACCGCTCCAAGGAAGATGGCATCCGCTTTTCTTGCTGCTTCGACCGTATCCTCCGGGAGGGGCGTTTCGTGATTGTCGATCGCCACTCCTCCGATGTCATGACTCTCAAAAGTGAAGGTGTGCTGAAATCGATCCGCGACCGACTGCAACACGTTTTTAGCGGCTTTAGTCACTTCTGGACCGATCCCGTCTCCTGGCAAAAGTACGATATGTTTTTCCATGTGCATCCCCCTTTAGTTATACTTGCACTTTTTGATAATTCTCCAATTTGCTTCTATATAATGTGCGGTTTACAGCGTTCAAGAAGGCATGAGCGGAGGCTTCCAGGACATCCTGGGCAGATCCTCGGCCGGACGCTTTGATCCCATCGACGGTCAACTGAACGTGGACCTCTGCTAAAGCGTCGCGCCCTTTACCAATCGAACTCAATTGATAATCCTGCAGATGAACATCGGCATCAATCAAGTCATCCAGCGTGTTATAGATCGCTTCGACGCTTCCTTCCCCGGTATTGGCCTTCTCCACTTCTTCTCCATCCGGACGTGTCAGAAGAACGGTCGCTGTCGGACGGTTGATGCTGCCGTATTGAACCTGGAAGGCTTTCAACTCGTATTTAGGCTGATCTTCGTCTTCCGTCTGAGTGTCTGTCAAAATGGCGAATAGATCATCATCCGTCACTTCTTTCTTCTTGCCTGTCAGTGTCTTAAATGATTCAAAAGCTTCCTTCAGCTTGTTTTCGCTGAGTTCGAACCCAAGTTCTTCCGCTTTTTGTTTGAACGCATGCCGTCCGGAATGTTTCCCTAACACCATTCGATTGGAATCGATGCCAACCATCGCTGGGGTGATAATTTCATAGGTTGTCGACTCCTTCAACATGCCGTCCTGATGGATCCCGGATTCATGGGCAAAAGCGTTGCGTCCTACAACGGCTTTGTTGCCTGGCACCTGCATCCCTGTCAGGCGGCTGACGAGATCACTGGTCCGCTTGATTTCTTTCAAAACAAGGCCTGTTTCAAAATCAAAACGATCTTGGCGGATCTTCAATGCGACAGCGATTTCCTCAAGCGCTGCGTTTCCGGCACGCTCGCCAATGCCATTGATCGTCCCTTCGATTTGCCTTGCTCCGTTTTCAATCGCAGCGAGGGAGTTGCTTACAGCCATTCCCAAATCATCATGATTGTGCGTAGACAAAATCGCCTTGTCGATGTTCGGAACGTTCTCTCTTACATATCGGAAAAGCCGGCCGATTTCGTCAGGAGTTGTGAACCCTACGGTATCCGGAAGGTTGATGACACTCGCTCCAGCGTCAATCACTTTTTCGATAATGTGTACGAGAAAGTCTTGATCGGACCTGAGCGCATCTTCCGCGGAAAACTGGACGTATGGAAATTTCTCCTTCGCATAGGCGACCATTTCCACAGCTTTTTCTACCACCTCATCCGGTGTCTTCTTCAGCTTGTGTGTCATATGAATCGGGGAGGTAGCGATGAATACGTGCAGCCTCGGCTCCGCTCCGCCTTTCAATGCTTCCCACGCAATGTCAATGTCACGTTTGTTAGCTCGCGCTAAGCCTGTGACCGAACAACCGCGGACGGTATCAGCGATCTCTTTGACCGCTTCAAAATCGGCTTGAGAGGAAGCGGGAAAACCCGCCTCCATAATATCTACACCTAAACGTTCCAGCTGTTTGGCAATTTCCACTTTTTCCAAACGATCCAAATTGACACCAGCGGATTGTTCTCCGTCTCTCAAGGTTGTGTCGAAAACGTTAACGTGAGCCATGTGTGACCACATCCTTTTCTTTGGATTGGGACTTCTTGACGAACGGCATCAGTTCACGGAGCTCTCTACCCACCTTCTCGATTTGATGATTGTTTTCACGGGAATTAATGGCGTTGAACTCTGGACGGTTCACCTGGTTCTCAAGGATCCATCCTTTGGCAAACTTCCCTGTTTGGATGTCTGTCAGTACATCTTTCATGCGAGCTTTCGTACTCTCATCAACGACGCGTGGGCCGGATACGAAGTCACCCCACTGGGCTGTATCAGAGATGGAGTAACGCATGCCTTCAAGTCCGCCTTCGTACATCAAGTCAACGATCAATTTGAGCTCGTGCATACATTCAAAGTACGCCACTTCCGGCTGATAGCCAGCTTCTGTCAACGTTTCGAAACCAGCTTTTACAAGGCTTGAAAGTCCACCGCAAAGGACGGCCTGCTCACCGAATAGATCGGTTTCTGTTTCTTCCTGGAAGGATGTTTCAAGAACCCCTGCACGGCCGCCGCCGATTCCTTTCGCATAAGCAAGAGCGATCTCTTTCGCTTCCCCAGTGACGTCCTGTTCAACACCGATCAGTGCAGGTACACCAGCGCCTTCTTCAAACGTACGGCGGACAAGGTGTCCCGGTCCTTTTGGCGCGACAAGGAATACATCCACGTCTGATGGAGGAACAACCTGGTTGAAGTGAACATTGAACCCATGAGCGAAAGCAAGAGCTGCGCCGGACTTCAAGTTCGGTTTGATGGATTCTTCATACACTTTCGGCTGATACTCATCCGGAAGAAGAACCATGACAACATCGGATTCTGCTACAGCATCTGCGACATTTTTCACTTCCAACCCGTCTTGTTCCGCTTTATCCCAGGACTTTCCTTTACGAAGACCAACAACGACGTTATGGCCGCTTTCCTTCAAGTTTTGAGCGTGTGCATGACCTTGGGATCCATAACCTACAACAGCGACCTTCTTATTTTTTAGTACCTCGTCTTTAATATCGTTGTGATAGTATACGTGTGCCATTTTTACATCCATCCTTTCGGGAAATTATTTTAATAGAGAGTAAGATTTAAATTCTGCTACTTGCGGCTGATGACCGCGGGTGAATGCGGTTAAGCCTGTTCTGGCAAGTTCTTTTATGCCATAAGGCCTTAATAGATCGATGAGCGCATCGACTTTATCTGATTTACCTGTCACCTGAACCGTGACGCTTTCTTTACTGACATCAATAATTGATGCACGGAACGGTTCGATGATGCCCTGGATTTCGCTGCGGATCTGTGGGTTGCTTATCACTTTCACCATCGCTAGCTCCCGGGCGACTATTGCTTTGTCTGTGATGTCTGACACTTTCAAAACATCAATTTGTTTGTTCAGTTGTTTGGTGAGCTGCTCGAGCTTACGGTCATCTTCGACTTCCACGACGAACGTCATCTTTGAGACGCCTTCCGTCTCTGTCCGCCCGACGGAAATACTTTCAATGTTGAATTGCCTTTTGGCAAGTAATCCAGTCACTCGGTTCAGCACCCCGCTTCGATTATGAACGGTAGCTGTGACGATTCGCTTCATCGTTTCACCCCAATCATTTCGTGTAATCCTTTTCCTGGTGCAATCATCGGATAGACATTCTCTTTTTGAAGGACGCGGCAATCGATGACCGCCGGCTGATCATCCCCCAGTACTTTCGGCAATACTTCCAAAAGTTCTTCCTGGGTTTCAATCTTATAGCCGGGAACTTGGTAGCTTTCCGCTAGTTTCACAAAGTCCGGCTGCACATCGATGATTGATTCTGAGTATCTTTCACTATAAAACTTTTCCTGCCACTGTCTTACCATCCCTAATGCCTGGTTATTGACGATTAACACTTTGACAGGCAATCTCCGTTCTTGTAGAACAGACAGTTCCTGAAGTGTCATTTGAAAACCACCGTCACCTACAACAGCGACGCAGGTGGAATCCATGTCGGCCAGCTGTGCTCCGATTGCTGCCGGGAACCCGTAGCCCATCGTTCCAAGGCCGCCAGAAGTGACCCAGCGGTTTGGCCGGTCAAATTGATAGTATTGGGCCGCCCACATTTGATGCTGCCCGACGTCTGTCGTAACGACCGCTTCTCCACTTGTGTATTCATAGACTTTCTGCATGAGCCATTGAGGGACGATGAGTTCATCCGGCTGATCATGCCAGAGTGGATAATCGATTTTGTTTTGGCTGATCGCATCCATCCATCCCTGGTGGTGCAGCCCTTTCACAGTCTTGGCATTCAAAGCTTCCAGCGCTGCTTTGGCATCCGATACGATAGGAATGTGCGTCGGAATGTTTTTTCCAATCTCAGCAGGGTCGATATCAATATGGGCGACCATCGCGTTCGGTGCGAAGTGCTTAAGATTACCCGTCAGTCTGTCATCAAAGCGAGAACCGATATTAATCAGCAGATCGCATTCATAAAGGGCGGTGTTTGCGGAATACGTCCCATGCATCCCAGCCATTCCGAGGGACAAATCACAGGTGCCCGGGTAACTGCCAAGCCCGAGAAGCGTAGTCGTAACCGGCAGTTGATAGTTTTGGACGAACGTTTTTAACTCCTCCGAAGCACCTGCATGAATGACACCGGATCCTGCAAGTACCACCGGTTTTTTCGCTTCCACAAGAGCGTCGTGCAGTTTGCTGACCTGAAGTGGATTCGGCTTGACGGTCGGCTGATAGCCCGGCAAATGAAAATCACTCTTCACTTCCTTTGCGTAAACCGTTGAACTGATGTCTTTGGGAATATCCACAACGACCGGCCCTGGTCTTCCTGTCGTCGCAATATGAAAAGCTTCATTAACAATTCTCGGCAGGTCCTCAATTTCCTGGACTTGATAATTGTGTTTAGTAATCGGCGTCGTGATCCCCATGATGTCTGATTCTTGGAACGCATCCGTTCCGATGACGCCTTTCGCTACCTGACCGGTAAAAATAACGAGTGGAATGGAGTCCATCATCGCATCCGCAATACCAGTAACTAAGTTTGTTGCTCCTGGTCCTGATGTCCCGATTACGACTCCGGCTTTTCCTGAAACCCTTGCATATCCTTCCGCTGCGTGAATCGCACCTTGTTCATGTCTTGGAAGAATATGATCAAAGCTGCCTTCCGCCCGGTAAATCGCATCATAAATTGGTAAAACCGCGCCACCTGGATATCCGAATAACGTTTCGACACCTTGACCGATTAAAGCTTCTACGAGCAAATCGGCTCCTGTCTTTGTCGCGGTCTCTTGTTCCGCACTTGCCTGTGCCTTCATTTTTCATCCCTCCTGTGTTGAACATATCTTTTATGAAAAGCGGATGTTTTTCCGCTTCAAACCTTTCGCCTTTCGAACAAAAAAGAGACCTTCTTCCTCCTCAAATTCCTGCAACACAACAACAGTGTCGTAAGAATGTGAGGGGTGAAAAGGTCTCTCTTTACTTCCACGGTACCACCCTCATTCGTGAAGCTCTATAACAAGCTCCACCTCATGGGATCCAAAATATGAACCCCTTTTGATAACAGGTGCGGTGAAACACCTGGTCCCGCCTACTGGATGAACGTTCGGCGTGGACACTCAAGGATGATGTCAGAATAAGATGTATTTCCGGGCTTCCAGCAACCCCGGCTCTCTGGGAATACAAGCACTTATTCCTTTATTCCTTTCATCGTGTTCGTGTGATTTATTTTTCAAATGCCTCAGACTCTGCTCGGCTTCTCTCTACTAACTGACGTGCGCTTGATCTTTGCTGTACACTTTGTAACCGTCTGTTGTCGTTACTTTTCTGAATTCTGAAAGCAGGTGGTTTGTGACAACGCCCGGCTTCCCATCTCCAACTTTTCGCTGATCGACTTCCACGACGGCGATTACTTCTGCCGCTGTCCCTGTCAAAAATACTTCATCCGCGACGTAAACATCGTGTCTCGTAAACGGCTGCTCTTTGACTTTATAGCCTTTTTCTTCAGCTAAATCGATGATGGCATTACGGGTAATGCCTTCCAAAGCACCTAAATAAGTCGGCGGTGTTAAAATGGTTCCATTCTTCACGATAAAGATATTATCGGCCGATCCCTCGGTCACATAGCCTTGATCATTCAGCATAAGCGCTTCATCAACGCCTGCCTGATTGGCTTCCATTTTCACAAGAATGTTATTCAAGTAATTCAACGATTTCACTTGTGGCGGTAACACGTCCGGTCGGTTTCTTCTGCTTGATACAGATGCAAGCCGGACCCCGCGTTCATATAGTTCTTTCGGGAACAAAGCGAGTGCTTCAGCAATGACAACCAAGCGTGGATTTGCACAGCTGGACGGGTCCAGACCCAGGTTACCGGCGCCTCTTGAAACGACGACACGGATATAAGCGGTTTCCAACTGGTTACGGCGGACCGTTTCAGCAATAATCTCTTCGAGTTCCTCCTTGCTATGTGGAATCTCGAGCATGATCGACTTCGCTGAATCATACAGACGGTTCAAGTGTTCATCGAGCTTAAAAATGTTGCCTTCGTATACGCGAATGCCTTCGAACACCCCATCTCCATATAAGAAACCATGATCGTAAACGGAAACGACGGCCTCTTCTTTTTTCACGTATTCGCCGCTCATATAAATCCATTGGCTGCTCATTTTCAGCACTCCTTTCTTTTATAGTTTAATGTTTGAAATGATTAAAGAATGATAAAGAAAATGTGGACCCTTCTGGTAAGTGGTGATCTTACATTTTCAGGGTCCCAATCTCAGGTCTTACACATGAACCAACCAGACGATTGAAGGAATCGATGTGGTTGATTGAGGACTACTTTAAACCCATTTCGTGGGAAGGTCAACAGGTTTTAAGTAAATTTTCTGAACACTCAAAAGATTCGATGAACAAGTTAAGCGCTTACACCGTTGAGAGGCTTGACATCCCGTTTCTTTTTCTCTTTTCTTTTTTTCTTTTTTATCTCAAATGAGCATCGATTCAGTGTGAAAAGGTTCAATAAACCGCAGGCGATCATTCGTAATTTTTCTTCAAGAAAACCACTTTTTTTGTTCACGAAAGTCTCTAATAAATAAATGTGGACATTCGCCCTGCCTTCAGAGCCCGTCCCCTCATACTGTGTCGTATAGGATTAAAAAAGGTGGTGAAAGATATGAGCTGGTATGGTGGCTGCGGCGGATATGGCGGCGGATACGGCGGTGGATACGGAAGCACTTTCGTTTTGATCGTTGTATTGTTCATCCTTTTGATTATCGTAGGAGCTTCCTTCTACAACTAATAAACCTTTTCGTGTGAACCACCGTTACCCGTAATAAGTGGTTCACACAAACGTGGATGGTCAGTCAACGACTTTCCACTATTCGGGTGTGCATAAAAAAGAACCAGAGGTCATCACCACCTTCTGGTTCATTGTTCGTTATCTTTGCAATTAAAAGAATTCTAGAGAAAAATTGTTTTCTCAATATAGGTTTGGTTATAATAGACGGCGAGACATATTCTCTACAACCTCTACCTGTAGAATGTCTCCCTCTTTCAATTCCAGAGCGTGCTCGCTCTGGCTTTTTTTATGTAGACAAACGTCTATTATATCAATATAATGAGCCTTCTCTTTTTTGCGGGCCGGTTTCATCATGTTTTTCATCGCCGCACACCGGTCTGCCTAAAAAATCATTTTCAGACCATTCAGATTTCTAATAATAATGCATAAAGAAGCGAGTCGCCTATGTAAGATAGCCGGTTCGCTTCTTTTTTGCTGTGAAGACTTTTTCAATTCGGAATTTCTTCGTTTTAATTTTCCAGTGCACATTCTCTTTGATACTCCAAGTTGATGAAAATTTGCTGCAACTCAGGCAAAGTCATCTCAATCGTCCTTTTTCCAAAGGCATCCTCTGTGTAACCTAAATCCCTTAATTGATCAATCAAATAGTACCTGTCCTGATATGAACCTTCTGGGGGATAAACTGACACAAGCATCCTAATCAACTCCTGAGCAAAAGATTATTATAATAAGTTCTTTCTACTCTCATACCCCTTATTCCTCTTTTCAACCGCAAAATTATCATAATTGTCTGATTTTTAAACGAAGAAAACATCACTCTTTGGAGAATCAGCCATTTTTTTGATGAATGACCTCCACATTTGTTTCTTAGTGTTCAGGACTCAGTTTCGTGACACTTTGTAGAGGTCGGTCGGGTCTGCGAACCGATCCAACTCATTGTTTCAAGAGTTCTGCCATATTGTTTGATAAACAAAAAACGCCCATCAAATGGACGTTTTTTCGATCATTTATATATTGCCGAAGAACTTCTCCGCTTTTTCTAAATACGGCTCTTCTTCAGGCATGAGCTCATACTCTTCGACAATCGCATCTACCGGACAAACCGATACGCACGCGCCGCAGTCTATACAGATATCAGGGTTGATGTAATACTGATCTTCCCCTTTTTCAATACAATCGACAGGACAAACGTCGACGCATTCCCCGGCTTGTTCGCCCTGGCACGGTTGTGTAATGACAAATGCCATATGTATCTCTCCCTATTTCCTTAATAAATCTAGTGTCTCGAAAAACAGGGGGTTTTGTCAATCTTTGTACTGTTATCCACATTAAATCACCACGGTCAGATATAGACATAAAGAGAATACCCCCTTTGTATGTTTGCCAAAAGAAATAGCGGCTAGTAGAATAAAAGGTAGCAATTGAATGGCTGGGACCATGATGAAAACGCACGAAATCTGAATTGAGGATTTGGATTTCCTGCGTTTTTTTATCTTTCACCACTAACCCAGCTTTTTTGTTAGAAAAGGAAGGAGGGATGTCCATGTCCTCATGGATACGGCCTTTTCGTGTTCTCATCTTTGTATTAGTTCTATCTATTTCTACACTTACCGCTTGTACCGAAACGCAGCCTGTAGAAGAAGAGCCTGAGAGTCAAACGGAACAACCACAAGATTCCGAAGAGAATGCATCCGTAGAAAAAGAGGATGAAGCACCTTCAGAGGAGGAATCTAAAGAGTCCGCCACAGAAAAACAGCCAGGAGATGTTGATGCCACCGTTACAAACGTTGTGGACGGAGACACCATCGACATCAAAATCAACGGCAGAGAAGAACGCGTCCGTTTGTTACTGGTCGACACGCCTGAGACCGTTCACCCTGACAAACCCGTCGAGCCTTTTGGATCTGAGGCAAGCGACTATGCAAAAGAAATGTTGTCGGGAAAAGAAGTACGGTTTGAATATGACGGGCCGAAACGTGATCATTATGACCGGCTTCTTGGCTATGTTTGGGTGAACGGAGAGAATTTCAATCAGCAATTACTTGAAAAAGGGCTTGCCCGATATGCTTATGAATATGATCCTCCCTACGTCCATGCAGCATCTATGAAGAACGCAGAAACCCTTGCCAAACAACAAGAAAAAGGGATTTGGAGCATCGACGGGTACGTTACGGATGAGGGATTTCGTGAAGACGAATCATCAAGCGTTGAGGAAACGCCAGCCTCTTCCCCTTATGAAGGCAGCCTTCCTTATGACCCACAAGGACCTGACCGGGACTGCGGCGACTTTTCTTCACAAGAAGCAGCACAAGCCTTTTATGAAGCAGCTGGTGGTCCTGCCCAAGACCCCCATCGCTTAGATGGGCACGATCAGGATGGTCTCGTTTGTGAAAGCTTATAAATGAATAAAAATGTCCGTTCCAAGTGAAGTTTTTTCATTTATGATCGGTTGAAGAGGAGCTCCTATCAGGAGGTCCTCTTCTTTACTATTCCCCCCACGCTTTAATCGTCTTAATTTTTGTAATATTATTGTAATTGCACCATAAACCAGGTAAAATCATGTAAATATAAGGATGTTTTTGATTTAAATGGATGAAAATGATCCTTTTGAATCAATCAAATTTTATAATAGGGGGTCTTCAAATGAAAAAGTATTCATGGTTGATGTTCGTTCTCCTCTTCACTGTAAGCCTATTCTTGAGTGCTTGTGGTGAAAGTGGGACAAGCGGTTCCGCAGGAGAAGACGGCGGAAGCGACGGTGGCGAAGAAATGACAAACCTGACGATGGGAACAGGTAGTGTCGGTGGCGTCTACTATCCGCTGGGTGGAGAAATGGCGAACCTTTTCACAGACAATATTGACGTAGAAGGTTTTGATGTTAGTTCCGTTGAATCTGGAGCTTCTGTTGAAAACATCGCCAAAATTCAATCCGGAGATTTCCAGTTGGGGATTGCCCAGAATACAACGATGATCAATGCGGTTGAAGGAATGGGTGAATTCGAAGGAAAAGATGTCGGAAATGTCGGCGTCATCGGTTCTCTTTATCCAGAGGCCCTTCAAGTGGTCACACTGGATTCTACTGGTATTGAGTCCATTGAAGATCTAAAAGGTAAAAAAGTAGCTGTTGGACCTCCAGGTGGAGCGACTCGTGAAGCTGCTGAGATGGTTCTTTCCGCTTATGGTATTGAAGAAGGAGACTATGAAGCGTTTGAAGAAGGATTTGGCGACGCGAAAAGTAAACTTCAAAACAATACGATTGACGCTTCTTTTGCGGTTGTAGGGGTTCCATCCTCCACAACGGATGAATTAGAAGCGGCTACAGGAGAAGTTAAATTCCTGAACATTGAAGGAGACGCTTTAGATGAAGTAGTTGCCAACAGTCAGTACGAAGCTTACACAGTGGAACCTGGTACGTATGAGTGGCAGGAAGAGCCTGTTGAAACCATTACCGCATTGGCGCTGCTTCTTGGTTCAACCAGCCAGGTCAGTGAAGATTTAGCGTATGAAATGACGAAAACACTTTACGAAAACGCTGGCGATATGTCGATTGCTCAAGCGAAGCTGATCACGCAGGATAGTGCCTTGACAGGTGCTCAGGACCTTCCGCTTCACCCTGGAGCAGAGAAGTATTTCAAAGAAGCAGGCATTTTAGAATAAAGGCAGGATACGGAACCGGACATTGTTTTTGTCCGGTTCTTTAAAGCGCTGATTTAAGAAAAGAATGGAGGTAAGAGGCGTGACGAAAAAAGATAACAAGGAAGTCGATAAGCAAGAAATGATGAAGAAATACGATAAAGAGAGCACATTCCGCACAAACCTCGGGACCTGGGGTTGGGTGACATTGATCCTTGGCAGCGCACTTACGATTTTTCAGCTTTATACGGCTTACCGTGGAGCTTATGTTTCACTCATCCAGGGTGCCATTCACCTAGGCGCGGCGCTGTGCTTAGTCTATCTCCTCTATCCGATTAAATCTTCTTTAACGAGCAAACGCGGCATCCCGTGGTATGACCTGATCTTTGCTGCGGTCGCTCTTTATGCGAACTTTTATATCATTCAAAATTATGACCGTCTCATCAATGAAGCGATTATATTCGGCTTCACCTATATGGACCAATTTGTCGCAACCGCCGGCATCCTTTTGTTACTTGAAGCGACAAGGCGCGTCGTCGGACTTCCGATTGTCGTCATAGCGATTCTCGCCCTGCTCTATGGCATGTTCGGAAACTTCATTCCTGTCATTGGTCATGCGGGCAACGATTGGCCGACGCTCGCAACGAAGATGTTTTTCAGTTCCAGTGCCATTTTCGGTATCCCGATTCAAATATCATCGACCTATATTTTTCTATTCCTATTTTTCGGAGTCATTCTCGTCAAAACGAACATTGGTCAGTTTTTCAACGACCTCGCCCTCCGCTTAACAGGAAAATATACGGGTGGAACAGCCAAAGCCGCGGTTGCAGCGAGCGGGCTTCAAGGAATGGTTAGCGGGAGCTCAGTCGCCAATACCGTAGGATCTGGATCATTTACGATCCCGATGATGAAAAATGCAGGGTTCAAACCTCACTTCGCTGCAGCCTCTGAAGCTTCTGCCTCGACCGGCGGGCAGCTCATGCCGCCCATCATGGGTGCCGCAGCATTCATCATGGCGTCTTATACGGGCATCCCTTATAACGAAATTATTGTCATCGCGATCATCCCCGCTCTTTTGTATTTTTCCGGTGTCTTTTTAGGGACACACTTTGAAGCAAGAAAACAAAACATCCGTGGGCTTTCAAAAGAAGAACTTCCTAAAACGAACAAACTGGTCAAACGTCTGGACTTGTTCCTTCCGCTCGTCATCATAATTGGATTTTTACTTGCAGGACGGACACCGACGTATGCCGCTTTATTTGCAATCGTGACGGCCTTCGTTATCAGTTTTTTCCGTAAAGAAACACGCATGTCCTTGAAAGGGATTATCAAATTGCTTGAAGAAGGAGCCCGTGTTGCCCTCCCCGTCATTGCTGCCTGTGCCACTGCTGGAATCATTGCAGGAACAGTAACGACGACAGGCCTCGGACCTAAAATTGCCGGCGGAATCATCGATCTTGCCCAAGGGCAGTTTTTCCTTGTTATGTTCTTCACCATGATTGCTTGTATCATTTTAGGGATGGGACTACCTACGACAGCCAACTATGTCGTAACGGCTACGATGGCGGCTCCAGCCTTGTTAGCTTTTGATGTTCCTGTCATTGCGGTTCACATGTTTGTCTTCTATTTCGGAATTGTCGCAGATATCACTCCACCAGTTTGTCTCGCTGCCTATGCAGGGGCGGGAATCGCCGGAGCCAATCCGATGAAAGCTGGTGTAACCGCGGTAAAACTCGCGATTGCCGCATTCATCATTCCGTATGTGTTCGTCACCAACCCGCTATTATTGCTGCAGGGAGACGTCACTGCATTCAACTTATCCATCAGTGTCATCACAGCCTTATTAGGAATGGCAGCCATCAGCTCTGCACTGATCGGATATTTCGCCACGAAAGTCACGTGGGTCGAACGAATCGCCCTTATCGCTTGTGGACTCATGCTCGTTTATCCAAACCTAGTTATTTCTCTCATTGGTTTAGGCGTTTTCGGAGCAGTTTCTGTCTTCCAATATGTAAAAAACAAAAAAGAGGATTCTTCAAAACAACAAGCTGTCGTGTGATCAAAAGCCAGACCTTTCATTACAAGGTCTGGCTTTTTCTTGCCGAATTCCCTTTTAGCCAAAATCCCCCAAGCTCATTTATGAAAATAGCGGCTACGATCAAAATCACCCCCACCCACTGAACCAAGGAAACAGATTCAGAAAGGATGAGCATAGCGGAAATAATCGCAACAGGTAGTTCAATAGAACTCAAGACATTCGCAAGCCTTCCAGAAATCAAAGGGGCTCCCTGCGCAAAAAACAATGGTGGGATGACTGCCCCTACGAAAGCCACTCCTGCCCCTATACTCCACAACTGGGCGTCAAATAGCGGGAGTGTTGGGAGGTCTTGAATAAATACAACCAGCACCAGAATCAACGATCCGGTAACCATCAGAGCACTTCTAGCAATCGGATCGGTTTTTGTAGCGACCTGTCCGCTGAAAAAGACAAAACCTGCATAAGAAAAACCCGAAAGCAGCCCAAGAAAAAGTCCTGCCAATGGAAGGTCAAAGAAGCCTCCTCCGATTACGCCCGAAGCGCACACCACCCCTAAGAGGGTAACAACCAATGAAAGAAAATTGATTTTTGTAGGAACAACTTTCGTAAAAATCCATTCGTAAATCATTCCAATCCACACGAATTGGAAAAGTAGTATAATGGCAATGGATGCTGGTAAATACTGCATTGCGCCATAATAGAAGATACTGGTCAAACCAACGGACGTGCCCGTCAACATAATTTTGAAAAGGTCTCCCCTGCTTGTTCCTCTCAAAGAAATCCTTTTGAAGAAGCTGATCAACCATAAGAATATAAAGGCAATCGCCATTTGGATAATGTTCAGTTCCCCGAGCGTGTACCCTAAAGAAAAGCCTGTTTTTACAAAAATTGGTGTGAACCCAAAGCTCGCGGCCCCGATGAGAACGAGTGTAATCCCTTTTCCTTTCATTCGTCCCCCTCCTCCTTTCCAACCAACGCAAATTTCATTTTCATACCTTCACTATTTTAACATCTGCCCCCATAAAAAAAGGCCCCTCTTTAAAAAGAGCGGCCCTGCCTATGTTTTTAATTATACGATTCTCTTAATCAATCGTCCTATAGTACGTGGAATGAATAAGAGAATATCTACGATAGTATGGATCAACGAGCGAATCAGTTTCATTTTCATTCCTCCTTTTTAGATATATAAATACATACCTCAAAGATAGAAGCCTGAAACTCCGCATCGCTATTTAGGGTAAAATGTCCCAAAACCAATAGAACGTGCTGGAGTAGTAATCTCGGGCCTGCTCTCAATCTAATGAAAGTCCTTAAAGGAAAGAAACGACCAGGATAAAAACGGATTTTGGAATCATGTAAAGAAGCCGTCTACTCCCTTTATCCCATACCCTTGTACCCTTTTCTATGTCAGTATAATTTTTCCATTACTACTAAAGTGGTATAGACAACTAGAAGGTTAAACCGTATGCTTGAATTATCTGAAAAAGGAGGTCGTAAATTGAAAAAGAAAACAGTACCCATCCTATTAACAACTGCTTTAGGAGCAACTTTATTAAGCCCGAATGGAACCCTCGCAGCACCTGGACCGACCATAGAGAAAGGAGTGAAAACAAATGTCCATACGAACCAAAGCACTGTCCACCCTGCATTTTCATGGGATCAACCCGGTCCATCCTCTCCAATCCTGCACCCTGGGTCTGTACGGGGAGCAGGCATGAGAGAAGAGCCTTTACAAGAAATTGACCCTCTTTTAATCTCTGCCATAGAAAACAACGTGATGCCCGGGGCCGTGACTCTTGTAGCAAGAAGAGGCCATATTGTGAAAGAAGAAGCTTATGGGTATGCCATGAAGTATGAAGACGACGAATTCACACAATCAGAAAACCCAATCCCCATGACTAAAGATACCATCTTTGACCTCGCTTCCATCAGCAAAATTTTCACCACAACCGCCGCAATGATTTTATATGAACAGGACGCGTTCGAATTAAACGACCCTGTCGCGAAGCACCTTCCGGAATTTGCGGAAAATGGAAAGGAAAACGTGACAATTGAGCAGCTCTTGACACATACCTCAGGCTTCAGGGCGTGGATCCCTCTTTATACAGTTGAAGGTGACAGAAACGACCGTTTACAACATGTCTTACAATATCCTCTCGCTAATGAGCCTGGATCCACCTATACTTACAGCGACTTAAATATGATCACCCTAGGAGCTCTCGTCGAACGCCTATCCAATATGCGCTTAGATGCATTTGTTGAAAAAAATATTACCAAACCATTAAAAATGGAAGATACAATGTATAATCCAGAAGAGGATTTGAAACCACGCATTGCTGCAACGGAAGATCAGCCTTGGACGAATCGTGGGCTTGTGTGGGGAGAAGTACACGATGAAAGCGCCTGGTCATTGGATGGAGTAGCCGGTCATGCAGGAGTCTTTTCTACAGCGAATGATTTAGCCAAATTCGCACATATGTTTTTAAATGAGGGTACGTATGGAAACAAGAAGATCCTTGAGCCTGAAACCGTTAAGCTGCTTACAGAAAACCGCATCCCCCAATTTGCAGGTGATGACCACGGGTTAGGCTGGGAACTCCAACAAGGATGGTATATGGATGCCCTCTCAAGTCCAAGGACATATGGGCACACCGGTTACACAGGAACATCCATCGTAGTAAACCCGGAAAATGATACGATCGCTATATTATTAACGAATCGTGTCCACCCTACAAGAGATACGGTTTCTACGAACGGAGCACGCAGAGGCATTGCCCGAAAAGTGGCGGATGCCATTCCAGTCGAAATAGATAAAAAATCAAATCCGTGGTTTTCAGGGTATGGGGATCAAGTAGAGAAACAGTTGTTGGCAAAGGTAAACCTAAGCGAAACGGCTTCCCTTTCATTCCGTACATGGTTTGAAATCGAGGATGGTTATGACTTTGGAAGATTGGAAGTATCAGACGATGGGGAAACCTGGACAACACTGGATAAATTTACAGGCGATAGTAGCGGTTGGGGAACACGAAATGTCGAGCTTCCATCAGACACTACCCATATCCGCTTCATCTATGAAACCGATGGAAGTGTAAACAACCGCGGTTGGTACATTGATAATCTAGAAATAAACGGAAATGCTGTAGAGGTTAAAAGCGATTCATGGGAAAAACGATCCTATTAATAAATCTTTCACAATGCAGACAAGTGGACCCACTTGTCTGCACTTTTTTACTTTCCTCACCTCATAGAAACGGTTAAGGATGGGTATAACTGAAAGGAAAGTGAAACATTGACACAGCACAATAAGCTAGCCCGAGATCATATCTCTAACTTACTGAGAGATTCGGGAAAGAACATCCGCACTCGAATTCTTGATAAGAAGGAGTATGATGTTTCGTTGAAAAACAAATGAAAAAATGAAGTCGAAGAATATTTCAACACCGATGAAAACAAAGATTCCTTGACGAAACTCGCAGAAAAGAGCGCTGCGCATTCCATAATCGTACGATGCTTCTGGATATTGAAGATGTGTGACCACATGAAAGGGGAAAGCCTGATGGGCTTTCCCCTTTTTCTATTAATCAATTGGATCCACCGCTTTACCGTAACGAATGACATCATAGATCGCCATACCGTCACTCGGCTTGCCGTCACCATTTCGATAGGGAAAGAGTGAAAAGAAGATGAAGTATACAGAGAAATAAGAATATTGGTAGAAAAATAGATCCACAGGAAGAACTCCCTAAGTGATCAATACATTCAATAACAGGATAATCGCCAAGTTAAAAAGACTTCCAGCAAGGTAGATCGACACATGAGCCCACGTCTTGTTGTAGGAAAGCTTTTCGTACTGACACCAGCCCTCCATAAAATACATACGCCTTACTTCCAAAGGACCCACATGAAACAGCAGTTTCCCTGTCCCTATACAGTACTTTATCTTCCCTCCGAATATACGGGCGACAAGGACATGACCCGTCTCATGAACAAGAGTGACGAGTGGCAGAATCAGAAAAAAGTTTATGATGAACATAGGAATGTCATTCATTGTAAACATAAGCGTTCCTCCGTTATGGTATGAATTGAAGTTCTGAAAAAACAACTTCCCTTTTTTGTAAAAAGATAACCCAAATGCAGAAAACTGCTTCCATAGCCTCAGTAAGGAGACGTTGGACATAGCAAGGAATTCATTCACTGGAATTCGCTCAGAAAGTGATGAAGTGATCGTCTTCATTATCCTTCCATTCCATCCTTATAACAATTTTTCATTCAGTGGAACCCTCTAGAACCTCCCCTTCAAATGTTTGTAAAATTTCAACATTCCTTCTCCTGTTGTGTAAGACTGCTGTTTCGAGTATGATAGGAATAGCGATTTTTTTTAAAGAGGAGCGTATTTATGAAACGATCCATTTACGGATTGACGTTTGACCAACTGACAGATTGGCTTATAGATCATGGGGAGAAAAAGTTCCGCTCCAAGCAAGTATGGGACTGGCTCTACCAAAAGCGTGTGACAGACTTTTCACAAATGAAAAACGTGAATCAATCCTGCATCGATCTTCTCGATGAACATTTTACGATTGAGACACTTTCTGAAGAAATTAAACAAGAATCAAAGGACGGAACCGTTAAGTTTCTATTTAAATTAGATGATGGAAACGTTATTGAAACGGTACTGATGCGATTCAACTACGGGTTGTCCGTATGTGTGACAACACAGGTGGGCTGCAACATCGGCTGCTCCTTCTGCGCGAGTGGAATTCTTCGTAAGAACCGAGACCTTTCCAGTGGCGAGATTGTTGAACAGATCATGCAAGTCCAACAGCACCTCGACCAACAAGGCAACGATGAACGTGTAAGCCATATCGTTGTTATGGGAATCGGTGAACCGTTCGACAACTATGAAAACCTGATTGATTTCTTGAAAGTTGTGAACGATCAAAAAGGACTTTCCATTGGAGCGCGCCACATCACTGTATCCACAAGTGGAATCGCACCGAAAATGTATGAGTTCGCAGATGAAGGCATCCAGATTAATCTGGCCCTTTCCATTCACGCACCGAACAATGAACTGCGTACCCAAATCATGAAAATCAATCGTGCCTACCCACTCGAAAAACTGATGCCGGCTATTGATTATTACCTGGAAAAAACGAACCGACGGATTACCTTCGAATACATTTTACTCAAGGACGTCAATGACCATAAGAAGGAAGCGGAAGAGCTTGCGGACTTGTTGAAGGATAAGCGCCACTTATCCTACGTCAACTTGATTCCATACAACCCGGTCGCTGACAACCCTTATGAGCGAAGTGAAAAAGAAGCGATCCTTACGTTCTATCAAACGTTGATGGACCGCGGAATCAAGTGCGGCGTCCGTACAGAACACGGAACCGACATCGATGCCGCCTGCGGACAGTTGCGCAGTAAGCAAATCGAAAAAGAAAAAGCACGCAAAAAGAAAAAGATGCCGATGAACTAAAAGCATGAGGCCCCGGCCTCATGCTTTTTTTATAGGTACATCATACCCACTGAACATCGCAGCAGCTTGTTCATAAGAAACCTCTAACCCCTGCGCCAAACCCACCAGTTCTCCCAATAGATGGGGCGCAAACTCAAAAAAAATTGACTTCATCTCTCGGTGATTGATTTCAGGCTTTGTATTCTTTCCCCACACTTGATTCACCGCTTCAGAACTCATTCGCCTACTGGTGTTCAAGCCAATGTGAAAAGACTCATCTCTCAGTTGTAAAATGGGAACAACAATTGGCTGATGATTCTCCTCCTCCATCCCTTGGCTTTGGATCATACTGAATATACCTATCATAGTCTTCAGGAACACACCCGTCCTATCTTTTTTTGCTCTTGAATGATCGCTTTTATATAAAACAGAAAAAAATGGTTTTATTTGTAAAAATATAGGTAATAGAAGAATATACAAAAATATCCAAGGGGTGATGGAAATCTATCACAAAGGAGTTTTTCCAGAATGAGAAAATTCTTAGCTTTTCTATTCGTTTTCACTTTAACCTTTGGCAGTGCAGGGATCGTAAGTGCCGACAGTCATGACGGAGACAAAGATTGCAGCGACTTTGATTCTACAGCAGAAGCAGAGCAGTATTGGGAAGAAAATGGGTACGATGAAAATAACGATCCAGATGGATTAGACCGAGACAAAGATGGTGTACCATGTGAGAGCTTAGGTGGCAGCTCATCTGGTGATGGATCTGGTGATTCAGAAGCATCAGAAGACGAGGCAATGGAAGATTCTGAAGAGAACGGAACTCAAGAAGAATCTTCTGACGAAGAAGGTGGAGAGCTTCCAGAAACCGCAACGCCGTATGCTACATATGCGTTACTCGGGATGGGGCTGTTTTTATTGAGTGGCGGACTGTTGTTTGTACGCAGGGAAAATTAAATAACCATAACCATCGCTCCTCTTCAGCGAACCTTTATGGTTCGCTGTTTTTCTTGGGATCCTCTCGTCTACTCTTAAGAGCAAAACAGGTCTATCCGTTTATAGGATAGACCTGTCATTATTTCTGTGCTAACCCATGCATAATGAAGTCAATCGTATAATCAATTTCCTTTTCGTCCTCCCAGTTTAAATCAGGTGCAATGATAAAACGGGTGACCAGAAAACCGACCACGGAAGAGATAATCATACGTATGATGGAGGCATTCGGCATTTTTACAAGTTTTCCTTTTTCTTTCAATTGATTCAGCGCCTCTTCAAATTTCGGAAATATTTCTTCAAGGAATACTTCTTGAAATTTCCCCTGAAGCTCGGGGTGAAAAGCCATTTCCTGAATCACAATGCGCAAAAGAGGAGCGTTCTCTTTTGCAAATTCAAATCGATTTTTCAAAAGAGTTCGCAATAAACTTTCCAACCCCTCTGGAGGCTCCTCAAAAACTTCATTAGCGAAATGAGAAGCAAAAAACGGCAAAGTGAACTTCGTCATAAATGGTGTCACGATGGAGATCAAGAGCTCTTTCTTTGTTTTATAATGACGGAAAATTGTCCCTTCAGCTACATTCGCTTTGGCTGCAATTTCACTGGTGGAAGAAGAAGCGTACCCTTTTTCCGCAAAAATCTCTACGGCAGCTTTTAATATTTGTTCCTGTTTCGGTGTTAACTTTCGATCTTTTTCTGTCGTCTGTTCTAACGTTTCCACCATTTTGTTAAAGTCAGTCATTCATCCATCCTCCTAAGGCGTCCATTCTACCATTATAAACGCCGATGCTTCTTCAATGCGAATATATTCAATGTCGTGAACAGGGCTGTAAACCCTAGTAAAATATACACTTCCAGTTGGATCTCCGCAAAAGAAGCTTCGCGCAGCATAATCCCTCTCATTGCTTCGGCCCCATACGTTAAAGGCATCATCTGTCCAATAACCTGCACCCATGTGCCAAGTCCCTCTGTTGGGAATAAACCGGAGAAGAACACCTGGGGAACAATGATCAAAGGAATGAATTGAATCATCTGAAATTCATTCTTAGCAAATGCTGATACCAATGTACCAAGGCTCAAAGCCGCTAAGGCAAGTAATATAGTAACAATCAGTACATAAAAGAAGTTACCCTCCATAAACACCCCCAGAATGTAAATGGAAAAGGAGGCAATGATGAGAGACTGAAGAATCGTGAACAGTCCAAACCCTGCGAGATAACCGAACACGATTTCAGATCGTTTGATGGGGGTAGCCAACAATCGTTCCAATGTGCCCTGAGTACGTTCTCTTAAAAAAGAAACCCCGCCTACAATAAATACGAAGAAAAAGACGAAAAAACCGATGAGGACAGGTCCCACGTAATCAAATAACCCAAGATCCTCTGACCCATGGTAGTACTTAACGTCCATTGAACTTTGCTGATCCGCCCTTAAAGATTGCAATTCTTTTTGGATTGCCCCAGCAGCGTTTGGATCACTTCCCTCTAAAAGCAGGGATATTTTCTGGTTTTCAAAATACAACACAGCATCCAACGCCCCCTCTTCCAGCTGTTCTTCTGCTTTAGAAGAAGACAGCGTTTCAACAACAAGGGTGTCAGACGACAATTTCTCAAGCATGGATTCTGGAACGTCGACGGCTCCTAGTTCCAGGTTGGATTCATCATGATCCAGTACCATCCACATGAGGGACAAAACAAGGAGTGGTGCCACCACCATCAGAGCTACACTTCTTTTATCCCGCCGAAATTGGAGAAGGATTCTTTTCATTACATGGAAGGTATTCATTTTGTATCACCTCCATAATGCAAAAACACGTCCTCCATAGATGACACATTCATCTTTTCCTTCAACATTTCCGGAGTATCCATGGCTATCATTTTTCCGTTTCTTAGCAGAGCCAGACGATCGCACTTCTCCGCCTCGTCCATGACATGCGTGGTAACAATGATCGTAACGCCCTTATGCTTCAAATCATTAAGTTCGTTCCAAATCGACTGCCGTAAAACAGGATCGATGCCAACAGTGGGTTCATCAAGGATGATCATTTCCGGTTCATGGACAAGAGCTGCAGCTAAGGACAACCGCCTTTTCATCCCTCCGGAAAATGTTTCGACGGGCTGGTCTTTAGAAGAGGATAAGTTAACCATTTCAAGTACTTCTCTGATTCTTTTCCTTCTCTTTTTTCTCGATAGGGTATAAATGGAGGCAAAAAAATCTAGATTCTCCCATGCCGTCAACTCTTGATACAAAGCATCCGATTGCGCCATGAACCCGAAATTTTTCATCTGCGCAAGATGCCGCAAAACGGCCCCAGCAAGAGAAATGGTTCCTTCTGTAGGCTGTAGTATTCCTGCCATCAACTTTACAAGCGTGGTCTTCCCTGCCCCTGAAGGGCCCAGCAATCCAAAAATCTCACCTTTCTGTATGGATAGATCCACCTGGTCAATGATTGTAACTTTACCATAACGTTGGACGACACTCTTCATTTCAACCATAGAATTCAAATTAACCCCTCCTAAATGAGTGATTACTCACTTTAATTATACATCGCTTCCTGAACATGTAAAGGGAGAAATTATCTCATACCTTCGTTTCTCATCCCCTGGCAGTGTGTGATTCCAAGAAGAGTTCTTTATCAAAAGAACGGTTTATTCTGTTTAATCAATATTTAATATTAGATATCCATCGGCATTTTTAACTGCTATAATATTCTCAATCACTAAGGGAATGTCTGTTCGTAAATAATGGAAGGGGTAAAAAGTTGAAAAACCATGATGATCGCGAGGTCCTCTACTATCTTTTTTCAGGAATAACGCTCGCTTCGTTTTTTGGAGTCATTTTTTTGGCAGGATGGCTGGCAGGTGCTGGCTGGAGCACCTATTCCATTGAATTCAGTTGGAGTATGCTGAATACCGATACGCTTAAAGACATATTCACAAACTGATTTCAGGTTCTATTTTGGAAGCTTGTTCGATACAATACATCGATCATCTTTTGGAGGAGAAATTCATGGAAGAATGGATCATTTGGATGATGGAACAGTTCGGGTATCTGGGGGTTTATGCATTGATGGCGATCGAAAACCTTTTTCCCCCTATTCCATCAGAAGTTGTGCTGCCGCTTAGTGGGTTTATGACTGTAAGGACGGATTTAACGATTACAGGTGTTATCATTTATGCGACCTCAGGTTCTTTGACTGGATCTCTTCTATTGTATGGAATCGGGATGTCCATAAGCAGAGACAAACTGGAAGAGTTGGTAGAACGTCACGGAAAATATCTGCGCCTCACGAAAGCAGATGTGAACAAAGCTTTCCATTGGTTTGAGACCTATGGGTATTGGGCCATCTTTTTTTGCCGTATGCTTCCTCTTGTCAGAAGTTTCATATCCTTACCTGCAGGCATGGCCCGTTTATCCATCGTTCCTTTTCTTTTCCTTACCTTTTCAGGAAGTTTGATTTGGAATACAGCCTTGATCTACATAGGTGTCATCCTCGGAGATTCCTGGCGCGATATTGTGCACTATATGAAGGTGTACTCCATATGGACGTATGTCATCATCCTCGTTGTTGCTTTCCTTACCATCTGGTGGATGCGTAAAGGGAAAGGTGTTCGCTTATGGAGATGATGGAGTTCATCAAAGTCGTGATTCTTGGAATGTTTGAAGGTTTGACAGAGTTTGCTCCCGTTTCTTCAACCGGGCACATGATTCTTGTTGATGAAATGTGGCTGAAGACGGACTTGTTTCTGGGAGACTATGTAGCGAATACGTTTAAAGTGTTCATTCAGCTGGGATCTATTCTTGCTGTCGTTGTCATTTTCCGTGAACGATTTAGGGAACTATTGATATCCTCGCGGAAACGCAAAGGTCTCCGTTTAAAATGGTCCCATATTATCACAGGGCTCCTCCCCGCTGCCATTTTAGGTTTCCTTTTCGAAGATTTTATAGATAAACATTTGTTCACTCTCGAGACCGTTTTGATTGGATTAGGAGCAGGAGCTGTCTTCATGATTGCTGCTGATCTGCACCACCCCAAAGAAAGGAAAGAAAGTGTCGATCAAATCAGTCACTCACAAGCTTTCACTATAGGAATCTTTCAATGTTTATCACTGTGGCCCGGTTTTTCACGATCTGGTGCTACGATATCAGCAGGTGTTGTAATGGGGCTGAGCCACAGAGCTGCAGCAGATTTTACTTTCATCATGGCTGTCCCGATTATGCTGGGGGCAAGTAGCCTGTCCATTATAAATAACCTGGCCTACTTTCAATGGACAGCTGTTCCTTATTTTGCTGTCGGTTTCCTAAGTGCATTTCTCTTCGCTCTCTTATCCATTCGGTTCTTTTTGAAACTGATCAATCATGTGAAATTAATTCCATTCGCGATCTACCGTTTCATCTTAATCGTGGTTATCTGTTTTCTATATTTTTAATGAGAAAAAAGGACAAAGCTACAAGAGCTCAGTCCTTTTGGCCATCCTCTTTTTTCTCTAAAAAATACTTAACTCCTGCAACAGTACCGATACCAAGCAACGCATACTTCAACCCTTCCACCGTTGCTGATGGAGAGATGCCTTGCTGCCAATAGGAAAAAGCGACTCCTAAAACAACAGCGATGATGGGGATGTATCGGTTCGGCACACGTTTTGTCTGCCTCATCGCATACAACAATACAGCGAGTCCCGCATAGGGGGTGAAATCCATCATGAACTCCATGGGTTGATCTCCTTTAGAATAAAATAAGAGCCTATTCCATGTTATTCATGAAGCGAAGCTTGAAGTACTTTCTGCAAAAAAATAACGTCCCACCCCTTCCATGGGTCGAGACGCAATATTTTCTTATGAAACGAATGATTTCGGCCCCAGGGCTTTCTCGACTTCCATATAATCCAACCCATGTGCTTCTGCCACTTCACGGTAAGTCACACTGCCATTGACGACATTTACACCTTTTAGTAGCGCAGTGTTTTCGAGGCATGCCTTTTGAAAACCTTTGTTTGCAATTTGAACCGCATAAGGAATGGTAACATTTGTGAGCGCAAGCGTTGATGTCTGCGGAACAGCTCCCGGCATATTGCCAACCGCATAATGGACAACTCCATGTTTCACATAGGTCGGATCGTCATGTGTCGTAACGTGATCGACCGTTTCGACAATCCCGCCCTGATCGACAGCGACATCCACGATGACACTTCCCCGACTCATCGATTTCACCATATCTTCCGTCACAAGTTTTGGCGCTTTGGCCCCTGGAATCAAGACCGCTCCGATGACTAAATCGGACTCCCTGACCGCCTCGCTCAAATTCAATGGATTCGACATGAGCGTGTTGATCGATGAACCGAATATATCATCAAGCTGCCTGAGCCGGTCTGGGCTGAGGTCGATCATCGTAACATCCGCCCCTAAACCGATCGCTATTTTAGCAGCGTTTGTCCCTACAACACCACCTCCGATAATCGTCACCTTCCCGCGTTTCACCCCCGGAACTCCGCCAAGAAGAATGCCTTTACCTCCATGGGTGCGTTCTAAATATTGTGCACCTTTTTGTGTGGCCATCCTTCCTGCCACTTCACTCATCGGTGTAAGCAGAGGTAGTGATCCATTCCCGGATTGAACCGTTTCATAAGCAATGGCGACCACTTTTTTCTCTGCCAACGCTTTTGTCAATTCTTCATCTGCCGCAAGGTGCAAATACGTAAATAAGATTAATCCCTCATAAAAGTAAGTGTACTCTTCGGCGAGCGGCTCTTTCACCTTCAGAACCATCTGCTGTGCCCATGCCTCCGCAGCCGTGTCTACGATTTTGACTCCGACTTCTTCATATTGTTGGTTAGAAAAACCTGAGCGTTCCCCAGCTTTCGTCTCTAAAAAGACTTCATGTCCTTCATTGATTAGATTAACCGCGCCAGCTGGAGTAATCGCCACACGGTTTTCATTATTTTTGATTTCCTTCGGTATCCCTATCCGCATTCGAGAAACCTCCTAATTAAGGTCATATCGTTTGTATCGCCTCTACCACGGTATCCAGCAGGAGAGTCAGATCTTCTTCTTCGATAGACAAAGGAGGAGATAGTGTAATGACATTGTTAAAGCCGGCTACTGTCATCCCATTTTTGCCAATGATTACTCCTTTGTTCTTACAATAAGCGATGATTTGGTTGACTTTCTCCACCGCCAATGGTTCCTTCGTTTCCTTGAATTCCACCATCTCAATACCGATGAGCAAACCCTTTCCTCTCACATTGCCCACATGCCTATGGTTTTGAAGACGCGTGTTCAAATCATTTTTCGCTGCCTCTCCTAATTCCCGTGAACGCTCAAACAAGTTTTCTCTTTCCATAATCTCAATGTTTTTGAGTGCAACCGCACAAGCCGCTGGATGACCTCCGAAGGTATTGATGTGACGGAAGAAATCATACGTATCGTCTCCACAAAATGCTTCATATACTTCCCGTTTGACTGCAGTCGCTGAAAGAGGAAGATACGCACTTGTAATCCCTTTCGCCATCGTAATGATATCGGGCTTCACCCCATAGTTCATAAAACCGAACGGCTTCCCTGTACGTCCGAAGCCACAGATCACTTCATCCACAATCATGAGTGCCCCATGCTTTTGGCAAATCTTTTGAACCTCTTTCATATACTGCTCGGGCGGTACGATGACACCACCACCAGTAATGATCGGCTCCATGATAACTCCAGCAATTGACTCACTATATTCCCATGTCATTACATCATCGATTTCCTTTGCTCCAAAGCGGTCTTTTTCATTATGGTCATTCCGGTACTCATCAGGTGGAGCGACATGCAAAAAACCAGGGCCTAGAGGTTCGTACTTGTATTTGCGCTGCGCCTGCCCCGTGGCAGCTAACGCGCTTGTGGAATTTCCATGATATGCGCGATATCTTGAAATGAATTTCGTCCGGTAGTGATCTCCTTTTTGCTGATGATATTGTCGAACCATTTTAAACGCAGCTTCATTTGCCTCCGATCCACTGTTTGAGAAAAAGACGACATAATCATCACCAAGCAGCTGATTGATTTTTTCTCCTAATTGAATCGCAGCTTCATGACTTTGCGTAAGCGGCATATAAGAAAGATCCTTGATCTGTTCATAAGCTGCTTTCGCAAGCTCCTCCCGCCCATAACCAACGTTCACACACCATAAGCCTGACATCGCATCCAAATATTGGTTACCGTCTATATCGGTGATCCAGGACCCTTTCGCACTTTTGGCTACCATTGTCGCCTCAGGGTTATAGGGTTTCATGGAGTGCCATACATACTTCTCGTCTTTTGAAAGCATTTCGCTTTTTACATCAGCTTTAGTCAACGGAGATTCCTCCTCAATGGTCTTTTGTTAGAATTATCTTAATTATCTAATATTTAAGGCGTGCTTTCATTAGACATTGTGTCAAACAGTCATCTCCCCACTTTCACATAATGACAAGAGAGCTTATTAGACAATATGGCAGGATTCTTGAAGACTCAGTTTCGAGATGTTTTTTGAGTGGATGGGGCTGCGGGGAATGACTCGCTTTCCGCGGAAGCGCGGTGAGCCCCCTCGAGCTTCGCTCTGTGGGGTCTCACCAAGCACTTTTTTCCTCTTAGATATCCGGTTCCGGCGCCTAGCGGCTAGTGAGACTTCCTTCGCTTCTGTACGATAAGTCAACATCGAATCACTCCGTTCTTCGTGTTTCCTTTATCTCCGCCAGCTCAGTCCAGTCCATACGCCGCTGATCGAGGCGCCTGCACACTTAAGGTAGGAGTCTCCCTATTCCCCTCCGCCCCTTTGCCGTGGAAGATTCTCGAAACCACTTCTGGAAAAATCAGCTTGTATGATTGAGGGAAGTGGATAATATAACCCCCTCCACAGCTGGCATTCACAACGTAAAAGCTTGATACAGAGCGCTTTATGCATGCTTAGGAGAGAAGAGTGGGAGAAACTCCTTCTCAGTATAGAGATTCGTTTCTCCCTTATATGGAATGGGGTTGTTGGGAAGCTGCGAGACTCCCGTGGGAGAAGGAGATAGGCGAGATCCCGCAAGGCGATAGCCTGAGGAAGCTCGGCGCTCCCCCACAGGAAAGCGAGTAGCTTCCCAACAACCCCTGACTCCAAATACGGCAAACGAACCCCGGTTATCTTGAAACTGAGTCTTCAAGAAAAGGGAGCTTATGAGGAAGTGAGAAGTAGTTCTTTGCAGAGGGAGTTTTGTGGTACAATAGGCTAGGACTAAGATTCATGGGGGACGCTTATGATTTTGTATTATATCATCGCCATTGGTCTCATCATCCTTGATCAGTGGACGAAGTGGCTTGTGGTCACAAAAATGGATATCGGCCAAAGCATAACGATCATCGAAAACTTTTTCTATTTGACCTCTCACCGGAATCAGGGAGCTGCCTGGGGAATACTACAAGGGCAGATGTGGTTCTTTTATATCATAACGGTGATTGTCATTGGATTTGTCATTTATTATTTACATCAATATGGAAAAGAAAGTCGTTTTGTAGGTGTAGCTCTCGCGTTTATTCTTGCTGGGGCGATTGGGAATTTCATTGATCGCGTATTTCGTAAGGAAGTCGTCGATTTCGCCAATACGTACATTTTCACTTACGACTTTCCTATTTTTAATGTAGCGGACTCTGCTCTTGTCGTCGGTGTGATCTTTGTCATGATTGCAACATTCGTTGACGAGCGCAGAAAGAAAGGAAGTTTGAAATCTTGAGTGAACAATATAAAGTTACAGAAAGTGATCAGTCGAAGCGGATTGATAAATTATTAACAGAGGTCATCGAAGAAGCCTCCAGGTCCCAAATCCAAGGGTGGCTGAAAGATGACGTCGTCTTAGTTGATGGTAAAGCAGTGAAGAGCAATTACAAGGTACAGGAAGGCGAGTCCATTACATGGCATATTCCTGAGCCTGAACCGATGGATATTCTACCTGAGGATATTCCAATCGAGATTGTCTATGAAGATGAAGATGTGATTGTTGTTAATAAACCATCCGGGATGGTGATCCACCCGGCGGCTGGACACTATTCCGGCACGCTCGTCAATGCTCTCTTGTTCCATGTCAAGGATCTGTCTGGCATCAATGGGGTGGAGCGTCCGGGAATCGTTCATCGGATTGATAAAGACACGAGTGGTCTTTTGATGGTAGCTAAGAATGACCTTGCTCATCAATCACTCGCTGAGCAACTGTCGAAGAAAACGGTGGAGCGTAAATATGAAGCGATAGTCCACGGGGAAATTCATCATGAATATGGAACCATTGATGCACCGATTGGACGGGATCCTAAAGATCGCCAAAGGATGGCGGTTGTCGATGGCGGACGTGATGCGGTCACCCATTTCCGCGTGCTGCGTCATTTCACTGATTTCACCCTGGTTGAATGTAAACTGGAAACAGGGCGTACGCACCAGATCCGTGTGCATATGCGTTACATCGATCATCCACTAGCGGGTGATCCGAAGTACGGCCCTCGTAAAACTTTAGCCCTCAATGGTCAAGCGCTGCATGCTAAATCCCTTGGATTTGAGCATCCGAGAACAGGCGAATGGAAAAAGTTCGAGGTCGAACCTCCTGCGGAATTTAAAGAGACTCTGAAGTACCTGGAAACGAAAGAAGTATAAAAAGTTGTTGACAAACCTTACAGGGAGTGTCATACTTCCATATAGAATATAAAGACCTTTAAGGACAGTCCCGTGAGGCTGAAAAGGTGACGGTTGTACACAGAATACGTGTATTGAAAACCCCTTTTCTGCCTTCATGCGGAAAAGGGGTTTTTTCGTCACTGAATCCATGGAATCAAGGAGGACTCAATCATGAATGCAAAAGCGACTGTACTTGATGATGCAGCGATCCGTCGGGCATTGACCCGGATCTCTCATGAAATCATAGAAAAAAATAAAGGAATTGAGGATCTCGTCCTTGTAGGAATTAAAACCCGTGGCGTTCCGATCGCTCAGCGTCTTAAGGATAAAATCCAGGAGATTGAAGGAGCAGATCTTCCCGACGGGGAGCTGGATATCACGCTTTACCGCGATGATTTGACTCCTCAGGAAAATGGAGCGGAACCTCAATTGAAAGAAACGAACATCACGGCGGATATCGATGGGAAGAAAGTCATCCTCGTCGACGATGTTCTTTATACAGGCCGGACGGTGCGTGCCGCAATGGATGCACTGATCGACCACGGACGCCCGAAAGAAATCCAGCTGGCGGTTTTGGTAGACCGGGGACACCGGGAACTTCCGATCCGAGCGGATTATGTTGGGAAAAATGTTCCGACTTCTCAGGAAGAAATCATTACCGTCACTTTATCTGAAACCGATGAAGCGGACGAAGTGAAAATTTATGAAAAATGAATGAAGAGTAACCTTTAATGCAAGTCCCGTGAGGCTTAAAAGGTTCGTAAGGATACGTGTGTGTCTACACGTCTACCTCTTTGCGTGCTTTTTAAGCGCAAAGAGGTTTTTTTATGTGAAAATCTCGAGGGTTCCACTCATTTCACTACCCTCACACAAGAGGAGACATCAAGGAGGAATTCGATATGAAACAACATAAAGCAGCACTCGACGTTAATGAAGTACCAGCACTAAATAAATGGCTCGTTCTAAGCCTTCAGCATCTGTTCGCCATGTTCGGCGCAACAATTCTCGTTCCTTTTCTGACCGGATTATCCCCATCGGTCGCTCTCGTATCAAGCGGGTTCGGAACGCTTGCTTACCTGCTCATTACAAGAGGGAAGGTACCGGCCTATCTGGGATCGAGTTTCGCTTTCATTGCACCAATTATTGAAGTTTCCAAGTCCAGCGGCGTTGCGGGCGCGATGGTGGGAAGCTTCCTAGCCGGTCTCGTCTACGGCTTAGTTGCCCTGCTTATCTCCATTTTCGGAACAAAGTGGCTCATGAACCTGCTTCCTCCGATTGTTGTAGGGCCGGTCATCATTGTCATCGGTCTCGGATTAGCATCAACAGCTGTGGAGATGGCGATGTACTTGCCGGGTCAGGAAGAAAACATCTACAGTGGAACGCATTTCATGGTGGCCCTTGTCACACTGGCGATTACGATTATCGCATCGATCTACTTTAAAGGATTCTTTTCCCTGCTGCCGATCCTTTTCGGAATTGTCGGAGGATATGCGTTCGCTATGACTCAAGGAATTGTAGACACGAGCGGGATTCAGGAAGAATGGACCGCAATAACCACAGCAGGTTCGTTCACGGGCGCTATAGCCGCGCTCTTCCAAGCTCCTGATTTTCTTGTCCCATTCGTTGACTTTTCACCACTGGAAGTGATCAGCTGGGAAATCGCCTTTCTGATGGTTCCCTTTGCACTCGTCACGATCACGGAACATACAGGTGATCAAATGGTTCTATCGAAAGTCGTAGGAAAAAACTTTCTGAAAAACCCAGGCTTGGATAAATCGATTCTCGGAGACGGAGTGGCGACGTTCATCGCCTCCTGCCTCGGTGGACCTCCGAACACCACGTATGGAGAAAATATCGGAGTGCTTGCAATTACCCGGGTTTACAGTGTGTTTGTCATCGGAGGAGCGGCAGTCATTGCCATCGTCTTCGGTTTCATCGGCATGGTCACCGCGGTGATCAGTTCAATCCCCACAGCCGTCATGGGCGGTGTGTCCATCCTGCTCTTCGGGATCATCGCTTCCAGCGGTTTGCGTATGTTAATAGACAATCAAATCGACTTTGGTGAAAAAAGAAACCTCATCATCGCCTCTGTCATCCTCGTCATCGGGGTAGGCGGTGCTTTCGTCCAAGTGACGGAGGAAGTCCAAATTGCGGGGATGGCGCTAGCTGCCATCATCGGTGTCGGTCTTAATCTAATCCTGCCAGGTAAAGAAAAAGGACACGGAAATGGACAAATGTTCCAAGCACCAGAAGTCGAACAACAAAACAAGAAAGATCATGTAGCATAAACCAACACTAGCTTCACGTTTTAAATGAGTCCCGAGAGGCTCAAAAAGGTGCACTAGGGATGGGCTCGTTTGTCATGCGACGAGTTCAGCACCCCCAGACACCTGGGGGTGCTTTTTTTCTCCTTAGTCCCCGTTACATTAAAAATTAGGAACGGAGAGATGAACATGACCGCTATTCAATCCAAGAGGAATTTGCTTTCCATCAAACAACTGAGCAACGAGCAAATCCATAACCTTCTCTATTTAGCAGAAAGACTGGAAGATCCCGCAAACCGTCCTTCTTTTCCGGGACATTTCGCTGCCAATCTTTTTTTAGAACCAAGCACACGTACAAAAACGAGTTTTCACATAGCCGAAAAGAAATTGGGTTTCGATGTCGTTGAATTGGATGAGATTGATTCGAGCTTGACGAAAGGGGAAAGCTTGTATGACACGTTAAAGACATTAGAGTCGATCGGCGTGGATCTAGCTGTCGTCCGGCAATCCGAAGTCGGCGGCTTGACGGCATGTACGCAAGGGTTGGATATGCCTCTCATCAATGCTGGGGATGGATGTGGGGAGCACCCGACACAATCCCTTCTGGACTTGTACACCATCCACGAACATTTTCAAAGTTTCAGAGGGTTGCATGTATGCATTGCGGGAGATCTGAAACATAGCCGGGTAGCAAGGTCCAATGCCTACTCACTAAGGCAGCTCGGTGCCAACGTATCATTTGTAAGTAAACCCGAATGGCAGGATCCTACAATGACAGAGGACTACATCACGATGGACGAAGCCGTTGAAACTTGTGATGTCCTGATGCTGCTTCGGATTCAACATGAACGCCATACGAACCATGGTGAAACAGGAAGTTACCTGAATCAATATGGGCTGACAATCGAAAGGGAGGCACGAATGATGAATCACAGCATCATTCTTCATCCAGCTCCGGTAAACCGCGGGGTGGAAATCGATGAGAGACTCGTCGAATGCGAAAAGTCAAAGATTTTCAGGCAAATGACGAATGGAGTAACGATGCGGATGGCCATCATCCACGCACTCATGAAAGGGGAGCTTTAAATGAAGAAGAAAATCATTAACGGTCAGGTGTTTACAGATCACCGCTTTGAGAAATCTGAAATTTTGATCGAGAACGGTACGATTGTTGAAATAGCTCCGTCTGTTGGAGACGCGGATGAAGTCATTGACGCGAAAGAAGGTCTTGTTCTGCCAGGATTGGTCGATGTCCATATCCATTTACGCGAACCTGGAGACGAACAGAAAGAAACCATCCGTACAGGTACAGAAGCTGCAGCTCGCGGAGGCTTCACCACGGTATGTGCCATGCCGAACACAAAGCCTGTGCCTGATTCCGAAGAGAACATGAAAAAATTAATGGAGAAGATCAAGCAGGATGCATCGGTGAGAGTGCTTCCTTACGCTTCGATTACCACTCGTCAACTTGGAAGAGAGCTTGTTGACATGACAACCTTATCACAAATGGGTGCTTTCGCCTTTACTGATGATGGAGTCGGCGTCCAGACGGCTGGCATGATGTATGAAGCCATGAAGGAAGCGAGCCTTCTGAATAAAGCCATCGTTGCTCACTGCGAAGATAATTCACTCGTGTACAAAGGGGTCGCCCACGATGGTGAAGTAAGCAAAAGGCTCGGTCTTCCTGGAATTGCAAACATTGCTGAGTCCGTACAAATCGCGAGAGATGTGTTGCTTGCAGAAGCGACCGGCTGTCATTATCACGTATGTCACGTATCAACGAAAGAATCGGTAAGGGTTATCCGGGATGCGAAGAAGGCCGGGATTCATGTCACAGCGGAAGTGACCCCGCACCATTTGATTCTCAACGAAACGGATATCCGTGAAGACGATGCCTTTTTCAAAATGAACCCGCCGCTTCGTTCCAACGAAGATCAGGAAGCGCTCATCGAAGGTTTGATAGACGGAACCATCGATTTTATTGCGACAGATCATGCTCCACACACGGAAGAGGATAAGAAAGAAGGCTTCCTTTACTCGCCATTTGGAATCACAGGTTTGGAAACTGCCTTTCCTCTCTTGTACACCCACTTCGTAGAAAAGCATGGAATTCAGCTGGAGCGTCTCATTGAGTGGCTGACAAGGAAGCCTGCAGAGACTTTCGGGCTCCCTTATGGAACGTTAGAAAATGGGTTGGCAGCAGATATAACGATTGTGGAAGTAAATCATGAACGGATGATCGATCGTCACAGCTTTGCTTCGAAAGGAAAGAACACGCCTTTCCATGGCTGGAGAGCAAAAGGATGGCCGGAGTTAACGATGGTAAATGGAGAAATTGTATGGGAGGGGAAAACGCATGAAACAACTCGTGCTTGAAGATGGAACAGTATTTGTAGGTGAAGGATTCGGAAGTGAACGGGAAACGGTCGGCGAGGTCGTTTTTAACACAGGAATGAGCGGCTATCAAGAAGTGATTTCTGACCCGTCTTATTATGGGCAGTTGATCACCTTCACGTATCCACTCATCGGAAACTATGGCATCAATCGCGATGATTTTGAAACCGTAAACCCTGGAGTATTCGGGGTCATTGTAAAAGAACACTGTGATTTTCCTTCTAATTTTCGTAATGAAGAAACGATCGATGAATTTTTGAAAGCGAAAAATATTCCAGGCATCAGCGACATTGATACGAGAAAGCTGACGAAAATCATCCGCCAGCATGGAACGATGAAGGCGATGATCACTTCATCCGAGCGTTCGGTCTCTGAAGTACTCAGCATATTAGAGGCTACTCCGCTATTGAATGACCAAGTGAAACAGGTATCGACGGTGAAGCCTTATGTCGTTCCAGGACGAGGCGAACGGATTGTCCTCGTGGATTTCGGAATGAAACACGGCATTTTACGGGAGTTCACGAAGCGCGATTGTCATGTGACAGTCGTTCCTTACCATACTTCTGCAGAAGAGATCCTAAGACTGAAACCGGATGGCGTCATGCTCTCCAACGGTCCTGGTGATCCAAAAGATGTTCCGGAAGCGATCCAAACGATCCGTGAACTGATCGGTCAGGTACCTATATTCGGAATCTGTCTTGGGCACCAGTTGATTGCTCTCGCTTCTGGTGCAGACACTTCTAAAATGAAGTTCGGACACAGAGGAATCAATCAGCCTGTAAAAGATTTGGATACAGGAAGAACCTATATCACTTCACAGAACCATGGCTATGCTGTCAATCTCCATTCATTGGAACAGACCGAACTGCGCCTTTCCCAAGTTTCTTTGAATGACAACTCCGTGGAAGGGCTGAAACATAAGAACCACCCGGTTTTCTCTGTGCAATACCACCCGGAAAGTTCACCGGGACCGGAAGATACAGCTCACTTATTCGATGAATTCTTGAAAATGATCGATCATCACCAGAAGACAACGAAGGAGGACTCCCAATGCCTAAGCGTACAGATCTAACCAAAATTTTAGTTATCGGATCCGGTCCGATCGTCATCGGCCAGGCGGCTGAATTTGACTATTCCGGCACACAAGCATGCCAATCTTTGAAAGAGGAAGGGTATGAAGTCATCCTTGCGAATTCGAATCCAGCAACGATCATGACCGACCATACCTTCGCCGATCAAGTCTATATGGAACCACTGACGCTTGAGTTCCTGCAGAAAATCATCCGTAAAGAAACCCCTGACGCGATCCTTCCGACACTTGGGGGGCAAACGGGGCTGAATATGGCGGTAGAGTTGAGTGAATCTGGCATTCTCGAAGAATTTGATGTGGAACTCCTAGGGACTCCTCTTGATGCCATCCAACAAGCCGAAGACCGTGAGAAATTCCGTGCCTTGATGCATGAGATGAACCAACCTGTACCTGAGAGTGAAATTGTCAGCACGGTAGAAGAAGCATTGGATTTTGCAGAGACCATAGGCTTTCCGGTCATCGTCCGCCCTGCATACACGATGGGCGGCGCTGGTGGAGGTATGTGTGACGATGCCGCTCAGTTGAAAGAGATTGCTAGAAGTGGACTGGCTGCTTCTCCGGTCAGTCAGTGCTTAATCGAAAAAAACATTGCCGGCTTCAAAGAAGTAGAGTACGAAGTGATGCGTGATGGTGCAGACAATAAAATCGTTGTTTGTAACATGGAAAACTTTGATCCTGTAGGCATTCATACCGGGGATTCCATAGTTGTGGCCCCTTCCCAAACGCTCAGTGACCGGGAATATCAAATGCTGAGAAACGCCTCATTGGAGATTATCCAGGCGCTGCAAATTGAAGGGGGATGTAATGTCCAGCTTGCTCTCGATCCGAACAGTTTTCAATATTACATCATCGAAGTAAACCCTAGGGTCAGTCGTTCTTCAGCACTCGCATCCAAGGCGACCGGTTATCCGATTGCAAAACTCGCAGCCAAAATCGCTGTTGGAATGACGTTGGATGAAATCAAGAACCCGGTCACTGGTACGACTTATGCCTGTTTTGAACCAGCGCTCGATTATGTCGTAACGAAAATCCCACGCTGGCCCTTCGATAAATTTGCCAAAGGAAACCGTACACTTGGTACGCAGATGAAAGCGACCGGTGAAGTGATGAGTATCGGGAGAAGCTTCGAAGAATCCCTTCTGAAAGGGATCCGTTCGCTGGAAGGAGATACAGAAGAGCTATATCTCTCTTATGCCGAACATATGAAAGAGGAAGAACTCTCAAGAAGATTGAGAAAAGCGGATGATGAACGAATATTTTTAATCGCAGAAGCATTAAGGAGAGGTTATTCCATCGAAAGCCTTCATGAAATGACAGGCGGCATCGATCTATTCTTCCTTTATAAATTGCAGCGCATCATCCAGCTCGAAAAGCAAGTCGCTAGAGGGGAAATGGATGCCTCTTTACTACAAAAGGTGAAGAAGATCGGCTTTTCTGATGCTCAGATTGCACGGTTGACTGAACGGACGGAAGCAGAAGTGAGGGAATGGAGAAGAAGTCACGGCATCCGCCCCGTGTACAAGATGGTCGATACGTGCGCTGGTGAGTTTGAATCCGAAACGCCTTATTTTTACAGCAGTTATGAAGATGAAAACGAAGCCATCCCAAGTAGCAATAAAAAAGTGCTCGTGATCGGTTCTGGTCCGATCCGCATCGGCCAGGGAGTCGAATTCGACTATGCAACCGTACATTCTGTCCTTGCTCTGAAGGAAATGGGCTATGAAGCCATCATTATGAACAACAACCCGGAAACGGTCTCCACAGACTTCAGCGTTTCTGACAAGCTTTATTTTGAACCGTTATCGCTTGAAGATGTAATGAATGTTATCGACCTCGAACAGCCGGAAGGAGTCATCGTCCAGTTTGGAGGTCAGACAGCCATCAACCTCGTCGACGGACTGACGAAAGAAGGCGTTCGGATTTTAGGTACAACGATGGAATCGATCGATAAAACAGAAGACAGGGACTTGTTCGAACAACTGCTCAACGATTTGAACATCCCTAAGCCAGGAGGGGAAAGCGTCACAAGCGCAGAGGAAGCATTCCTTGCTGCTGAAAAGATCGGCTATCCGCTTGTCGTCAGACCTTCTTATGTCCTGGGCGGCCGTGCGATGGCGATCGTCTATTCCAACGAAGAGCTCTCTTCTTACTTGGAAACGAATGCATCCGCACACAATGGCCACCCCATTTTGATCGACAAGTACATGACGGGAATGGAAATCGAAGTAGATGCCATCTCGGACGGAGAGGATGTTTTCATCCCGGGGATCATGGAACACATTGAACGCGCCGGTGTCCACTCTGGAGACTCCATGGCGGTTTATCCGACTCAGAGGCTGACGAAAGAACTTGAACAACAGTGTATCGATGCAACCACGAAGATCGCAAGAGACCTGAATATGAAAGGGCTCATCAACATCCAGTTCGTCGTTTACAAAGGGACCGCCTACGTCCTTGAAGTGAACCCTAGAGCAAGCCGGACGGTACCTTTCCTGAGTAAAATCACCGGCGTACCGATGGCGCGACTTGCGACGAAGGTTTTATTAGGCAAAACGTTGAAAGACGAAGGGTACACATCCGGGGTCGCTGCAAAGCCAAATGGTGTCTATGTCAAAGTACCTGTGTTCTCTTTTGAAAAGCTTAGAAGTGTTGATACGACACTCGGGCCTGAAATGAAGTCGACCGGTGAAGTCATCGGGTATGACCAAACATTAGAAAAAGCCCTTTACAAAGGAATGACATCAGCAGGGTTGAAGATACCGACACAAGGGTCTGTCTTGTTGACCGTTGCTGACAAAGATAAATCAGAGATGCTGGACATTGCGAAGACATTCTTTGAGCTGGGCTTTCGATTGTTCGCCACAGAAGGAACAGCCTCTGTCATTGAAGAAGCTGATATTCCTGTGGAAGCGGTAGGAAAAGTGGGTTCCGATCAGCGTGATGTCATCGATCTGATCCAACAAGGAGAAGTCCAATTCGTCGTCAACACGCTCAACAAAGGTATGCGTGCAAGATCCGATGGATTCAGAATCCGCAGAGAAGCGGTCGAACATGGACTCGCCTGCTTAACAAGCCTGGACACGGCCAAAACCATTGTCGATGTCATCAATGCGATGTCCTTCTCGGCACGTGCAATCACACCGATGGAAGGAGTGACAGGATGAAAAACGAATGCATGACCATTCTTAAACACGAGAAGGTTGCGAGAGATACGCACCTTCTCGTGCTGGAAGGAAATCTGGTACATGACATCATGGATCCCGGTCAATTTGTCCATATAAGGATCGATGGCTTCTACCTGCGACGCCCGGTGTCCATTGCAGATTATGACCCTGCAAAGGAAACCATGACTTTAATTTATAAAGTCATGGGAGACGGGACGAAAGCGTTGACGAATCGGCGGATCGGTGAACAATTAGATGTGCTTGGCCCTGGAGGTCAAGGCTTTCCGACATCACAAATTCATGCTGACCATGCTCTGATTATTGGTGGGGGGATCGGAGTGCCTCCACTTTACAGCACAGCGAAGAAGCTGAAAGAGAACGGAGTAGCCGTCACGAGTATTCTTGGTTTCAGATCCAGGGAGGATGCCTTTTTACTGGATGAATTCAGAGCTCTTGGAGCAGTTCATGTGACGACAGAAGATGGATCATTAGGAAGGAACGGCCGTGTAACGGATGCTCTTCCTTGTGTAAAAGAAGACTACCAGCACTACTTATCCTGTGGTCCGACGGTTATGTTGAAAGCAGTGGCGGATCATCTTCCTGATAAAGAAGGATATTTGTCTATGGAAGAGCGGATGGGCTGCGGAATCGGCGCTTGTTTTGCCTGTGTCGTCGAATCGAAAGACGAAAAAGGGTACAAGCGCATCTGTTGTGATGGACCTGTATTCAAGGCCGAGGAGGTCGTCTTATCATGAATTTATCTGTGAAACTACCAGGTTTGAATTTGAAAAATCCCGTGATGCCGGCCAGTGGATGTTTTGCATTCGGGAAGGAATTCGCTCAATTTTATGATCTTTCCAACCTTGGAGCCGTCATTATGAAAGCAGCTACGAAGGAACGGCGCTTCGGAAATGGCACGCCGCGAGTAGCGGAGACGGCAAGTGGGATGCTGAATGCGATCGGCCTGCAAAACCCTGGTGTGGAAAGCATCATTTCAGACGAAATTCCTTTTTTGAAAAATCATCATCTTCCGATCATTGCCAATGTCGCTGGGAGTACGGTGGAGGAATATGTAGAGGTTGCCGAGCGAATCTCTCCCTATGTGGACGCTATCGAATTGAACATCTCGTGTCCGAATGTCAAAGAGGGAGGGGTGCAGTTCGGCACCGAGCCTGCCTTAGCTAAAGAAGTGATCCGACATGTCGTCGATGTGAGCGTTGTGCCCGTCTATGTGAAGCTGTCACCAAATGTAACCGACATTGTCGGAATGGCGCTAGCGGCTGAAGAGGCTGGAGCATCCGGACTTTCCATGATTAATACACTGACAGGAATGAGGATTGACCCTAAAACCCGAAGACCTGTCATTGCAAATGGAACTGGAGGTCTATCCGGAGCAGCAATCAAACCGGTCAGCATTCGGATGATCCATCAGGTTTATCAAGCTGTAACGATCCCGATCATCGGCATGGGCGGGATCGAAACGGCTGAAGATGTATTGGAATACCTCCTTGCCGGTGCAAGTGCCGTGGCGATCGGAAGTGCGAACTTTAAAAATCCTTTTATCTGTAAGGAAATCATTGAAGAATTGCCGGCTACTCTTTCGCGCTACGGGTTTTCAAGCGTAGAGCAAGTGATTGGAGGTGCTCATGATGAAAAAATTGAAACCTCTCTACTTCGCTCTTGATTTCCAAACGGGAAATGAGGCACTGGACTTTTTGGAGCGTCACCAACTTACGGGCATCCCGGTTAAAGTGGGCATGGAGCTTTTTTATAAAGAAGGTCCTAGCATCATCCATCAATTGAAAGAAAAGGGGCATGAAATCTTTCTTGATTTGAAGCTGCATGATATTCCAGAAACGGTCCGTCGTGCAATGAGAGGGCTTGCCGGCATGAACGTCGATGTCGTGAACGTCCATGCTCAAGGCGGGGAAGAAATGATGAAAGCCGCGAAGACCGGCTTGCAAGAAGGGGCGCAAGATCACATTCCTGTCTTATTAGCTGTCACCGTCCTTACCTCTTCTGATCAAAAGATGCTGGAGGATGAACTGTTGATCGACCACCCCTTGGCTGATGTAGTCAAGCACTATGCAGGACGTGCAGAGAAATGTGGTGTGGATGGTGTCGTTTGCTCGGTAGAAGAGGCCGAAATCATAAAGAGAAATACCGCGCTTGCTGCTTTGACCCCTGGTATCCGTCTTGCAGGTGGAGAACATCATGATCAGAAACGGGTCGCTACCCCTGATAAAGCTCGGGAAAACGGTAGTGATGCGATGGTTGTGGGTAGAGCAATTCGAGACGCGGAAAAACCGAGAGAAATGTATAGGAAAATAAAGGAGGCCTTTCAACATGAGTCAATCAACACTCATTCGTGACTTGCTTCACATAGGAGCGGTAAAAATTGAAACCGATAACTACTTCACATGGACATCCGGACTAAAGTCTCCGATTTACTGCGACAATCGTTTAACGATGTCCTACCCTGAAGTAAGAAGAAGCATTGCACAAGCATTTGTTAAGAAGATCGAAGCTCTCGGGCCCATAGACGTCATCGCAGGGTGTGCAACAGCAGGTATTCCCCATGCAGCCTGGGTGGCGGACCTTCTGAACCTTCCCATGGTTTATGTCAGGTCTTCAGCCAAAAAGCATGGAAAAGGAAATCAGATTGAAGGTCACATTGAAAAAGGGCAAAAAGCGATTGTCATTGAGGATTTAATTTCCACAGGGAAATCGTCCATAGAAGCTGCAGAGGCACTTGAAAACGAAGGTGTCGAAGTGGTTAAAGTGCTGTCGATCTTCACCTATAATCTTCAAGCGGCTCAAGATGCGTTCACAGGTAAAAGTTATTCGTATCAATCGCTGACAAGTTATGAAGCGCTTCTTCAGCAGTTACTTACTGAAAACCAAATCGAAAAAGAGCAGGAACAATTATTGATGAAGTGGAGACAGGATCCGTATGTTTTTACGAACTCTTAACAGATAGAGGAGTTGCTATTTCTTCAGTCTCCTAGTACGATGAAATCATCAAAGCGTATTGGTGATGTCAATGAAATCAAAAAAACATTCTTTTTTCATACTCATGAATGCCTCGCTCGGCTTATTGACCTGTTTTGTCTATTTATATACGTGGGTGGCATTCGCATTTATGGAGTCCATGTGGTCCTTGGAACCTTTATTGAGTTTAGTCGCTTCCCTCGCTTTATTCATTTTGTGGAATGTTTATATGCTGAAGCGGGAAAGCCGGAGGTATTGGGCACAAGCGATTTTTTCTTATCTTGCATCGATAGCGGTATTCGCATATTTTCTAACCTGAAACCACGATTCAATCGTGGTTTTTTTAATCCAATAACATCAATGCAATCCATGAATGATTATAGATAAGCTCCCTTTTCTTGAAGACTCAGTTTCAAGATAACCGGGGTTCGTTTGCCGTATTTGGAGTCAGGGGTTGTTGGGAAGCTACTCGCTTTCCTGTGGGGGAGCGCCGAGCTTCCTCAGGCTATCGCCTTGCGGGATCTCGCCTATCTCCTTCTCCCACGGGAGTCTCGCAGCTTCCCAACAACCCCATTCCATATAAGGGAGAAACGAACCCCTATACCGAGAAGGAGTTTCTCCCACTCTTCTCTCCTAAGCATGCATAAAGCGCTCTGTATCAAGCTTTTACGTTGTGTATGCCAGCTGTGGAGGGGGTTATATTATCCACTTCCCTCAATCATATAAGCTGATTTTTCCAGAAGTGGTTTCGAGAATCTTCCATGGCAAAGGGGCGGAGGGGAATGGGGAGACTCCTACCTTAAGTGTGCAGGCGCCTCGATCAGCGGCGTATGGACTGGACTGAGCTGGCGGAGATAAAGGAAACACGAAGAACGGAGTGATTCGATGTTGACTTATCGTACAGAAGCGAGGGAAGTCTCACTAGCCGCTAGGCGCCGGAACCGGATATAGAAGAGGAAAAAAGTGCATGGTGAGGCCCCGCAGGACGCAGTCCGAAGAGGCTCACCGCGCTCCCGCGGAAAGCGAGCTATTCCCCGCAGCCCCTATCCACTCTCAAAAGTCTCGAAACTGAGTCTTCAAGAATACTGCCATTTTGCTAAATAAGTAAATAGCAATTAAAGACAATCAGATAAAAGCTTAAGAAAGCAGGTTTTCCTTTTGACAGATGGAAGAGAGCGCTCTATAATTTATCTCTATCTATACTATCCTTGCTCATGTAAGGGAAAGGGTAAGTAGGATGTGCGTACATATAGAGAAGTGATCATTTACTTTATAGATGGAATCGATATGCCACATGGAAAACATAAGAGAGGAGGAGATATTCAATGTATGAAATAGGAAGACAATCGTATTGGTTGAAGAGAATGCTGGCGTCAGATCCCGGGCATAAACGGCTGCAGCAGGCAGGAAAAGCGACGCTCAGTGTGATTTCGGCTGTTTTCACTACCTTACTGGTATTGAACCTGTTCGGACAGGATCCGCTTCTTCCGGCGATCATTTCAGGCGTCTGTGGGCTCCTGGGCATCATGGCGGTTATGGATGATACCAAAAAGGAAAAGCAGGGGACAACACTTTTGCTTCCTTTATCGGCCATCTGCGGAGTGACGCTTGGATCTCTGCTTTCATGGAGTGCCGTTCTCGTATCCACGTTAATGATCTTGATCATCTTTTGCAGTTTTTATTTTTCTAAATTCGGTAGTCGTTATTTTTCTTTAGGTATGATCGGTTTTATAACCGTTTATTTTTCTTCCTTTTTAAAACTTCCTCCAGCACAATTCCCTTGGTTTTACGGTGCGATTTGTATAGGCATCAGCTACGCTTTTCTATATAATTTCATCATTTTCCGAGACACTGCACAGCAGCTTAAGCGTAGTGTCCAATCTTTTCATAGGCAGGCGAACCTGACTTTCGAACTGTTGGCAGAAGTCGTTGAGGATCCTGATATCAACCAGATCCGTTCTAAAAAACTGACGGAAAACGTGAAAAAGCTGAGGGATTATGCCAATCACGTATCCACAGACTTGAACTCACAGAATATTAGGGACGTCTGGCCGGGGGTTCGTACGGAACAATTACGGTTATATGTGTTCGATACGGCGATGTTCGTGATGACCCTTTCGGATAGTTTGGAGAAATTGAAAGAAAGAGGAGCGCTTGAGACAGAAGAACTGCGTCCAATTCTCTCCCGCCTCATTCTTACGTTGCAGAAGGCAGAAGTTCTTAAAATGGAACAGGAAGAGAAGCACCTGGCTGAAGCCGAACGTGTGATTCTTTCTTTAAGAGACATAATTGATAAAAGGTTTGGTGAACATGAAACGAGGCCTGAGGGGTGGCTGTATCTGCTCCGCCGAATTGAGGCGATCGCTACGCATGTGACGGAAGGAGCCCTCGCCATTAAATACAGTGGCGAAGACGTCCCCGGTGATGAATGGTCCGAAGAAAAGGAAGCAGCAGAAGAGGAAGATGAAAATAAGGGGATGGAGCCTTCAACGAAAAAGGCGATTCAATCGGTGATTGCCGGAACGATCGCAGTGATTGTAGGTCATTTGATTTCTCCTATACAGCCATACTGGGTGTTGTTAACGACGTTTATCGTCCAATTAGGGACACCAACCGTTGGGCGCACATATCTGAAGGGTTTGGAAAGGTCGATCGGAACAGTAGCAGGAGCCATTATTGGTTTCTTTTTGGCAAAGTCTGTGTCAGGGCAGTCTGAACTGGAAGTTGGTCTCATCTTTGCGGTCATCTTTTTTGCTTTTTATACGCTTCCTGTGTCCTACACTGTGATGAGTATGTTCATCACAATGCTCATTGCTTTTATGTATGACCTCATGTTGGGAGGGATCAGTTATGCATTGCTCCTTGCCAGGGTGGTTGATACCATTGTAGGAGCAGGCATTGCACTAGCGGCTGCCGCATTCATTTTCCCTACACGAACGCTGGATAAAATGAAGGAGCAGCTGGTGGAGTACTTAGAGGTTCTTGAGAATTATGTCCTGTCCTATATTCAAAATTTCCGCCGTTCAGAGAGCATGAAAGGGCTGGCGGATCTTGCTTTTCAGATGGATGAAAAGATTCAGCTGCTTGAAGAGGATGCAAAACCTGCCCTGCAAAGACCTGGAGCTAATAAATACTCAGGTATTCCTCGGTTACTGATGTCGTTTACCGCTATCAATTATTATGCGAAACAGTTAGTGGCATCTACGTATCAAAAGGATTTTCATCATTCCGAAGAAATCACGGAGGGCCTCAAGCGAACGGAAGAGGTGTACAAGCATAACATTCGCACAATCATGGCGGTCATGAATGGGGAAGTAATGAGTGGACAACTGTTTAAGCTACAACATGAGCGGGAAATGATTGAGCGGTTTGCACCAGGACACAAAGAAGGCCATGGGGATATTGTTCATCACCTGTTTTATATTTGGAAAATCAATCAAGCTTTGCTTGTTGTCGGAGAAAGAATGGGACTGGAGACAGTGGAACGTTTGGAAGGTTAAAAGCAGCACGTGGGATCCCACGTGCTGCTTTTCGTTTATCTGTTACGGTCGTAAGGACCTTCGCCAGCTTTGGAGATTGTAATTCGTTCTTCTCCCGTAGCTGGTTGAACAGCATCTCTGCTCTTTTTCGGATTACGTTTTGATTTTGAATTCTTCGGCATATCAGCAACCTCCTTGATCAGATTCAGTTGCCTTCCTATTATTTGTTATCCGTCCTGTGGTATGTAAAAATCCCTGTACCAATTATAGGCACAGGGATCATGATTCAGTCTCTTTTCTTTAACCGTTTGATGAAGGCAGCATCTGGTGTGACGAACAACGTCTGCTGTTGGTCATACGTAACGAAACCTGGCTTTGCTCCTGACGGCTTTTTCACATGACGTATCCGCGTGTAGTCCACCGGAACCGAGGAGGATTTGCTTGATTTACTGAAGTTTGCAGCAAGCTGTGCGGCTTCAAACAACGTATCTTCGCTCGGTTCTTCATCTCTGATGACCACATGGGACCCGGGAATATCTTTGGCATGCAGCCAAATATCCATTTTGTTCGCCATACGATTCGTCAAATATTCATTCTGTTTGTTGTTTCTTCCAACGTAAATCAATGTTCCATCCGTCGATTCAAAACTTTCCGGCTTCGGCTTTTGTGGTTTGTTTTTACGATTCCCTTTCGTCGCCGGCTTTTTCTTCAAATAACCTTGCTCACGCAGTTCTTCCCGAATTTCTTCGATATCTTCTTCTCTTGCTGTTTCGACTTGTTGAATGAGACGATCGAAATAAAGGATTTCATCTTCTGCTTTTTGTATTTCCTTTTGTACAACTTCTTTGGATTTTTTCAGTTTTGCGTACGTTTGAAAATAGTTTTGTGCATTTTCACTCGGTGTTTTATTAGGGTTGAGTTCGATCGTCATTTCTGACTGGTCGGGGTCGTAGTAGTCAATGACCGTCACCGATTCATCACCTGTTTTGACCATATGCATGTGTGCAGTCAAAAGTTCGCCGAGCTTTTGATACTCTTCCGCAGATTCGGATTTCTTCAGCGTGGTTTCGTGTTTCTTAATTTTACGTTTGTTTTTATCCCGTTCATTCTTCAAGAAACGGTGGAGATCTCCTGCTTGCTGCTTGACACGGTCACGCTCAGCTTTCCCAGAATAATAATCATCCAGCATCGCACTGACGCTATCGAATTTTTCAACATCATCTGAAAAAGCGTGCAACGGAATGACGTAAAACTGCTCTTTTTCTGCCCGGTGGATCTGTGGATCATACTCATGGTTGAGGATGATTTCTCTAATCTCCCGGTAAGCTTCCTTAACGGCTTGGGAACCACCGAGTCCGGCCCGATGTACAATTTCCTTCGTCATCATTGGTGAAAAACCCATCACCACATTCAAGATTTGTTTATCCATCTTGCCTGAGTTAAAGTCCAACTTCCTGATGAATGCTTCTGGTTCAAGGTCAACAGGGTTGATTTTCCCTTGTTCCGGTGGGAGTTTATAGGGCTGGCCGGGCATAATCGTCCGGTGCCGGTTTTGGGAAGGGGGCAGATGCTTGATGCTGTCGAGCATGTGTCCTTCTTCTTCGTCGACAAGCAGAATGTTGGAGTGTTTTCCCATCACTTCAATAATGAGTGTTTTCATTGTTTCATCGCCGACTTCGTTGCGGGTCCGGATATGAAACTTTACAATTCTTTCCATGTCCACCTGTTCTATTCGTTCAATAAACCCTCCGACCAAATGTTTCCTGAGAAGCATACACAGCATCGGTGGTTCTTTAGGATTATGGTATTGATCGTCCGTCAAATGGAAGCGAGCATAGCTTGGGTGTGCGGACAACAATAGCGTGTGTTTTTTGCGATTGGAACGGACCGTAAATACGAGCTCCGTTTCAGTTGGCTGATAAATTTTCATAATACGTCCGGACTGGATCGTTTCATTCAATTCGTTCGTGATCGCCCGGGTTACAATTCCGTCAAAAGACATCGTCTTCACCTCTCTACTGTTAGAAGTATAGCATGAGTAAAGCTCGTTATTCTAAGAATTTTCATCAGGGAAAGCCAAACATTCGCAACACCATCCAACATTTTGCTAAAATAGGTGTTGCATTCATTTTACATACAGGTGATGATCTTATTGTTAAAAAGTATGACAGGTTATGGGAAGAGTACGGTGGAAGTCGGTGAAACAAAGGTTCATGTGGAGATTCGGTCGGTGAATCATCGTTTTTTGGATATAACAACCAAGATGCCCCGTTCATTACTGTTTTTGGAGGATCGGCTGAAACAAGTCGTTAAAGGCCGATTATCCAGGGGTCGCGTTGATATCTTTGTAACGATCGAAGGAGAAGAATTGTTTGAAAAGAAAATCGATGTCAATTGGGAAATTGTCGATCAATATTTAGTCCGCTTGAAGGATATACAGCGCCGCTACGATTTGACGGGGGATATATCTATTGATATGGTATCCAAGTTAGACCATGTTTTTTCGGAAAAAGAGATAGAAACCGATTCGGATGAATTGAAAATGGCTTTATTAGAGGCCATGGATGATGCTGCCACACAACTGGTAGAGATGCGGACGAAAGAAGGTCACGAATTATATGAAGATCTTGAAGAACGTATCGCAAAAGTGCGGTCATGGCTGAGCAGCCTGGGCGAAAGGCGACCGATGGTAATCGAAGAGTATAAAGAGAGGATTCGGACCCGTGTGGAAGAATACACGAAAGAACAAATCCGGCCCGATGAAACAAAAATCCTCCAGGAAGTCGCTTTGCTTGCAGAGAAAGGGGACGTCACCGAAGAGTTGACGAGACTACAGTCACACTTCATCCAATTTGAAGACACCCTTTCGATTGAAGAGCCTGTTGGAAGACGACTCGATTTCATTGTGCAGGAAATGCACCGTGAAGTGAATACGATCGGATCGAAATCCAATGACAGCAAAATGACTGAAATGGTTGTGAATTTGAAAAGCGAGATTGAAAAGGTGAAAGAACAAGTACAAAATGTCGAATAACAATTGTGTTTATGCCTAGTTTTTTCATATAATAGAGGTAGTCATGAAAGTGCTTGGTCAGAAGAAGGAGGAGTCAGCTTTGAGCTTGAAATTAATCAACATCGGTTTTGGAAACGTCGTATCTGCGAATCGTATTATTTCTATTGTTTCGCCTGAATCCGCTCCGATCAAACGTATCATCACGGTCGCCCGTGACAATAATAAATTAGTAGATGCTACATATGGCCGTCGAACGCGTGCGGTCATTATTACAGATAGTGATCATGTCGTCCTTTCAGCCGTCCAGCCGGAAACCGTCGGACAGCGTGTCATCAGTAACGACGAGATCTCAGATGAAAACTAGGAGGACTTTTTGCAGTGATTGATCAGAAAGGTATTTTATTCATCCTTTCCGGCCCATCAGGTGTCGGAAAAGGAACGGTACGTAAAGCATTATTCGAACAGTCGACAGATTTGCGCTATTCTATATCCATGACGACTCGTGATCCACGTGAAGGTGAAGTGGACGGCGTCGATTATTTTTTCAAATCGAGAGATGAGTTCGAGAAATTAATCAGTCAAGGCCAATTGATTGAACATGCGGAATATGTGGGAAACTATTATGGAACACCCCGTCAATACGTAGAGCAGACATTGAACGAAGGCAAAGATGTCTTTTTGGAAATTGAAGTCCAGGGAGCTCTCAAAGTAAGGGAGAACTTCCCTGAAGGCGTGTTCGTCTTTTTGATTCCACCTTCTTTGGAAGAATTGAAAGACCGGATTGTCAACCGTGGCACAGAAACGGAAGACAAAGTGAAAAACCGCTTGAAAGCAGCGAAAGAAGAAATTGATATGATGGATGCGTATGATTATGTCGTCGTGAACGATCAGATTGACAATGCTGTAACGAAAGTGAAATCGATCGTTGCCAGTGAACACTGCAAACGTGAACGTGTCGCCCATCAATATAAAAAAGCATTGGAGGATGAATAATCATGATGTTAGAACCGTCCATTGATTCCCTACAGAAACAAATCAAATCCAAATATACACTCGTAACGCTGTCTGCAAGAAGAGCGCGTGAATTGAAACAAGGAGCAGCGCCTATGATCGATCATCCGACATCCCACCAGCAAGTGGGCGTGGCGCTTGAAGAGATCCGCGATGGCAAATTGAACTATATTGAAGCGGATGAAATCCAAGAACGAACAGAAACCACATAAGAACATCGAAACGACGTAGGAAAAGCCGCGCTTCTTCATTGAATCAGCGCGGCTTTTCCTACGTGTTTTAGTGCCAACATTTTTTAAGCAAAGGGGTCTCTTTAGATGTTGAATGGAAAAAAGATCGTCTTAGGAGTATCAGGTGGAATCGCCGCCTATAAAGCAGCCGCTTTAACAAGCAAACTCGTCCAAGCAGGGGCCGTTGTTAAAGTAATCATGACTGACAGCGCGCAAAAATTTGTAGCCCCGACTACTTTTCAGGCTTTGTCCAGACAGCCTGTTTATACCGATACCTTCGATGAACAAGATTCTTCTCAAATCCAGCACATCGATGTCGCTGACTGGGCGGACCTTTTCTTAATCGCCCCCGCGACGGCAAACGTGATCGGAAAGCTCGCGAATGGTCTCGCCGATGATATGCTCTCGACGACCTTACTTGCGACCGAGGCACCTGTTTACATCGCTCCAGCGATGAATGTCCATATGTACAGTCATCCGGCTGTTATGAAGAACTTAAAGCAGCTGGAGGACTGGGGCTTCCGGTTTATCGAGCCCGGGGAAGGTTATCTTGCATGTGGCTATGTAGGGAAAGGACGGTTGGAGGAGCCTGAATCGATTGTCGAAGTGCTCCGGAAAGAATATCAACGGCCTCAGCCTCTTAAAGGTAAAAAAGTACTCATAACCGCAGGTCCTACCCGCGAGCAGATCGATCCGGTACGTTATTTCACGAATCCATCGACGGGTAAAATGGGGTATGCGTTAGCGAAAAAAGCTAAACAACTTGGCGCTGAAGTGACACTTATTTCAGGGCAGGTAGCCTTAGGACCTCCAGCTGGCGTGCATGTAATCCAAATTACGTCCGCTCAGGAAATGTATGACGAAGTGTTGAAAGCTTATCCTGATCAGGACCTTGTCATCAAGTCGGCAGCGGTAGCCGATTATCGTCCGAAAATAACGTACGATCAAAAGATGAAGAAGAAACCAGGGGACTATGTCGTCGAGATGGAGCGGACGAAGGATATTCTCATGGAACTTGGAGATCGCAAAGAACATCAATACTTAATTGGATTTGCTGCAGAAACGACAGATGTGGAGAAGTATGGTAGACAGAAGATGGATAAAAAGAACCTCGATGCCATTGTCATTAATAATGTATCCGAAGAGGGTTCAGGGTTTGGAACCGACACCAATGCCTCCTTGTTTATTACCAAACGAGGAGAAGAAATGACATACCCGTTGATGAGCAAAGAGGAGCTCGCTGAAAACATTCTCATGGTGGCCAGTGGTGAGATGGAGAGTGAAACCCTTTGATTGCAAACGTAATCGTTGATGTACCCTCGCAAAATACGAACCGACCTTTCGATTATAAAATACCCGGAAAATTCGAAGGGATCGTTCAGCCGGGGGTACGAGTCATCGTGCCATTCGGACCGCGCAAAATTTTAGGGTATGTCGTCTCGCTTTCCGAAACAAGTTCCTTTTCGTCCGTGAAAAAAATCACTGATGTTCTTGATGTCATTCCAACGTTAACGGAAGAACTCCTTCAACTCGGAAAATGGTTATCGAAAAATACGCTGAGCTACTATATTTCCTGTCTGCAGGTTATGCTCCCACAGGTGATGAAAGCTAAATATCGCAAAGAGTTGTGGAAGCTGACCGAAGAACCCCTCGGCTCTGAACTCGACCCTCTATTTGATGGACGAGCGGTTGTGGATTTTGAAGAATTCGAGAAGTCGGGCATCGGGTATCATACACTCCGCAAACACATGAATGATGGAGACGTTGATGTCCATTATGAAGTGAAAAGTCGGGAAACGAAGAAGACAATGACGATGGTCCAACCTAATTTAAATCCGATGGAATTAGAGGAGAAGCTTGAAGATCTATCCCCGCAGGCGAAAAAACAGCGCACCATTGTCGAGTATTTCCTCGAGTATCCGGATGCGATAGAAAAGAAGAGGCTTCTGGATGTGATATCCACTACACCTGCCTCTTTGAAGCCGCTCATCGAACAGGGGGTTATTCGTGAATTCAAGCAGGAAGTTTTCAGGGACCCTTATGGTGATCGCGACTTCGAACGTACGCAGCCGTTCCCTCTGACAGCAGAACAGGAAACAGCTATCCAGCCGATCCTTAAGACTATCGAAGAAAACGTCCATGATGTTTTTCTTCTTCATGGAGTGACCGGTAGTGGTAAAACGGAAGTGTATTTGCAGTCTATCCAAGAAGTAATTGATAAAGGCGAAGAAGCCATCATGCTTGTTCCTGAGATAGCTTTGACTCCGCAAATGGTTGAACGCTTCAAAGGAAGGTTCGGCTCAAAAGTCGCCGTCCTTCACAGTGCTTTGTCAGCCGGGGAAAAGTACGACGAATGGCGGAAAATCCAGCGTAAAGAGGTTCAAGTCGTTGTTGGAGCAAGGTCTGCGATCTTTGCCCCGTTTACTAACATTGGCTTGATCATCATCGATGAAGAACATGAAACGAGTTACAAGCAGGAAGACCGGACACGTTACCATGCGAGGGATGTTGCCATTGAGAGAGGGAAAACCCACCAATGCCCTGTCGTTTTAGGTAGTGCCACACCGGCTCTCGAAAGTTATGCCAGGGCTGTCAAAGGCAATTATCAGCTGTTGACCATGAAAAAGCGGATGAATGAGTCGGTGATGCCGGCCGTGGATCTCGTCGATATGAGAGAGGAACTTCATAACGGAAACCGTTCCATGTTTTCCATCATGTTGAAGGAAAAAATCGAAGAAAGACTTTCCCGCGGGGAGCAGGTCGTGCTTTTTCTGAACAGACGAGGCTATTCGACCTTTGTCATGTGCAGGGATTGCGGCCATGTCAGTGAGTGCCCGCACTGTGACATTGCGCTTACGTTTCATAAGAGGCAGAATCGTTTGAAATGCCACTATTGTTCCCATGAAGAACCTATGCCTACAGAATGTCCGGAATGTGAAAGCAAAACGATCCGTTATTTCGGTACAGGGACTCAAAAAGTGGAAGAAGCGCTTCAGGAGTTAATCCCGGAAGCACGCGTGATCCGCATGGACGTCGACACGACAAGAAGGAAAGGGGCACACGAACGGCTCCTTAAAAAATTCGGAGAAGGACAGGCGGATATCCTCCTTGGCACGCAAATGATTGCTAAAGGTCTGGATTTCGGAAATGTCACCCTTGTTGGTGTACTCGCTGCCGATGCGCTTCTCAACCTTCCTGACTTCCGTGCATCAGAAAAAACGTTCCAATTAATCACACAGGTAAGCGGAAGGGCAGGAAGACATGAGAAGCCTGGAGAGGTCGTCGTCCAAACGTACACACCGGAACATTATAGTATTGAACTGGCCAGCCAGTATGATTACGAACAATTTTTCAATGAAGAAATGAAATTGAGGAAAGCTTTCCGCTATCCTCCATACTTCTTCTTGACACTTTTCACTATTTCACATCCAAACCAATTGAAAGTGCAGGAAGTGACACAGAAAATCACCATGTTCATGCAGCAGAAGCTTTCCGATCAATCCTATGTTCTCGGGCCTACTCCTTCTGCGCTCACCAGGATCAATAATAGATATCGCTATCAATGCATGATAAAATACAAGAAGGAACCTGAGCAGCGAAAATTCGTTGAACGGATATTGCACTATTACGAAGATGAAATGAAACAAGAAAATGGTTTGCAGATTACGGTGGATTTCCAACCGTATCAGCTGATGTAAGCAAGAAGGGAGCAACAAAGTCATGACACGAATCGCATTCATGGGGACACCGGATTTCGCCGTACCTGTCCTTGACCGCATTATTGAAGAGGGGTATGAGGTTGTCCTTGTAATTACTCAACCGGACCGTCCGAAAGGGAGAAAAAAAACAATGACCCCTCCTCCTGTCAAAGTAGCAGCGGAAAAACACGGAATTCCTGTATTTCAACCAGAAAAAATCAAAGAAGAATATAAAGAAGTTCTTGCTTACGATCCCGACTTGATCGTAACCGCTGCCTTCGGTCAAATTTTACCAGAAGCTTTACTCCAGGAGCCTAAGCACGGATGTATCAATGTCCATGCATCCTTACTGCCTGAATTCAGAGGGGGGGCACCGATTCATTACAGCATCCTCGAAGGGAAGAAAGAGACAGGCGTCACCATCATGTATATGGTCAAACGTCTCGATGCAGGGGACATGCTTTCAAAAGTCACCGTCCCGATTGAAGACGAGGACCATGTCGGGACGCTGCATGATAAACTTTCCGTAGCAGGAGCGGAGTTGTTGGCGGACACACTGCCGAAGTTATTGAGCGGAGATATTACCCCGGAAGAGCAGGATGAGTCCAAAGTCACTTTCGCTTCCAATATCAAAAGGGAGCAGGAGCTCATCGACTGGAGCAAAGATCAACAGACGGTCTATAACCATGTACGTGGACTTCATCCATGGCCGGTCGCTTATACCTATTGGAATGGCAAGCCGATGAAAGTCTGGTGGATTGAAAAAATGGAAGATACGTTTGAGGAAGCACCTGGAACAGTGGTCAAAATCGAAGAAGATGGCTTCCTTGTCACAACGGGTGGAAACAAAGCCGTGAAGGTCGTTTCTCTCCAACCTTCCGGAAAGAAAAAGATGGACGGGCAGGCGTTTATTAATGGTGCTGGTCAGTCCTTACAGGTCGGAGAACGTCTGGGTGAGGCGCATGACTAAATATGCATTAAGAGAGTCAGCCCTTGATCTTCTTACTCGAATTGGTGAGCAGGGCGGATTCAGTCACGTTTTATTAGACCGGGAGATTTCTAAACAAAAGCTTTCCAGACAAGATGGAGCCCTGTTAACTGAAATCGTATACGGAACACTCCAACGGCGGGATTTGATCCACTATTCCATCCAGCCTTACATCGCCAAACAGAAGAAAATAAAGCCATGGGTACGCTGGCTTCTTTATATGTCTGTTTACCAGATGATTTTTCTGGAAAGAGTACCGGATCATGCGATCATCCATGAAGCCGTTGAAATTTCAAAGAAACGGGGACATAAGGGGATTTCTTCATTCATGAACGGCGTGCTTCGGAACGTCCAGCGCAAAGGAGTCCAGAGCCTGGATAAAATCGAAGATCCTGTAGAGCGAATGGCGATTGAAACCAGTCATCCTCAATGGCTCGTCAATCGCTGGGTCGATCAGTACGGATTTGAAACGACGAAAGCAATGTGTGAAGCAAACAATCAGCACCTTCCTATGTCTCTGAGAGTCCAGCCGCTTAGGATTTCTCGGGAAGAAGCGATGAAACAGCTGCAAGAGGATGGCTTCAAAGTCGAAGAGAGCACACTATCTCCTCAAGGCTTCCTCGTTCTTGAAGGGGCGATTCTCTCTCATCCTCTTTTCCAAGAAGGGTACGTGACCGTTCAAGACCAGAGTTCCATGCTTGTAGCGGAAATGATGGATCTTGAAAAGGGACTGACTGTGCTGGATGCCTGCAGCGCTCCTGGAGGTAAAACCACCCATATCGCTGAAAAGATGGAGGACCAGGGGGAAGTCGTTGCCTATGACTTGCATGAGAAAAAAGCGAAACTGGTGAGCAAAAAGGCCGAACAGTTGCAGCTCACATCAATTACCGCCAGTCAGGCAGATTCCAGGAAGCTGGGAGAAAAACATGCTCCTGGCGCCTTTGACCGCATCTTACTTGATGCGCCTTGTTCCGGCCTTGGAGTTTTACGAGGAAAACCGGATATTAAATACCATAAAAAAGAAGAAGATATTTTCTCTCTAAGAAACATTCAGGATAATTTATTGAGAGAAGCTGCACCACTATTAAAGCCTGGAGGAAAGCTCGTCTATAGTACATGTACGGTCGACCGTCATGAAAATGAGGAAGCCGTCCAGCATTTTTTAAAAGAGCACCCGGACTTTGAAGTAGATCCATCCTTCTTCGAGGAGCTACCACCAGCTCTTAAAGAATCCCAGGGTCTTTCCGAAACAGGCCTTCAGCTTTTCCCTCAAGAATGGGATACGGATGGATTTTTCTTGACCCGGTTGCGAAAGAAGTGACACATTTCAGAAATGGAAAATAAAGCCTTGGGAAGGAAGCTGCGATTCCTTCCCATTAAGGCGAAAAGAGGAATACTACCTAAGAATCAACCCCCATGTTTGATCGAAGTTATAAATATGAGGCAGGTGAGACCATGATAGGTTATTACGAGACAGATCAGGGGAAAGTCAGAATTCATAACGAGGATGCCGGCGGGGTTTTCAAAAACGATGCAGGCCAAGTCCTCGCCATTGTAGCCGACGGAATGGGCGGACACCAGGCCGGTGATGTAGCCAGCCAGATGACGACATCACACTTACATAAAAAATGGCAGGAAGCCAAGCTCATTGAGACTCCTGATGAAGCTGAAAAATGGATTAAAGAAGCGGTGCGCTCTGCGAACAATGAAATTAAATCCTATGCCAATGACCATGAAGAATGTGCAGGGATGGGAACAACCGTGGTTGTGGCACTATGTACAAAAGAATTCGCAACGGTCGGGCACATTGGAGACAGCCGCTGTTATTTTGCTAATGCCTATGGCTTCAAAGTGATTACTGAGGATCATTCCTTAGTGAACGAACTTGTCCGTTCAGGTCAGATTACCGAAGAGCAGGCGGAGCATCACCCTAGAAAAAACGTATTATTAAAAGCACTTGGGACAGAATTTGATTTGACAGCAGATGTGAAAACGATGGAATTCGAAGAGAATGGCCGCCTTCTTCTATGTACAGACGGATTAACCAATAAGGTGAGTGATGAAGAATTAAGTGAATTGAAATCATTCGAAGGGGAATGGTCATCGTTTACGCAGCAGATGATCGATCTTGCGAATGAACGTGGAGGGGAAGATAATATTACGCTTGCAGTCGTGCACCATCATCCTTCTTCCGACCAGAAAGAAGGTGCGGAATAATGTTGAATAACCGTCTCCTTAATGACCGTTATCGTGTACAAGAGATGATCGGTGGCGGCGGTATGGCGAATGTCTACCTTGCTCATGACACGATTCTAGACAGGGATGTTGCCATTAAAGTATTACGACTGGAACATGGAAATGATGAGGAGTTTATTGCCCGCTTTCATAGAGAAGCGCAATCAGCTACGAGTCTCTCTCATCCTAATATCGTCAACATTTATGATGTCGGAGAAGAAGACGACATTTATTTTATGGTGATGGAGTTTGTCGATGGAATGACGTTGAAGCAGTATATTCAACAACATAGTCCAGTCGATGTGTCTGAAGCGGTGGATATTATGAGGCAGATTGCATCAGCAATCGCTCATGCGCATGATAATGGAATCGTTCATAGAGATATCAAACCGCAGAATATTCTTATTGATCATTACGGTCATGTGAAAGTGACGGATTTCGGAATTGCGATGGCCCTAAGTGCGACGGCGCTGACTCAGACCAATTCTGTGCTTGGCTCTGTTCATTATCTATCGCCGGAACAAGCGCGGGGCGGGATGGCGACAAAAAAATCCGATGTCTATTCACTCGGCATTGTTTTTTTCGAATTACTGACGGGGAGGCTCCCTTTTTCAGGAGAATCTCCCGTCTCGATTGCCTTGAAACACCTTCAGCATGAAACGCCTTCCTTGAAAAGATGGAATGCCGACTTGCCTCAAAGTGTCGAAAATATCGTTCTGAAATCGACGGCCAAAGATCCGTTTCATCGATATGAATCAGTGTTAGAAATGGAACATGATATTGAAACTTCTCTCGAACCTTACCGGGCGGATGAGCCGGTTTTTACATTACCTGATGAAGGGGATGAAGAAAAAACCAAAGCGATCCCTGTCATTACGAATGAAGCCTACGGCGATTCACCTGATGAAGATACGATTATCAATACTAGTGATCACAAACCTGTCAGCCCACCCCCGACATCGTCGACAAAAACCTTTAAGGAAACAGCTCCATCTGACCAACCGACTGCCGAGAAAAAGACAAAGAAAAAGCGGAAAGTATGGCCGTGGATTCTTACCGTTATACTATTGTTATTGATCGGGGGACTCGTGGCATTATTCACAATCCCTGGCATCATTCAACCTGCAGACGTGGAGATACCTGATCTTGCAGGAGAAGAGTATGAGACGGCTTATAGTGAACTCAGTGACTTGAACCTTACTGTGACAAGAGAAACACGTTTTTCTGATGATGTGGAAGAGGGCGATGTCATTGAAACAGATCCTGAAGCAGGGATGACGGTAAAAGAAGAGTCAAATGTTACAGTTTATATTAGCAATGGAAAAGAGAGAGTAGAGTTTTCGGATTATACAGGACAGGATTTCGATCGGGTGAAAGAAGAGTTGGAAGAAAAAGGTTATGAGAAAGTTGATTCATACGAAGAAACGAGTAGTGATGTACCGAAAGGCGAAATCATCGCACACCTGAGCCCAAGCGCAGGAAGTAGTGTCATTCCAGAGGATACAACGGTATCATTCCGTGTAAGCTCTGGTGAAGAAACGATAGACTTGGCAGAATTAGTTGGTGCTAATGAAAGTTTCGCAGTGAGGTCCTTGGAAAGTAATAACCTAGAATCTAATATCACTTATCAATACTCAGAACAAGTGCCAGAAGGAATTGTGATCAGTCAGGACCCAGCTGCTTCAACGGAAGTAGAGCAGGGGGCTACCGTTAACTTAGTTATTTCTAAAGGACCTGAGCCAAAACCCCCGAGAGATGAAACCGTTTCTATTGAAGTTCCGTATGAACCGGAAACGAATGATGAAGAAGGCCAAGGGGATGGCGAGCAAGAAGGCGAACAGACAGAACCCGAGGGTCAGGAAGTATTAATTTACGTGAATGATGCCAATCGAGACGAAAGTACGCCTGTGATCAATGAAACGATTACCGAGACGAAGACTTTTGAAATTACCTTAACGATTGAGCCGGGCGAAGTAGCGACCTACCGGGTAATGAGAGATGGAGAAGTCTATCAAGAAGAAGTGGAAGTAGCGTATTAAGAGGTGAAAAAATGCCAGTAGGAAAAATTATTAAATCATTGAGCGGGTTCTATTATGTCCTTTGTGAAGGAGAGGTCTACCAATGCCGGGGGCGTGGAAACTTCCGTAAAAAGAAAGTCACTCCTTTGGTTGGTGATCTCGTAGAATTCAAGGCGGAAAATAAGGAAGAAGGATATATATTATCCATCGAAAACAGAAAAAATGAGTTGGTAAGGCCTCCGATTTCGAATGTTGATCAAGCGTTAATCGTAACTTCTGCCGTTCACCCGGATTTCAATGCTTTATTACTGGATCGCTTCCTCGTCCTTGTGGAAGAGAAGAGGATTGAGCCTTTTATCGTCATCTCCAAGGTGGATCAGCTGGATGAACAACAAATGGAAGTGATGGAAAGCTACAAAACACTGTATGAAAAAATCGGCTATCCGGTCATTTTATCTGCTGTAGACGATACGGAAGCTATGGACCAAATTCAATCTCACCTGGCTGGCCGTACAACGGTGATCGCCGGCCAGTCCGGCGTCGGAAAATCGTCCTTGCTCAATTCAATCGACCCTAGACTCTCCATTGATACAGATGAAATCTCAAAAAGTTTAGGCCGCGGGAAACATACGACACGTCACGTAGAACTTTATGAAATAGCGGAAGGTCTTGTGGCGGATACTCCTGGCTTCAGTTCACTGGAATTCGGGGAATTGGAACTTGATCAACTAGCTGAGTGTTTCCCTGAGTTCGTAGAGGTACAGAATGATTGTAAATTCAGAGGTTGTCTGCACCATAAAGAACCGAAGTGCGCGGTGAAATCAGCCGTAGAGAACGGGGGAATTTCCGATCAGCGGTACGAGCATTACTTACAATTTTTAAATGAAATACAGAATAGAAAGCCGAGGTATTAAACATGACTAAAATTGCACCATCCATTCTAGCTTCTGATTTTTCGAAACTTGGAGAAGAAATCAAGGATGTCGAACGTGGAGGAGCGGATTATATCCACGTGGACGTCATGGACGGACACTTTGTACCCAATATTACAATCGGTCCATTAATTGTGGACCACATTCGTCCGGTAACCGACTTGCCCCTCGATGTCCACTTGATGATTGAAAATCCGGATCAATACATCGAAGCTTTTGCCAAAGCAGGATCTGATATCATCACCGTTCATCAGGAAGCATGTCCTCACCTCCATAGAACGATTCAATTGATCAAGAGCCATGGAGTAAAAGCAGGAGTGGTCATCAACCCGGCTACTCCAGCAGAAACAATCCGCCCCATTCTCCAAGATGTCGACCTTGTCCTCTTAATGACAGTCAACCCAGGGTTCGGAGGTCAATCGTTCATCCATTCGGTGGTACCGAAAATCGAACAAATCTCCCAGTGGCGGGAAGAAGAAGGGCTATCCTTCGAGATTGAAATCGATGGCGGAGTGAAAGTAGAAACGGCTAAACTTTGTACAGCCGCTGGAGCTGATGTCCTCGTTGCCGGCAGTGCCATCTTTAATCAAGAAGATCGTAAAAAAGCGATTGAAGAAATCAGACAATCGTCAGAATGACCAAAAAGCTCAAAGGATCCCTATCCTTTGGGCTTTTTCATTCCCTTGTTTGATTGGCATCCAATACAGAAATAAGTTACATTTTAAAATAGGAGAAATCGTCCTATTGTAGAATATGGCAGGATTGTGGAAGCCTTGAATTCGAGATATTCTGGGGTTCGTTCGCCGTATTGGGAGTCAGGGGTGGCTGGGAAGCTACTCGCTTTCCTGCGGGGATGGCGGCAAGCCTCCTCGTGCTTCGCACTGCGGGGTCTCGCCAGCCAATCCATTCCCGCGGGAGTCTCGCAGCTTCCCAACCACCCCATTCGGTCATGTGAGAAACGAACCCCTTTACCGTGGGAGACTGTCTTCCGCTATCCTG